>JALOBO010000148.1 GCA_023228225.1 Clostridia bacterium
TGGTGAAATGTCTGGAGTCCTTAATTGGGCAATTGAAGGATTAAAGAGGCTTGAGAGAAACCAGAAATTCACAGATAAGAGGACAGTTGCACAAAAAGGTTTAGAGTATGATATGAAAAGCAACCCCATGAAGTACTTTGTGGATGACTGCATAGAGGAGGATAACCTAGGAGGATCTACACCTAATGTAATAGTTTATGAAGCATATAACAAATACAGAAAAATACACGGTATGCCTGAGCTGTCGGAACAAGAAATTAAAAACGGTTTAAAGTACTGGTGTGCTCAGGTAGGGATAGTTGCAGCAGAGAAAAAAATTCGTACTAGTAAATTATGTGGATTTGTTACACCTGAAATTCTAGCAATGTTAGGAGATAAAAAACAAGTGCATGCATTTACTGGTATAAAACTAATGGAAAATGAGGAAACAGACGCAAAAGGATTAAGTACATTTGCGAGTACAGCACCCACTGAAGAAAAGACTTCTGTGTTAGATGATTTTAAAAATGCTCTGTGTGATTAAACACACAACATTTTTTTTTTAATTTAGAAAAGTATTTTAAAAGCAACTTTTAGTCAATTTTTCAATATTTTTTGGAACTCTTGAAAGATTTCCTTTGTGACAGGCAAAAATTGACTTGTGACAGGTCATGTGACAACCCCTTGTGACAGGCAAAAACAGTAAGAGGGACAGGTGTGACTACTATATTCTATAATAAAAGAGTATAGTAATAAATTATTTTATAATACATTTTAGTATACACTCTTTCTCTATAGAGACTCCTATGTAAAAAAAAGTTGTCACACTACGCGTTTTTACGCTATGCAGTGGCTTGGGACAGCAGCCTAACCTATTTCCGCTTATCGTTTTTAGCAGACTGATACTGTTTTAGGTTGTCACAACTCAAAAGCCTGTCACACTTTTAGTTTAGAAAAGTATCTTAAAAGCAATTTGAGCATTTGCACGGGAAATTAACAGACTAAACTGAGACAACCAAAAGTTTATAATATTAACGTACCATACTAATTACTACAGTTTACAACAATAGGAGTAAATTAAATGAGAATCTCAATAGACAATTACTTTCTAAAGTTTGCATTTGTTGCAGCCGAGCAATCAACCTGCCTTCGTCATAATGTAGGCGCGGTGATTGCAAAGGACAAAGAGCTATTAACCACAGGATACAATGGCGCGCCTAAAGGTCTGCCTCATTGCCTGGATATAGGTTGCATGAGAGAGAAGGAAAACATACCTTCAGGAACTCAGCATGAAAAATGTATGGCAATTCACGCGGAACAAAACGCAATCATCCAAGCTGCTGTGCATGGGATCAGCATTGCAGGTGGTACTCTCTATTGCACACATCAGCCTTGTATCCTGTGTGCAAAAATGATTATTAACGCTGGGATTGTTAGAGTTGTGTTTTCGATTCCTTATCCTGACGAGGCAGGCGTTAGAATGTTAAGAGAAGCTGGTATTGCAGTTGAGCAGATTATTAATTTTAAGCCTGTTTAATTCTCAGACATACAAACATACCAACTTTGTTTATTTTCTTTACTACGGGCTTCTGTGTAAGTTTGGTGCAGTGTTTGAGAGGTAAATCTGTAGTTTGATCTTTGACAGGCTAAAAGAATATTTTCAGGCTGTTTATGTTAAAGACTTCGTAGTGTGGGAAAGTTATATATACTTTCAACACCTATTAGTATTTACTAAGGTGGTATAACATGGACAATGAAGTTTCTCAGATAGTTAAAGTTAGATATAATAAATCAAATGGCGTTTACTCTTTGACTATTCCTTTGGAGTTAAGGGAATTTGCAAAGCAATGTAAGTATATGGAATGTACACAGGATAAGGAAACAGGGAACTTGATTTATAGACAGGTGAGAGGCGTTTGAGTATGTTTGTGGTAAGCAGTGGGAAAGATTATAACCCAAATGAATTAAAGCCAAACTCTTTGAACGTTGAAATTTATGGTGATGAACTTGTAGACAAAGATTTGATGGAGAGTCTTAAACGTAACGGACAAATTGAGTCAGTTATTATTAAGGAAGACAAAACTATAGTATCAGGACACAGAAGATGGCTTGCATTAAAAACAATGGGTATAGATAAAGTTAGGTGTGAAGTAAGATCATTTACAGATATAACTGAAGAACAGGAGGTACTTATTGAGTGCAATAGGCAACGTAAGAAGACAGCTAGCCAGATTTATAATGAAGTTAAAGTGCTTGAGAAAATTGAAAAAGACAAAGCTGCAAAGAGACAAATAATTTTAGCTGGTTCAAGACACGGTGGAAAAACTGACCTTCCGATAAATTTATCGGAAGGTATAGGCAAAAAAGGTGACAGTAGGTCAATTTTAGCAAAAAAAATAGGTGTACCTGAAACACGCCTTGAAACTATAATGGAAGTAGGCAAACTTGCAGAGACAGGCGAGCCGAAAACTGCCAGAAAATCTGTAAATATCAATAAAACTAAAAGTATTACTGCTCCAACTGTAGAAACTCAGCAGGAAGAAGAAAAGAAAAGGAAAGAAGTTGTTAAACAAGCACCATCAATTAAAAGAGTTGCAAAACAGCTTATGAAGGATTTAGATGAAAATAAAACACCTGTTTCAGTTGTTAGAGATGCTATTAAAACAATTAATGAGACTCCAAGTATAGCAAAAGACATTGAAGAAGCAAAGAAAATAACACCAGAGAGGTCAATAAAAGATATACTTAGAGAGAGTAAAGCTAACAAAAATAGGCTAGCATACGTAGGGTCATTATCCAACAGTAAAATAGACTCTAATGCTTGGTATACTCCAAAAATCTACATGGACGCTGTGAGAGAAGTAATAGGCGACATTGAGTTAGACCCCTACTCGGATGAAATAGCTAATTCAAATGTTAATGCAAAAAACTACTATACTATTGATAATCCTGCAGAAACAAAAGAATGGAAGTGTAAAACACTCTGGATGAATCCCCCTTACACTGCAGCAATAATGAAGCCTGCAGTAAATAAGTTTGTTAGTGAGTACAGAAAATACAACTTTAATGCAATAGTAATAACTAACAATGCAACAGAGACACAGTGGTTTAATACACTTGTAACTAACTCAAAGTGTTTCTGCTTTACAAATCATAGAATAGCGTTTGAGACATATGACGGGAAGAATGAATCTAACAATACACGCGGGCAAGTATTCTTTTACTTTGGCAACAACATAGAAAAATTTAAACATGCATTTAATAAGTTTGGATGGTGTGGTGCATATGATGGAGAATAAAACCTTACAGGGAGGTAGTACTGCCAATAAAAATGGGCGAGTACTTGAAGATCTTGTGAGGTCTGTGTTAAAAACACATAATTACACAGAGATGCCATACATTAATTGGGTAGCATGTGGTTCTCCTCGTAATACACTCGTATTACGTGTGCCTTACACTACAATTTATAATACAAAAGGTTACACAGAATTTCTGATAGCTACTAATACTATAAAAATTAGACTAGAGTGTAAGTGGCAACAAGCAACAGGCAGCGTAGATGAAAAATACCCTTATTTATTTGAAAACATGCTACATGTAGATGAGAATTTTATAATTATTTTATTAAGTGGTGGTGGTTATAAGAAGCAAGCTAAGGAGTGGTTAAGTAATAGTTGTAACACATGTGAGAAGAAAACTATTAAACTATTTAACACAGAAGAATTTACAATATGGGCTAATAAAAACTTACCTAAACTTTAAACACAGTGTTATTAAACAGATAACTATATAACCAATAAACCTAATTATAACATATTAAATAAACATATTTGGAGGGTTAGTAAATGGAAGAAAGAACAGATTATATAAAAGAGAACGCACACTACCTTATTGCAGCTGGAATCCTTATGGCAGCTTCATTCTGTGTAACAAGTACTATTACAGGGTACTATCTTTGTATGTTTGCTGTATGCCTTGGATACTTTTTAGCATATATTTACAGTGGTAGCTTCTCAATAGACAATTAATCCAAATATAACAGGCTCACATTAACGAGCCTGTTAAATAAAATGGTGGTATAAGTGGACAAAGACTATTACAAAAATCAAAACTTAGTGTACCTAGACATTGAGACTGATGATTCTAAGGATTGTGGTACAGATCCTTACAGATCAAAAATAGTTACTATGCAAATGATGATGAATGGAATAAAAGGCATCAAATGTAATGACGAAATAACGACTAAACGCTTTAAGTTTTTAGAAAAAGCAGTAGTAGTAGGACATAACCTACTCTTCGAGTGCAAATTTATCAAGCACCATTTAAACATAACTCTTAAAAACGTCTATGATACCATGATTGCAGAGCATGTAATAACGGGTGGTGTCAGTGGTAGAACTTCACTTAATGAACTCACAGAGAAATATTGTGGAATCAC
>JALOBO010000023.1 GCA_023228225.1 Clostridia bacterium
CACATAGTTAGAGCCTAATTGTTCATTGCGGATACGCACTTTTGTGCCATCAACACTGCCACTGTCTGAAGATGCGACGTGGACAATTAAATGTCCGACAAAGTTAAGGTTAAGCTGCTCTTTTGGCACATGTCCGTCAGCGTCAAGGGTTGCTATTCCATTTGCAGTGCCTTTGGAATCATTTATTGCGTTGATTTGCCCCTGCAAATAGGCTGCAGCATCTTCGGGTGGGATATCTTTCATTGTTTGCAGCCACGCGGCAAAGTCCGCCTCGTTTACACTCTTAAAAGTCGTTAAGTCCGCTTGTATTTGATTATAAAGCGTAGTCGTACTAATTGTAGTTACTGTCTGCGTTACAATGCCACATACCGTATTGTCTAACCGTGTGTCGGCAATCATGCCTTGCGTAATTGTTGTGGTCCCTGCGGCTATGTAGACTTCCGCGACTTTTAAGTCGTACTGCTCGGCTGTCCGTACTACTGCTGGGGCAGACGGAGAACTTCCCGGTGTGCCTTTAACCACAACAGCGGTAATTGACCGGTTTGTCAAATCCCACCTGATAACAACATTGTCTTTACGGTGTAATACGCCGTCTGCGGTGTCAATCGTTAAGGCAAGGTCAGATGAATTATAATAAAAATATCCGTTAATCCATGCTTTGCCGGTTGGTAGCTTGATTGTCATTGCGCTATTTGTTGTTGCCTGTAAGCCCGTTGACGGATTCGGGAACACTCCATTGCCGATAAACGACGCAAAATATTGAGCGAACCTGTCGGCTGCATAAACTCTGTCCCCACTAACTGAATTAAAGAAACTACTGGATTCTGCCATTTTATCACCTCATGTTCTTAATCTTGTCTATAATCGTCGGTACATTGTTCCCAAAAGTCGGCGTAATTGTTGTGCCCGATTCCTCATACACTTCGGTTATTTCCGTGATTCGAGCGTTAACTACAACACCCCATTGCTTATTTAAGCAAGGGCAAATGTCGCCTAAATCCCAGTCGGTTTTATAGACAAGATTGGAATTTATATCAATCGTGCTGTCAAAGGTTTCAACTTCTTGATGTTCGGCTAAATCTGCCGTTCCGGTATCCGTTAAGGCACTTTCATATTGTGCTTGCGTAATAGTAATTACATTACCGTCTGCGTCTTTGGTCGATTCCGACTGCGTGCCGCCGTCAATATATTCCTCATAGCGGTCAAGTCCTGTGGCGCTCCCTGCGGTCACGGAGACAGGAGTATTAACTTCCGTTTCCCCCGAACCTGTCTTGAAAATTCCATTCAGTAGCGCAACATTTTTCAGATTATCGTCGCTATCTGTGTATTCCTGTGTCAGTACATTTTCAAATTCGCGCGAAAAAATAGCAGGCACATTTTGTGTCTGCTCTGTGGACCGGTCAAGCCCTACATAAATATCAAATTTTAAAGTGCTGTTTTCCGGGTCAAACGTGATTCTGTGTCCTAATTCTGCGGCAGTACTTAATATTTCCAGTTCATCGGCTAAATTGTCCCTCGAGCCGTCCGGCGTTTGATATATTGCTGTTGGCGTAAAACCTTGTGACGTTCCTAACGATAAAAGCGGAATCGTTCGCGCCGTAATCGTTGGATTAATCGCGCTTTTGTTTACCAAAGTCCGCATAACATTTTCGGCTGTATCTGAAATATACATCGTGTCCCATATTATCCGCTGCCCTAAATAGCCAGTTAAAAACTTGCCTTTAACCTCTAATTGTTCCTGCCCTGTATCACTCAAAGAAAAGTGCCGGTAATAAATGTATCCAGCTTCATTTTCACCTTTCTTCCATACAAGATTGCACTTTTGAAGAATTGTTACATTATCATCTGTTACAGGGACTATTAAATCAAACTCCCCAGCCTTGTAATATCTGCGTATCCATTGTAAAGAAATAAACGCGTCTATAATTCCTATTGGTGTACCTATCGTTGGGCCAAAAATATAAAGTTCCATTTCAAACCCCCAAGTACTGCGGCGAATAATATATTTTACACTCCAGATTGTCAATCCCGCTGTCCGCATTGTATCGAATTAAGTTCTCCCCTACAGCAAGCTGTAAGAACGTGCTATTTAGGTCAAGATTTAATATCCTTGTCGTTACTCCGTCCAAAAGGTCATAAACCTTTTTGTTCCCGAAATGCGTTGTGATTGTTATTTGCTCCCCCGATACCATTGCTTTTTTTACCTTTATATATTCCTGCGTGTCAACATTTAGAAGAGATGGGTTTGTAAGCGCGCCAATTGCGGTAAAAACAATTCTTATTCCACATGGCACATCACCTGGATTATTTACATTTATAATTAATGATGGAGAGCGATAGCCCATTTCTATCCCTGCCGCCGGTATTTCAAGTGGAAAATGGAAAAGCCCTATCCATTCTGCAATTTCCGATATGCTTTCGCTTGTATCCTGCCAAAATGGGTTAGGGCAGAGAAGGACAATGTCAAAAGCCTGCGTATTGATTATAATATCCCCAAATGTTAACGTTTCTACTTTGCAAGTACACGTTTTTGTTAAATTCCCGCATTCATATTGTAACGTTCCGTCTGCCTTTGCGGTAAAAGCCCGTGACAAATATCTGCGGCGCTCTTCTAATTCTGTAGCCGTGTCTGCCCGCATTAGCCCTGTTATTGTCCGCTCTGCCATGTCAAGGCTTGAGCCGGTCGCTGTAGCCCCGTCCTGCAATACATTTTTCGATGTATACACATTATTTTTTGCTGCTTCAAATCCTGTTAATTTAGTTAAAACGAATGGGGCAACATTGGAAATAACTGTGCTTAATCCGTCTGCGTTGGTATATGTAATTATTCGCATGGTGCCCCTCCTTAAAATTGTAATGCTAATGTTCTTAAGCCGTTCTTTGTTTCCCTCGCTGTTTCACCTGCGGACGGCACTTTACCAGTAAAATACTGTTTTACTGTGACATTCCCGCTCTTTACCGCAGATGCTACTGTAGATGCTGTTGAACTGGTACCGGTTGACTGTGAAACCGTTGTTTTTACGCCTACACTTATATCACCGGATAAACTTTTAATAGCATCTTGCACTTTATATTTATTGTTTGAAATTCCGCTTGCCATCTGTCCCATCATGTCGGGCATCCATAGATTAAAATCAACGAGCGGCCCCTCGTCCGGTACAGAGAAATGGAGAAATTTCCGTATATTCTGCGCGACGCCTTTTACTGCGTCCCCAACAGCATAAGCGGCATCCTTAATCCCGTCTGCAATCCCTTGACAAATATCTTTGCCCCATTGGACGGCTTCACTTGGTAAAGATTTAATCCAATCAATTGCAGCACCAAGTCCAGTTTTTATCGCACCCACAACATTATTAATTGTGCTATTTACTCCTGCTTGCATTGATGTAAACATATTTGCGCCAATTGTTAAAAGCGTCCCTGGAAGCGCTTGAAACCATGCTATTATGGAATTCCAAATATTAATTATCCCAGTTTTAATATTCGCGCAAGTGGTTGTTATTGTAGTCAAAAATCCATTCCAAGCGTTTTTTAATCCATTGCCTATATTCGTCCACGTTGTAGTAAAAAATTGTGTAATTGCATTCCAAGCAGTAGTAGTCACTGTTTTAATTCCGTCCCATGCGCTTATAAATCCATTAGCAAGCACGGTCCAAAATGCTTTTGCTCCACCATAAATTATGTCCCAAACGCCGGTAAAAATTTGAGTTAATCCATTCCAAATTGTAGATGCTGCATTTTTAATATTGCCCCAAATGCTGGATAGGTCTGTTCCCATTTTGCTAAAATTACCAGTTACAAGGTCGCACAATAGCAAAACAGGCGCAAGAATAACATTTTTGATTAATTCCCATGCGCCGGATGCAACTGTCTTTATCCCATTCCAAATTGTAAGTAGCCCTGTTTTAATTGGCTCCCAAACAGCTAAAACACTGGTCTTAAAATTTTCAATAAATGGGGCAAAAAATGTTTTAACATTATTTAGCCATGTTGTAACGGCTGTTTTGATAATTAATAGTACGCTATCTGCCCATTTTTTAAACTTTGGATTGTTATTGTAGAGTAAAGATATAGCCCCTGCTATAGGATTTGCTAAAAATAAAGCGAGAGATTTCCAATTATTTTTTATGAAATTAATGGTTGTATTAAAAGCTCCTTGAATTTTACTCCCAACACCAGAAAAGAAACCTCCAACATTTGAGAATGCCCCTTGCATACCATCTTTTGCGCTGTTAAAAGTATTCTTAAACCAATCGCCGGCACCGGAAAAAGTGCTTTTTATATTATTCCAAATTCCACTAAAAAAGCTGCTAATTGGTCCCCAATTTTTAATAATTAAAACAGCTGCAACGGCGACAGCAACAATTCCTGCTGTAACTAATGCAGCGGGTCCTACTGCTACAACGAGTGATGATGCAACTGTTGAGCCTGCTGTTGCCATTGATGCTGCAAATTTAGAACCAACTGAAATTGCCGCTCCTATTCCGCTTGTAAGCCCACTAAGGATTTTAATCGCTGGACCTATTGCTGCAACTAAAAGACCTATTTTTATAATCATTTGGGTTTGAGCGGGAGTAAGGGAAGAAAAAGATTGGCTTACTTTTGAAATTGCTTCTGAGATTTTAGTTAATACAGGGGATAAAACCCCGCCAAGTTGTATCCCAGCATTCTTCATTTGGTTTAATGCTTTATTCCACTTTGCTGCGCCGCTACTCTCCATTTTTGAAAATGCTGAATCAGTTTTCCCTGCGGTATCTCCCATTTGGCTAAGAATATTTTTAAAATCTGTAGAGCCTTTCCCGGTCAAAATCATTACAGCGTTTAAAGCTCTAACGTTGCCAAATAGCGCCGCCATCTTAGTTGAATCGCCGCCAGTCTTTTCCTCAACTTCTTGCAAAAATGCAGGAAGTCCGACATTTTTTAAATGTATCGCTGAAAAATCAATCCCGAGTTGTTGCGCCATTTTGGAAGCATTACTCGTTGGCTTTAAAATACTTGAAAGAGCGCCTTTCATTCCGGTAACTGCTTCACTGGTATTTACACCACTTTTTGTAAGTTCAGCAAGTGAAGCAAATAAATCTTGCGTTGAAACATTCATTGATGCCGCGATAGGGATTACATTACCAATTTCGCCGCCTAATTCTGCGACGGTTGTTTTCCCTAAATTTTGGGTTTGAATCAATTGGTCGGATATTGTTTTTGCGTCTGACGCTTTTAGACCGTAAGCATTAATAACTGTTGTTAATGCGTCAATTGAAGTTGTTGAATCGGTAAAGCCAGCTTTTGCTAATTTTATGGCTGTGCCTAAAAATGACACTGAATCAGCGGTTTTTACGCCTGCTGAAATTGTTTGATAGAGTGCTTCATTTAAACTACTTGCGCTTTCTCCTGTTTCGTTTGAAAGCTTTATTACTCCTTTTTTTAACGTATCCATTGATGTTGTTGTTGTATCCGCAATAGTAGAAACTTTAGAAGCACTCTTTTCAAAGTCCATACCCATTTTTACGGCGGCTGTGCCGACTGCTATAATCGGCAACGTGAGTTTTTGCGTTAGCTGCGTTCCAACCGCCGAAAGCTTTTTACCGGCATCTGTAAACGCCGACCCTACTGTTTTTAATTTTCCCTGTAGGTTGCTCCATTGCAGCGAATGATTAGCAATACTGGCATTAGTTGTGTTTAATTCAGACTGCATTTCTTTCATTTTTGCAGTCTCATTATTTAGATTAACCGTATATCCTTCAACGGCTTTGTTATTACTTACAACCGCTTTTTCGCTTGAAGTATAGGCTTTTTGAGCTGCGTCAAGTTCAGTTTTTAACTTCTTAGTCGCGTCTGCGTTTTTCCCAACTGATTGTACGCTTTCGTCGTATGCCTTTTTTGCCTGGTCTAAAGCGGTTTTATTGGCAAGCATTTTTTCAGAATTTTCCTGCAACGCGGTTTTAGATTTGCCAAGCTGTGTAGCATACTTAGAAACAACTTGCTCTTGCAATGTCAGCTTTTCGGAAAGAGCCTGAGCATTTGCTTTTACTCCATCAACCGTATTGCCCCAGTTTTTAACTCCAGCCATTGACGACTTAAAATTACTGTCAACACCGGATATAGTCCGCTGTAAAGATTTTACCCCAGTTTGGAATGACCCATCATCAAGCGCTATCTGAACCGCTAACGCCTTTATTGTTTCGTCTGCCATCTTCCCACCACTTTTCTAAAAAAGAGCATAAGAAAAGCGACTGCCTTTTTAGCAGCCGCTCTTTATTTAAATTTAGTGCTTCTTATTTACTCGGCGTAAGTTTTATCTTAGCACTTTCAACGTCCAATTTGTATCCTGATTTAAAAGGCACATTTTTATATTCTTTAACTCCAACGGAAGAATCTTTGCTCATAATCGCGTTAAGCTGATTATCTTCGCAGATTACATTTCCACTGCCCGATGTAAGCGTTATATTATAATATCCCGGCTGAAAGTCCGTCCCCGCTGTATATTTTCCCGCCGCAAGGCTTATTTCTTGTGCGGACGAATTGTCGCGCCCTTTTATCGCAGTATCAGCTGATTTTGAGCCTACTTTTATTGTGCATTGCTGTACAAAAAGAGTATCGCCAGCTGAAAGCTCTGCATTCTTATAGGATTTTTGATACATATCATCGGATTGCTCTCCCATAATAAGATTTACGCTTCCGGAAGTTGTAGTAACATTTCCGTTCCCTGCTTTGATTTCAAAATCATATGTCCCAGCAGGAATGTCAATACCGACCTCATAATAGCCGGGTTTTAGCGTTACCTTATATGATTTTTTAGTATCGGATTTTGAACTTGTCTTTGTGTTTTCTGTCTTTCCACCTACGCTATCTGTCTTAGCTGATTGATTGTTTGGCACAGATGTTTGCGTATTGCTCTTATCCCCCGAATTGCCGCCTATTATGCCTATTATAATTACGATTGCAATTGCGCCAACAACCCAAGGCCATTTTTTCTTCTTTTTAGTTGCTTCGGTTTCTTTACCCATTTTTTTACCCCCATTTTAATAATTCGATTCCCATATTAGACCATTTTATTATGTTTGTCAATTATATTTGGTCAATATATCCCGGATGATCCCATTCGTCGCCCTCGCTGTCCTCGTTATAGGCTAAAAGGTCGATATAGTACAAGATGTCGGATTCATCAGTCTGATATATTGAAATTCCCTGCTTTAAAAGGCTTAAATAAATTTCTTTAATGCAATCACTTAAAATCTTTTCCGGCGAATCTGTTGTTACTGGTTCACCGGTTGCCCGTTTGGGAGCGAATCCATTTTGCTTGTAAACCGCTCAATCACCGTATTAATACAGCGCATAACTTCCGGGAGCACGTTTTCAATTGGCAGCCCGTCATATACATCGTCTATAGTAAATTTGTTTCCAAATACCTCACACACAAACGAAACCATGTTATCAAGCATTTCAGTATCAAAGTCGCCGTCCTGCAAATCTTTTAATTTCTGGAACTCCATTGCTTTTCTCAACATTCTGCCTTTAATCTCCGTAGCCACAAATGTTTTTTCTTTGCCATTAATTTTTAGTTTAATGCTTAATGTACTCATTTTTATTCTCCTTAAGCCACAAGTCGTGAATTGTGGTAATTTTCTTCAATGAATTTTTTGATTTCTTGATAGCCTTTTCCGATATTAATAAGACCGCTAATCAGCATTTCAAGGCTTTCAACCTCTTGTAACTGGTCGGCGGTCATATACTCCCTTATGCTTTCTTTTGGCTTAACACCAAAATCGGTTTTTAATTCTTCAAGGCTTTTACCGAAAATTGTTTTATAAATCAGCTTTGTATAATTCGGGTAAGCAAAACGCTTGTGCGGGCTGTCAGCAATTTTCATCTTAATAGTGTCAGTAAGCACATGGCGTATAACAACGCCTTTTGCGCGCTCCTGTTGCCATTTTATTTGTTCTTCAGCAACACGTTTTAATGCTTCTTCACACCCAATAAAATAGTTTCTTGCCGCTTCACCGCGTTCAGTCTTTGACATCATGGAAAGTTTTTTCGCAAATGAAGCAGTTAACTTATACTCTGTAGTTGGATTTGGGTTTCGTTCCTCTTCCATGAGGAACGAGATATAATCTATATTTTTCTCCGCAAAAGGATTTTCTTCAATATTCGATTTGCACCAGCGGGTATAATTTCCTTTGTCCAATTGCAAAAAATTATATAAATTCTTCCCACTCACAAACCCATCTTTATCCATCTTCAAGGCAATTTCAATTGGGGTTTTCTCTGTATTTTCAATAATATTATTTAACATAAATCCATTCTCCTTTATGTTTTAAATATTTGCGGCATTGCTGTCACCCTGTTGTTAAGATGCTACTGTGAAATAGCTGAGAGCATGGGCCAATTCCTGCCCGTAAACATCTGTCACACCAAAGATAGCCACGGCGTGTTTATCCCCGGCTGTCATATCGCTTGTCGGGTTAATTGTCAAAATCTTTTCCGTGCTGTCCCATGTCTTTGTAGACGGGACAATTGCGTCTGTTACATCATCGACTAACTCAATGGAATGCGACGCAATCTTATTGTTGAATGTCAGCACAACATTAGCCGAAGCAAGTACACCTGTAGCTGCGGATTCCGGTACAATGCTCGAAAGCGCGATTGCATCCGGTGCCACTCCATCAACCGTTGTAAACCACGATGTAAGGTTATCGGCGTTGTATGTAGTGCTGTCGCTTTCCATCTGCTTTGAAGAATATCCGTCAAGTTTGCGCGGATAAAATGACCCTTTGATGGTTTTGAACTTCGGAGTAACTTTTTCGCCGTCGCTGTCAGCTTCCTTGTCCGGTTCCTCAAAGCGTCCGCAAAGATACTTATCGTATTCGATTGCTCCGTTTGACTTTTTGGAGCGGAATGCAAACGCGACTTCCGGTGCAAGGTCATCTTTGCTGCGTACCATTATACCGTTTGTTATTGTATGGCCGAGTATCCTCGCTAAGTCATCAAGCGGAATGTTTTTCTGCTGAATTTCCGCGCTGTCAGTGCCTTGCCCGTAAATGACTTCGTCAATCTGGTCCTCTGCGGAAATCATTTGGCTATCACTTTTGTGGGTAATTTTCGCGGACATGACACCGGGAAGGGAATAGACTGTGCCGTAAGTCGCGGCGTCATTAGTATTTTCCGACATAATCCAGTAAACGACCTGCTGAACGCCAGTTACTGGTGATGTTCCTGCATTTTTAAAAGACATATTAAGCCTCCTCTAATAAATAACACCGAATAGCATAATGGCTAATTCGGGTGTCCTCTTCGTATAAATCCTGATAAGTAAAATCTCCGAATCCAAGTGTTTTTAACGCGGTTTCAATTTTTGCTTCATCTTCTTCCATAGTAGCTGTCGTTGTGTCATCGGATGTACTCCACAAGTCTATTTGCCAGTATCTCCCATTTGCTGCTGTCGCGTCATCCGACGCAATTTCTGGTTGCCGGTTATACTCAAAATAGGTAATGTACCGACCTTTTTTAACGGAATAATATTGTGAGCGTTTTGCCGGAGCGGTAAGCGCTACTGTCATTAATGCCGTGTGCATATCGTCTTTTAAGCTCATTTTGACATTAGCGCCTCCTCTAACCGGTCATAGATTATTTGTGTTGATTCCTGCTGGTTCCGCTCAAAGGCTGGCGCTAAAAATGGGTGAGGCTTAGCGTAGTTCCCGCTGTGACCAAATTCTACTAAGGACGCTTCACGCTTTGCACAATAAACTTTAATTACGCGATAACCAGCGCGCTTTTTCGTAACTTTGCTAATCTTTATATTGTTTCTCAGCCTTTTTGATGGTTCTTTGTTCCTGTCTGAAAACGCCGTAGTTGCCATTGCGTCTTTTTGAATTGGTTTGGCTGCTTCCGTCAAGATTTCCTTTATAGTTTGGTTTGAACTTTCCTTTCCAGCCATAAGTTCGAGCCGGTCTGTAAGGTCTCCAAATCCGCTTGTAGAAATAGTCACTCCCATTTAATCAGTCCTTTGCGCGTGGATTTCAAGCCATTGGCGGGAATTGTTAGGGTCAATCGGTTCAGCGGTAATTTTATATGGATGCGCTGTGTCCCCATTTTCAATAATACGCATTTCCGTGTTAATCCCGCGTTTATACCGAATAGTAAATACAACATCATTTTTAGATTGTGCGGCTGCTGCTTGATAAAATAGCCGCCCGGAAGCGCCCTTTTTCTTCGCCCAAACCGTAGCAAATGTGCGCCAAACATCGGAAGATGAGCCATTGGAAGTGTTACGCTGTATAGTAATTCTACGGTTTAATTCTCCCGCCTGCATTTAAATCATCCCCCTAAAACCACTTTGCGCGATACATATTAAGTAATGCCTTTACGGTAAATTCCATTTCTTTTGAAATACTACCAGTTAATACCGCTGAGCGGTTATCGTACCAATACCCAATTAATAAACACATAGCCTGCTTTATAGCTTTTGGCAGTGGGTTCAAGCTGTTATATCCGGCGGTATATCGTACTTTAACGGCGTTCAGTGGATATTCCGTGAAACTCGGCCATGTATAGCCGTAAGGTAATATGATTCCTCCAACATTGCTTTCATCGTCAACAAGATAATCTGTGCCCTCCGTCATAGTGGTTTCAACCCCGGCTGAATTTTTATATTTTACACTTGTCACGGATTGCAGCGGAGAGAATGGCAACTCAAAGCGGTCACATGCTGGGAATGTAGGTAAATACGCTTCAACAGTCTGTGTTGCGAGCGCCCGCCTTGTAAAATTTTCGCAATATTCGCGGGCTGTCGTAATTAAAGCCGATAGCAAAGTATCTTCCGTCGAATCGCCCGAATTTACAACAACGTTTGCGGAAAATGAACATGTTCCCGTTACCGCTGCATAAATCCGGATATACTGTTTTGTACCGCCATAAGCAAGTTCTTCCGTTGAGTTACCAGTTGATACCGTGAATGAATCATAGTCATTCCATGTAGCCCCATCGTCTGATTCTTGAATCTTTGCCGTTATAGTCCCTGAACATGTACCGGCTGAAAGAGTTGCGATTGCCGTATAGCCTAATACCTCAACGGATGCCCCTGTTTGTGTGCTTGTATATGCTCCCGGTAAAATAGACTGTGTTGTCGCAATATAGTCCTTGTACGCATCGTCATTTGACCGGGTAAACAATTTAGCTTCGGCAAGCGATACGGGTTCTATCGCAACCGGAGTTATGATTTTATATTCCATACGCTTGCCACCTTTTTATGTCCAAGAGATTGTATGCCGTGTCGTACCTGCCGTAAAATATAGGTTTGTACCGTCAAATTCAAATGTGCCACCAAGCTGACCGGCTGCTACAGCCCCTGCCGGGAATAGCGTTGCGCTGCGTAAACGAATTGGGGCCATCGTAAGCGGTATAGGCCCAAGCCCACCATTGAGCGTTGAGTTGCCTCCGACGCCCGTGCTGCCATAAACCAATGCCATAAACACGAACGCGCCCACGCCGTCTACTGCATTGGTAGCGGAGGCAGTCGTTACAACGGCACTGGTCAACAATGACGGTGTTGTGTTTGCTGAATTATGAACGATTACGGGGACTGTCCCAGTTGTTAAAGCTGTTAACGTGATATTAAATCGCGCAGTATCCGTTGTAACAACTTGCCCTGTAATCGCGTCCTGTGTGTGAGTCCACACAATGGCGCCCCCAAGATGAATGCAGACATTATCCGCACTATCTCTGATTTGTACTGTTGCCATCTGCATAATAACACTGCCTGCCGCCGTATCCGAACTTGTAAACGCTGTCCCTCCCGTTGCGGATATGCTCTGTGTCAGATTGCCGTCAACAACTTGCATTTTGCTTGACGCATTCGTGTTCGTCCAATAGACGCAATGCCCCGCACCCGTCGTGTGTTCAAAATTGCAAAGATTAGTCTGCAAATTCTGAACGCCAGTTCCAGCAAAATTCAGCGTGTTTCCAACGCCAGACGTCTTGAATATAATGTGTTCACAATAGACCGTTCCTGCCGTGCTAAATGTCACCGTGCCAACAATGTAAACAGAAAACTTAGACTGCCCTATAAGATTTACGCTTGGCTTTAATGTCAAGTCTTCTGTGTACGTTCCCGGCCAGATAAAGATGGTGTCACCTGAATTTGCTGCGGTAATTGCGGCTTGAATTGTCTTATATGGATATAAAACGCTGCCGCTTGCGGTATAATCGTCCGTTCTGTCCTTGTCAACATATATTCCATTGGTGATCGCGTCTGTTCCGTTAATTTTCAGATTTTTAACATCAAATTCTTTTGCGTCTGTAAACCTTGCTATTTCTTCGTTCACATGGTTAATAAAAACTAAGTCGCCATTGTCCTGCATTGCGCTGATATTGTTTATCAATTATTTTTCGCCTCCCAAAAGGGAGGGGACGGGAAAATCCGTCCCCAATTTGTTAAGCAATCGTTGTTGGCGATTCAGTACCCGCATACCGTGAACCGGAAAGTACCGCCACGGCTGAAACTAAAGTAGCACCACCCGGCGCAGACCATTTCAATTCAAGGCACGGATAACCGTCCGTAAGTTCTCGCGCATCAATCTCAATCACATATGTGATGTTATCGTTGCCGGAAACGTCAATACCTGTCGCAGCTTCGGCAAGTGTACGTACACCGAGCGTGTCACCGGCTGCCGTAGTCTCTGCATAGTAGTGAAAGTCAATTGCTGTATCGGTTGTGGGTGTAAAGTCGTCGCATTCCTCTACCGTTATGTTACCTGCGTCGGCATCTGTAGCCCCAGCAGTCACAATGATTGTCGCGTGTGCGTAATTCTTCATGGAAAAAATATCGCTTGTCGCCGCTGCTGTAATTGACTGCGGCGGCAAAACATTTACAACATGTCCCTGTTCAGCTATATTCATTGTTAGCCCTCCTTATCTGTCTGCCAAAACGACGAACGGTGAAAGTGTGTTGCTGCCCTTGTACGGTGTAAGCGCGCTGTTCCACATCGGCTGTCCATCAGTCCTATAGATGAAGCGGAAAACGTTCTCGTCGTACAAGAAGCGAACGTGAATCGACTGCGCCGACTGCAATCCGCCCTTGTCAATCATCGCATATTGTGACATATCCGCAAGTATGATGTCGCCTTTGTCGCCAAGCGCCGAGCACTGCTCAATAGGCACTACAGGGCGGCCAAACAATGTGCTATAGGGCTGCGCGGATGCACCACCAGCAGGCATATAGACCGGCTGCCCGCCTGTACCAACAGACAGCGCCATGCTGTACAACTGCGGTTCAATATCCTGGTTGATGAACCATGTCGCGTTCTGACGTGAACGGCCCCACATACGGCTCCACATCTTTACGATGTTAGCCCATGCAACGGTATCGGCTGCCTGTTCGCTCTCTTTTGCAACGGTGACAAGGCACGGCGCGTTCAAAATGCCAAGAGGCTGCCCTGAACCTGTGCCGTTAATGCAGGCATCGTCAACTTTAAACGAGAATTCATCGGTAAATGCCTTTGTGATAATGGATTGTAACGCCATAGCGTCGGAAAGCAATTCGTCAGTAGCATAGCAAATGCCCATAAGTTTTTTAAGGGAAAGCTCAATTTGGCGAAATTTTGGCTTTGTACCGGTTACGGTGTCAACTTCGCTTTCCCAGTACATTTGAACGCCACCGTAACGGCTACCGTTTGCGCGGGATTTTTCATCAATCCCATTGATTTTTACACCGTTTTTCCCCTCGCTGATTGGGATTCTAAATGCTTTTGCCGCAACGCTGGAAGCATCGTAGGTTTTTGTCAGCAGGGTATTAGAAAAATCCATGTCAACAAGGAACCCGCCGTCTGACGGAACTGCCTCGGACGCACCGGAAGCCTTAATTGTAAGGCGCGGGTCAACAGAGCCGCCCGGAGCTGATGCGGATTTTACGGCAAGCAAAAACTCGCCCGGGCTTTTCCACATTTTTGCGTGGCTGTTAGGCTCCGCAGGGATAACAGGCGTTACCGGCTTTACATCTTTGACAATTTCGCCGTTTTCGTCAAATTTCTTTCCTGCGTCGATTGTTTCTTGCATGGAAATCTTTGCTTCTACCGTGGTAATTTCTTTCTGCGCATTCGTAAGTTCGTCGGCGGTTACTCCCTCTTTGGTTAAAAGAGCTTGCGCCGCTGTTTTCTTTGTTGCCAAATCGGCAACCAAAGCGTTCATCGCTTTTGATTTAAACATTTTTGTACCTCCATAATTTAATTTAGATATTAAAAAAGCTCTACAGCGCAAGCTGTAAAGCAAGTTTAGCTTTTTGGGTCGCTATTTCTGCTGCATCTTTTTCCCACGGCGGAGTTTTATCGAATTCTTTGTAATGTTTAGCGAGATGATTTTGTACCTTTACAACGTCCGCTTCCGGTATATCAGTTTGTGATAACCTTGCGGCTGCATTTGCTACACCGTTCCATACCACATCACCGTTTGTATTGTGATGCCCAAGTTTCAAGTCTCCAAATGTATCGGGCGGCATTTCAGCGGACCATGCAAAATGTTTCGCAATGTTGTTTTTCTCTGCGTCGGAAAGGCTATCCCATGTTTGGTCTGTGAAGTCCTGCAAAGTAAGGGCAGACCATGTTGTGTCTTCCGGCGCTTTGCCGTATCCAGACGGATTTCCCGGAGAAACACCTTTTACTGTAGTTGTAGGCGGCTTTTGTGCCTTTTCAAATGGAATAAAGTATGATTTCTTGCTTTCAAGCAGCTTCCAAACACGTTCTGCCGCCTTTTTTTGGCTCAAATCTGACTTATCAAGCACTTCGACGGCCCATTTCAGCATTGGATTTGTGTCAACTCCGACGCTTTTTGCCGCCATCAAAGCCTCTGGATTGCACGGAACAGGCACTGTTGAGTACTCCATAAGTTCTTGCCAAGTAAAATCGATGCCCATTGGGCGGTTTTTATCGGTTGAAAACGACCAATCAAGGCCTCTGAAACCGACTGAAACGGCATTCATAAAGCCTTTTGCGTACATTTGGCCGACCATATAGCCCATTTCAGATAAATCGCGCGGCGCAAATTGCGCTTTTGACATCAACTTTCCGGAAGCTATTGTTTCGCTAAGGCTCTTTGCAACTGGCGGCTGTGTATAATCGTGCGCCCACAAAATAACCGGATTTTTGCGGTAATTATCCAGTTCCCATCCATCAGCGTCTATGCTGTCGCCCGAACGGTCAATCGTGTTTGTGGATATAACAAAATCCACTGTTAGACCGTTCGCCGTATCTTCGATGGATTTTATTGGGTCAAGATTATAGTATTTTCTGAGCATTGGGTTTTCTGTTTGCAACTTTTTATCTTTTTTGAAATCATCAATTTCAATAAACACTCCTTCACCCCCTTTCGGCGTGCTATCTTTTAATTTATTCATGTTTGCTGTCCCCCTTATTTAACAGATTGTAAATTTCAAGCGCGATTGACTTCGCGGATTCTGGCGTCATTGATACCATGTTCATGGGAGTTAAATATGCTTTACCCGCATCGCCTATGGTGTTTTTGTTTTCCATACGTAAAATATCATTCACAGATAGCCAACCCCATTGACGGCCTATAGCATAAGCAGCATACCGGCTTGTAATATCGCCTCTAAGCAAAGCGTCCATCGAGAATTCAAAAAACCATCCGGCTTTTCTTTGTTTGTCGGTTAAAATTTGCGTGTTTAGCGCTTCTTCCCACCGCTTTGCCCACGGTAACATGGTATAAATCACAAATTCAAGTGACTGCTGCTCAATATTGCTAAAAGTTGCCTTATCAAGGTTTTGAATTAAGTGGAGCGGGACACGGTATATCCGTGCAATCTCTTCCGTTTGAAATTTGCGGCTTTCAAGATACTGCGCGTCTGCCTGGTTGATGGTAAGTTGCTTATATTCCGTGCCGCCCTCGAAAATTGGCGTTTTCCCTACATTCTGCTCCCCTGAGAAGTTTTTATCAAAATCGTTCTTTAATCTGTCGTATGATGTTGGGCTAAGTTCTCCCGGGACTGACATATATCCACTCGGTCTTGCCCCATTTTTAAAGAATTTGTATCCGAAATTCTCATATTGCAAGCCCAGTTTGACGGCTTTTGCGGCGTACCCAATAGGCGTTAACCCGTTTATACCGTCAATACTAAGCCCCGGAATATGTAAAATCTCGTTTCGCGTAAGCGGCTTATCTGTCCCGTCGTTCTGCTTTACATGGTAAATAAGGTTATACGGGGCTTCTTTGTTGCGCTCCATCCTCACCTTGTCTGGAATAATCGGATATAACTGGACGATTTCTCCGGCTGCATTGTACAGCTTCTGCGCATAGGCATTCCCGCCCAAGTTTAGGTTTGTCATCATGCACTCTTTGAATGCGAACGGCGTCATTTCATCGTTCGGCTTATTATGCATCATGTCATAAAGTGTTTCAGACGGTAAGTCTCTTTTATCGCCGTTCGGTTGCCGCTGATATAATTTGATGGGCAGGGACGCAAGCGTTTCCGAAAGCACCCTGACACATGCAAACACTGCTGTATAGGTCATTGCTGTGTCTGCATCGACCGGCCCTTCCGGCAATGTGCTGTCGTCCCCGCGCATCCACGCTTTCAGATAATTGTCAAAGTTCTTTTGCGAGAATGCTATTTTGAATCTGTCTGAAATTTTCAAGTTTTCACCACCTTATGCTTAATGGGACACCAATCAGGGCGTTCAATATTATTGAGTGCAGTTTTTATCTGCTCGGATTTGTACTTTTCAAAAACCATAGCATCAAAAGGCTGAAAGTCCTGATTAATTACAAGGCATCTGCCTTTAACATTAGGGTTTAGTTCACATATTGTAGTTTCTCCATCAATTTTAAAATGCTGGCATCCATTGCATTTCATAATCAACCCCCTAAGAATCTAATTCCGTGCGCTTCGTATGGATTGGAATGTGGCTTGACTACATAGCGGACATGCGCGTTCATCAAACAGGCTGCCGGGTCTATGCGCTCCGTTGAATGCTCTTTGTCCAGCATGATATTTTCATTGCAGTCTGTCCGGGTTACGGCATTTCCCATAGCCCACGCAATAACAGGATTGTTGTCGTGAATCACATTGCCCTTATAGACTTCATCCCGAAAATTCTTCGTTGGATAGCCAAGAGTTAACATGCCTTGCGCAATATCTACCGGCTTATATCCTCTATCTTCAAGGCGCTGTGCTAACCATGTCGCCATTGCGCGGTCATAGCACACCTCGCCTTTAACCCAGTGATTAGCCTCATAGGTTTTGTCAAGGTAATCAAGAATATAATCGTAGTCAACAACAGCTCCCGGCGTTGCGGTAATCCATTTATCATCTTTTGACCATAGGTCATATGATGTTTTATCGTGCTTTCTATGTGTTTCAAGCGTTTCCAGTGGCATAAAAGAATGGCCTTGTATCCCAATTCTACCATCTGGCAACTTTATTTCATGCCCTAAACTGGTAAGGTCAATAGATGCGGATAGGTCAAGGCCGGTAATCACTTCACACCCAGCAGTATTCGGAAACGGATTTTCTTTTGTAGCCCCGCATTTCGCCCATTTGTCCATCTGCATATAGCCGGATTCGCGCTGATTTACCCACACATCCATTGTTTTTGTGAGGAAATCACGCATTTTTTCCGGTTTGTCTTTGGCAACTTGCAATTCGGAGCGTATATTTTCAAGTACTATAGGGTCGTTGTAAATAATTGGGTTTGATTTTCTCCAACAGGATTCGTTATTAATATCATCAACCAAATTCCCGTTTTCGTCTTTATCCAGTTCATAGATAACTGCAAAGTATCTATCATTCTCAACTGGGTTATGAGGGTCAAGGATTTTTGATACATAAGTATATTCTTCCTTATAACAAGGCGAATTCAGATTTACTCCGGCCGTCGTAATGATAATCAGAATTGGCTGCTTGCGGGTTTTCATACCGGATGTCAAAAGGTCATAGTATTCAGACGTTTCATGCTCATGGTATTCATCGATAATTCCGCATTGTGGGTTTGAGCCGGAACCTTTTTCTCGGTCATCCTTTGACAGCCGAATAAATGTTGAACCGCTTTTGGGATGCTCAATCGCGCCGTACCGAGTGACAAACTTGTCTTTCAAAAAATCGCAGCGCTTGTAAATTAGGTTTGCTTCATTCCAGACGTATTTCGTTTGTTCCCGTTTTGTCGCGGCTATGTAGACTTCGGAGCACGGTTCTCCAAATGCGGATTCTTCATAGAGCGCCACCATAGCAAGGTCTTGTGACTTTGCATTTTTCCGTGCCTTTTGAATATAGGCATTACGGAACCGGCGCAAGCCATTATCTTTGCGTACCCATCCGTAAATCTGCCCAAACTCAAATTTTTCTGTAATATGCGGTTCTTTAAATGTTCCCTCAAGCCGCCCTTTGGTATGCTTGAATAAACGCATCCAGTCGAAAAACAGGTTCGCTTTTGATTCGTCGAATATATATGGAAAATCCTCCGTCCCCTGTCTTTCAAGGTCTCGGAGGAATCTCATACAAGCCCAATTGTTTTTTTTGCAGGAAACTATTTTCCCACTGATACAGTCATTGCAATATTCTATAAGTTCATTTGTGAGTTCAGACATTACCAAACTTCCTATCATTCGCAGTCTTTGCCGGTTCCTCCTGCTTCTTCGGCACGTTCTTTACGCGGGCCGTCGGATTGAGGAACATTCTGTCCTCCATTTTTAACAGCATGTCGCGTGAGCGGTTCAAGTTTCCTTCCATGCCGCTAATGGATTTATACATCGTTACCATCTGCCCGGGGTTCTCGCATTTATCGATGTCACTCTCCATGCGTTCAAGCAATATTTCTTCGCTATCAACTTCGGCAGTCAGCAGACAATACCGGTTAATAATGTTTTCGTCAAGACCGTCCACATAGTCAATATCTTTATACAGCTTTTGGAGCTTATAAAACATTTCAAGGGCTACCGGGTTATTTTTCACTTTCTTGTTTGGCTGATAGGGTGAATTCGATTTTAAGGAATCTTCTTTCGCCTTTCTTTCTGCAATTTGTTTTTTAGTTAAATGGGTCTTTCCTTCTAATAAAATCAGTTCTATAGGTTTAGACGGACGTCCTGCCATGTTTTTCAGCTCCTTTCTATCATTTTGAGGGGGCTCCTTAAATCGTTTCATTTAAGGAAGTTTTTAAACAGATGAG
>JALOBO010000149.1 GCA_023228225.1 Clostridia bacterium
TAATCAAAGAAATACATCTTTTGATTTGCTTTGTTGATAAATGCTTTTCTCGGGTGAAACAACTCATTACCGTCTTTATCTAACAAGGCTTCTTTTGGCTGTTGTTGTAAATCACTTGAAACACGTCCCGTAACAGTTCCAGCGTTGTCAATAGATGGATATATTTTTCCATCAACTACACGATTTAACATTCCCTCAACATAGGTTGAAATCCATTTTTCAAGCGTTCTCAACTCAATGATGATTTCAGCAACACGCTTCGCTTCTCCGTCTGTTTTTGAAACTATTTGTTCAAGAGCATCAACATTACAAGAAAGCATTGAAATACTGTATTGCTTTTCAAATAAATTTTTAATGACTTTGTGTTGATTTGCTGTAAATACGTCAATTTTATCCCACGTCAACATTTGTAGTTCTTCGTAAAGTTTGTTTTTATATTCATAAAGTTTAACTCTACTATTTAACAAGTAGTTAATATCTATTGCGAATCCTTGTCGTTCCATGTTTCCTACGACTTCAATCAATTTTTGTTCTTGGTCTAATATTGTTTTATCTTCATAATAATTGTCTAAAACTTGTAATGATTTTTTAAGATATTCAAGCAACACGACAACATCATCAATCGCATAAGAAATCATTAAGTCAGGGTAAGCGTCATAAACATCTTTATAGGTAGGATATTTGTATATTGTGTCAATGTAATCAAATATCTCTTGATATTTTTCATCTTTAATGAATTGAACTCTTTTAGAGTAAGCCTCAAATATAGGTGTGATTTTTACATCGCCGAACTTTTCACGAACTAATTTTTTAGCATTAGACCACCTAACTTTATTTATTTCGTTTAAGTGCTTTTTAATAACTTTTCCAGCAAATTTTGCGTCATCATCAACATATTTTTGACCTAGTGCTTCAAGCGAAAATCCATCTTCCTCGTCAGCATAAGTTGTAAGTCTTGCGACAACCTTGCTATCCATTAAGTTAGGCATATCAATATCAATGTTTTTCATCATGTGCCAATCATACTTTGCATTATGAGCATACGCTTTGAATGTGTAGTCTTTGCAATAATCTTTATTTAGCCAATAATATACTTTATTTTCAAACCCAGCAACAAACAAGAAAGGCTTGTCAGTTGGAATATTTAATCCACTTGTTTCAGTGTCAAAGGCAACAACCTTATCTTTCGGGAATGGAATAGTTGTTGGCTCGTCTAATCTATTTATCTCGTATTTTAATTTTTGGTAAAGAAACACGACCAATAACCTCTAAAAATCCTTCCATTCCCTCAACAAACCTTGTTGCTTCTAACTTATACGCAGGAACACCGCATATAGCGATATTAGCATCTAATCTATCTAACCAATCTTGCGTAACATAATTCTCATAATTTAACTCTTTTTTATAGATAGAAGGGAGAGATAAATTAAGGTAATTCTTTACGATTGAGTATCTTGTTTCATTGAATAAGATACCCATAAAAATTGCCTCTTGTCTAAATCGCAGTTTATCCTTCTTCTCTAACGAACGAATATTATACACATTATTCAAAATACCGCTTAATAATTGCCAATTACATTGAAATATTTTACATAGTGCTTGGAAGAAATCCGTTGCAGTATTATAGTTATAAGAGTTTGCCAAGTTCGTGAAAACTAAAACAATTCTCAACTCTAATATGCGTGGGTGTCTTTGGTATTTTTCAATTTCAATATCGTTTATTTCTTTAACTATCGGTTTTTCCATTTTAATCTTTCCCTTCTATGACTTTATTTATTAAACTTCCTTCAACATCTAATTTAACATTTTTGTTTACTTTTTCCATTGCAAGTCTAAACTTTTCAGTAATAAATACTTTTTCTCCTGAAAGGCGAATAATCTTGTGCTTAACTAACTTGTTAAAAATAGGATTGAAAGCATCTCCGTCAAGCCCAGATATACTTCGTAAGTTTCCACGACTTGTTGTTGCTTGATTTGATAAGAAATCAAACATTGTAGAATTGCGATTATATAAACTTTGAATATCTTTAATTTCAACAACATTGATATTGTTATAACTATCATACTCACTCTTATATTGTCATAAACACTAACTAAAAAATTATATGTTATATCAACAACTTCCTTTGATACAATGACCTTTTCATATGTTTCGTTTGTATTATTGACAAGACTTGCCATCGCTACACAAAATCTAGCAAGTTTCAATGATGATGTGGTTGTGAATAATGGAAAGTTGCACTCAAACATCTTGTTTAGTTCTTCGGCTTTTTCCCAAATATAACTCTTGACATCATCTTCAAACACAACATCATCAATCTTTCTTGAATAAACCCATAGTGCTTTATGCTCGTAATATTCTTTTGACAAAGGCTCCCCCTCTAATTTATAAGAAAAAGGGTTAAAGCGTGTTGTGGGTTTTGGAACAAGCAAGAAACCGTCATAACGAGCCACATCTTCGGCACTCTTAATGAGTTCCATAAGTGGCGTAATTCCGTTAGGAAATGTTGACAAGTGTCGTGGGTTTCCTTGTTCGTCATTGATAGGGTTTGATATTGTAATCATTCTTAAACGGCAAGGGACATTCATTTCGCCAGCAGCACGAGCAAATCGCAACATTCCACTTGACCTAATATCCGTCATTGTTTTGATGAAGTCTGGTTTTGCACCACTAAATTCTTCCATCACGACTAATTTCTTGTGTTGTCTAGGAATTGCACCTATGGTATTAAGCCAAGAGCCGTCAACCTTATTAGAGCCACCTATTAAGCCAATCGTTGTTGATGTTTTAAGAGATAAGAAATGCCCAAAGTTATAAAGTGTAACCAACTTGCTTGTTGTTTCTGATTTTCCTACTTGTGTATCTCCGAGAATAAATACATCTAATGTTCCACGAAGCACATCATCATACTTAAACTCATAAATACTATTCATTACTAAATCACTCATTAACCACAACGGATAACTTAAATGTTTAGCGACATGATGTTTAGCACTTTGATATAATTGTTGTAGTCTTTCTTCAATCGTTCCGCTAACTATTTTTAATTTATCAACGTTTGGTGTAAAATCTTTTTCGTCATTAACACTAATTGCTGATATAGCAACACCAATTAACTTTTGATTTTTTACAGGGTGAGGAATTAACTTATATTCAATCTCATATTGATTTCCAACAAGAAAAGGCGTGAACGAATAAAGGTCAACACTCATTGTTTTCATATCATCATCATTTTCATTATTGTTTATGACAATATCGTTTATATCAATAGCCTTTACTTTATAGATGGTCGCATACTCTTTAACGGTCAATGATACGTTTTCTTCCGTTGGGGAGATATCCATATATCCACGAAGCCTTGTAGTAATAGTTTTTTTATCAGCACCAACTTCAACTAATTCAACAAGTTGATGAATATTATCTTCACTCAATGCCCAATTTCTAACTTCACCCTCGTGCATCATTTCAGTTTTAGCACCTGTTTCCTTGCCTTTTTCAGCGACAACATATTTAGGGCAAGCGTAAGTATCTTCGAACTCCGCATTTATCATTACTTTACTTAACAATTTTTTCCTAAACACACTGTTATATAATGCTTTTTGTATTGTAATATATGATTTTTTCACCTCAATAGTGAAATTATATTCTTGTAATGCGTAAAAATCCCATTCATTTTTATTGTATTTAACAATAAAATCGTAAAAATCTTCTTTTTCTTCTTTGACTACTTCGCCAATATCTATGTATTTTACCGATTTTGCAACTTTTTTAAGAATGGAATATAGGTTAGCCATTCCGTCGTGTCCTGCTTTGTCATTATCATAGCAAATCACAACTTCTCGGTCTTTGAAAGAGTTGATTACAAACTCATTTGGTTTTGCACCAGCACCGCCTGTAAATGTTATAGCGTTGATGCCTAACGACCTCGCAAGTATCATATCTTTTTCTCCCTCGAGAATGTAGGTCTTGTCTTTATTTTTAGACCATATGTCGTAAGGAATTATAAATCCTGCTTGTGCGTTAGTTTTGGAACGACATTTTGCTACGTTTTTGTGCTTCAATAAATTGTATGAACGAACGTCCATGAGAACGTTATTAAAAAACACAGGTATGCCTAGGTATTGTCTACCTTGTTCATCGGCGGTCATTCCTAAATCCAAACTATCTATAATATTATCTTCAAAAACTAATTCCCTCACTTTCTCTAAAAATGCTTTGTTAGACCAAAGATATGCTTTTTCGGTCAAATGCCAATCTGCTTGCGTTTGGTTTTCCTTGAACTTATCAAGAACACGAATTGCATCTCCAAGCGATATATTACTCACTTTTGCGATAAATTGTGCTTCATTATAACCAATTCCACAAACCCAACAATGAAATAATGATTTTTCAACATTG
>JALOBO010000150.1 GCA_023228225.1 Clostridia bacterium
TTGGGACAACTCTTATTTTATTTACTACTAAATCAAATGGAGATAAATTATCGGACAAAGAGACATTAAAACAATTAGAAATAGCTTGGCATACAAATACAGAACATTTTTATGTAACATCAAATGCGTGTCGGAATGTTGATAAAGTTAAGTTTTTTAATAAAGCAAAAGAATGGTTAGCAAACGGGAATTATATATTTTTTAGGTGATGTATTATGAGTATACGAGTTTATGAAATAAAAGATTGGCAGTATGTAAAAATAGAATATGTGCCAGAATATGCTTGTTATTTTGGGTTGTTTGAAGCAAAAAGAATAGATAAAACTCATTGGAAACAAACAGGTGAATCTAAACTAATATCAAATCTTAATGTTATAAGCAAAGTTAATTTTGCTGAGCAAATGATGCGTGATGCTAAAGAAACAAAGCTAAAAGATATTGTAAAAATTACAGTTAAGTGATTTTAAAAATAAAAAATTAATTTATTTTTTTGTAATGTTTTAAATGTATTTAGTTAAAGATTTTTGATAGAAACATTTAATACATAATAAGTATAATTACATTATATGATTAAACTACAGAGGTTTACAAAGAATGAATGTAAAAAAAGTAGATAGGTTGCCATTTAGCATGGTAGACGCATTAACCACGTGTTTTTGTGAATGCGAAGACCTTGAATCATTTGAAGATTGTGCTAGAGGATTATGGCTATACATAGTTAAGGATGCAAATTATACTGATGGTATGCAAAAAACATTTGAGGATATTAGAGATAATATGATAGAGTATTATTGGTGGAAGATTGATGAGGAAAAGGGTGGGATAAAATGACCATACCATTATGGGATGATGTGTGTTGGGGTGATATATCATATGATGATGATGATGAATACACCCCGCAAAACAAACACGAAGGTAAAACATGGAACCAGTCATGTATGGCAAAAGATGGGGATAAAAAATGAGTAACTACAAACAACTTGTGATTATATCTCCTATGCAGTGCAGATACAGACAACCTTATGAGGGGTGTCGCATAGGAACCGAGAAATGTATGTATAACCGCAATAATGTTACAGAGTGCCCAAGTAGATACTCATTCCCGGAAAATTGTCCGTTAGAAGATTATATAGGGGTGGTGAAAATATGATTTTTTATTATAAATACGTTTATGTGTATATGCCGCATATAGTTCACTGATAAATGTTTCATGATAAATCAAAATAATAATTATAAAATTTCTGTCGTAATTCCATTATATAATAAATTTAATGAGGTACGTAGGGCTGTTGATTCGGTGCTTGCTCAAACGGTACAAGATTTTGAAATAATAGTGATAGATGGAGGTTCAACAGATGGAAGTAGAAATTTTATAAAAAAATATGAGTCTGACCCCCGATATCGCACGATTCGTCAAACATCAAAAGGCGTGTCTGCCGCTAGAAATGATGCTGTGGCTGTTGCAACTACAGATTTAATTGCATTTTTAGACGCAGACGATGAATGGCTACCAGATTTTTTAGAGCAAATATTGTTAACGCGAAAGCTATATCCTAACGCAGGGTTATATGGGACAGCGTATATTCCAACTTATGCCTTGAATCATCAAGCGTTATCGTTGTGTGAAATTCCTCCAGCTCCATGGGTTGGAATAATCCCATCTTATTTTCGTTCTAGTGCACTTGCTAAATGCCCACCTTTCTGCACATCGTGTGTGGCTATACCAAAAAATATATTTGAACAACTTGGTGGGTTCAACACTAGTGTAAAAATGGGGGAAGATACTGATTTATGGGCGCGTATAGCCTTACAATATCAAATCGCTTATACCTCAAAACCCTGTGCAAAATATAATTGGATTGCTAATTCAAAAGCAACTGATAAACACATCGCGATTCAACATCATCCGTTTTTTACATATTTTAATAAACTTCATATTACTGAAGCATCAGATGTCAGATTTTATCTTGAATATGAAGAATTAAACATGGCGTATATTAATTTAATTGCTGGAAACAGAGGATTTGTAAAAGAAAATCTTAAATATGTAAAATCTAAAGAGTTTCAAAAACGAAAACTGTTTTTTACGATGTTATTGCTATTACCAAACTTAGTGGTTAAACAAATGCCATTTGTTAAAAGAGTAACGTTTGATAAATTAAAATGTATTAGGGGTTAAATTATGAAAATTTGCATTATCGTAACACATTATTTACCGCATATTGGCGGATTAGAACTGGCTACAAACCATTTAGCTAATGAGCTTACACGATTAGGGCATGAGGTGCATATTATCACGCCACAGGCGTCTGTGGCAACGGATAAAGCTATTGACACAGCAATTGTTCATCGCTTCCCTATACCGGGATACCCAGAAGGCAACACATTACTTGTTTTGCTAAAAGGTTTTTTGTTTTTTAAAAAAGCAATTGATTGTATTAACAAAATTAGACCAGATGTCATACAAGCTCAAAATGTAACAAATTCATTTCCAGCTTATCTCGTGGGTAAAAAGATAAATTGCCCTTACATAATCGCAATGCAAGGTGATTTAGAACTAATGGGTATATTTTTAACACCTCTTTTAAAAAATTATTGGTCGTATTTACCACATTTAAAAAATGCTGAAAGAATAATTGTTTTAAATAAAAATACTGCATTGAAAGCTGAACCATTATTACACAAATCAATTATAGTTATGGCGAACGGTGTTGATACAAATGTGTTTTATCCGATTAAGAAGCAAAATATAGAAGTTGAAACCCATAAAATTATTTGTGTTTCTAGATTAGATGATAAAAAAGGGTTAGAATATGCTATTCAAAGCATGGTTGATATTTTAAAATTGTACCCCGACGCAACGTTAAAAATAATTGGTGACGGCTATTATCGACAAACATTGGAACAATTAGTTAGGACGCTTAATTTAACAAATAGTGTTCATTTTATGGGGTTAATACCAAATAATGAAATTCCTAATGAATTACGAGCGTCTGATATATTTTTATTACCGAGTTTACATGAAGGCTTCGCGCTTACGTTATTGGAGGCTATGGCGTGTGGCTTGCCTATTGTATCAACACCGGTTGGTAGTGTACCTGAAATAATGAACGTATGGGAAAATGGAATAATGGTGCCACTAAAAGACCCCGACCAAATTGCAAAAGCAATCATTACGATTTTTAATGATACGGCTTTAAAATTAAAATATGGTGAGCGTAGTGTAAACGCAATTAATGAGTCGCTTACTTGGAAATCAATAGCTAAAAAATATGAAACATTGTATAACTCAGTTATAACTTAAAAATTTTACATCAAAACATTTAACATCTATTAAATACAATAAATTAGTATATGCTAAATTTTAAACCCCTAACAATTTGTTTAGATTTTGATGGGACAATTGTTGAATCAGATTATCCCGAAATTAAATGTTTTAAACCGCATGCTGTCGAAATTATTAAACAATTGGTAAATGACGGTCATTATATTGTAATTTCAACATGTCGAATCAAAGATTATGAAACAGACGCTAAACAATTTTTGAAAAACGCTGGAATTACATATCACGCATTTAATGAAAATAATCCAATGCGTGTTGAAAAATATAACGGTGATTGTAGAAAAATTAGCGCAGATGTGTATTTTGATGATTTAGCATACCCACAGTTAGAAATTAACTGGCTAGGATTTTATGATTTTATACGTAATAAAGCGGTGATGTGATGAAAACTATTAATAAAAATCACGAAGTGTACGACAAATCAATTGAAGCGTTATTGAAGGAAAATCTATGCGCGGCAGATTTTGAAAATAGTATTGATTGTATTGTGAGTTTAGCTGAGTGTGACGATTTACACAAATCGTATGTTAATACGTTAAAATGTAATTTTACAACTCGACTGGCTGTATTGCAAGATAGAAGGTTTTAACTGTTAATAACAATAATAATTCAGTGTTACAATGAAAGACCAAAACATGAAAGTATTTTTACTAACGATTTTGTTGATGATGTTAGTAATATTTAATACCTATTAAGTATAATTAGTATGTATGGAACAAGAAGCCGTTGTAACTGCATTAAAATATATTTGTGAGTATAAAAATATTAAGTATGATATTTTTAATTGTAAATATATGACCTGCGAAAATAATAAATCACACATAAAACTGTATAGTGACCACGTTCGTTATTCTACATGGGGTGCTGGTTTTACTGACATGGTTTATACATCAATTGAAACTATAGTATATACCGAAGATTATGGTATTACTTTTAAATGTCATGGTTGTATTATTTTTACAAAAATATACGGTGATTTATCAGAACAATAATTACCTTTTTATATAATGAGCGTGTATAATAGTATAT
>JALOBO010000151.1 GCA_023228225.1 Clostridia bacterium
AATGAGCAAGTTCAACCTTCCATGAAGTACAGAAAAGATTGAACAAGCAATCATTCCCATAATGCTCAGACCACTTGGCAAGATGTAGTCAGTTGGTTTAGAATTTTTAAGAATCTGATAAAACTTTCTGTACATCTTACTAGTTGAGGTCAAGTTAATCGGCCCAGAGCTTAGGAAAATTAAGTGGCCAAACTTCTCAGCCATACTGAAGTCATGACAACTTCGACTGACTACATAGACATTAGGCTTTTTCATCAGTAGGTGATTCCTCAGGCTTTTTGCCATAATTAGAGATAATAAAATCTATATAATCTATAGTCTCTTGATATGTTTTTATAGGCTTCCATGAATTATAAAGATTATTACTTAATTTATCAAGACTACCCACATAAACTATAAACTTATATATTTTTTCATCAAAGTTATTTCTATCAACTTCAATTTCAACTTCAACTGATACAAGAGTATTAGGAAATGCATTACTTAATAAACCAACAAGATCTTCTTGCCATTTTAACATTAGCTTTTCTCCTTATTATCTTTTAAGATGAGTGATTGCTACGTTCAAAAAATGAATGCAGCATTTATTATCCTAAAGCTTTATTAGGATCAATCAACTCCATAAAAACTGGAAACCTTGGAACTCCCTTACCAGGTGTTATGTTCTGATATTGAACGTGAATAAGCCATCCTGTTAGGTCAACTCCCCAGTACTTCTCACGATCTTCAGCCGTTAAGCCAGAGCCACAAGTGAAGGTATCACCAGTTGAACCCTCACAGACGAACGCTCCGACTCGGCCCTTTGGCTGACCATCCTTGCTAATTTCTTCCTGAACTCCGAGGACTAAGTAAAAGTCATCCTTTTTCGGCTTAAATTTCATAACATAAGGCGAGCGTTTACGAAGGTAGTACGCAGCCGGATGTCTGATTATAATTCCCTCATAGCCATCACTGAGGAACGCATTATAGTTGTCATAGATCTCATCGAATGAGTTAGCAATTTCTACTGGAACCTTCTGTATTGTGCCATAAGATTGACTGAATCCAGGAATACCATTAAGGAAATTATTCAACTTAATCAACCTACTGAACTGATCGCAGTTTTCAATGGCTACATCAAACACATGAAACTGAGCATAATAAAACTCAGGGTGGAGGTTAACTGTGCGACTAACTATGGAATGAATACTTTCGAAATCCTCTCCATGGATATAAAGTTCTCCATCAAGCTCTGGGATCACATAACCATTTTTAATTAAGTTTTCAAAGTACTCATTAATGTGAGGGACACTGACAATCTCTTCGCATGATGAGGAAAGAAGTTTAACCTTTGGCCCCTCCTGAATGACCCGACAGCGCTCCCCATCAAGCTTAGGCTGAGTAATTACCATACCGCAATTCCACTTGTTGTAACGCATCTCTTCCATAGGATGACATAGCATAATTCCTGATCGTTCAGCCATTAGTCCTCCCGTTTGACTTCCATTAAGTCGAGAATTCTACTGAATAGATCTTCAATATTCTCAGTGGTTTCTGGATTGATATATCGCTTATCCTTAGACACAATGAATCCAGCTTTTAATGCAGTCTCACGTTCAATGTGGACTGTAGTATTAAATCCAGTATAATAATCAAGTTGACCAGAACTATTTAAAACATTTACTTTGATGGCAACTTCAAGAATATGAATCGGTTCGTCTGAACCGTTAAGACGTTTAGCCTCACCATTACAGTATTCAATCTCCTGCTTAGTATCAAGTGTTTTAATTCTAATAATGTCAGTTCTCATTTAATATTAACCTTTCAGTTAAATTACTACATTAATAAGTTGTAAAGCTACTTCTTGTTCAACAATCTTATTTTCTTCAACCTTTTTAAGTTTAGCATTAATTCTCCTAAGACGATCACCGCAAGCAGTAAGGTAATCTATAGCAGCATTAAATTCATCTTTAGTATAAACATCATTTATGAATAATGCTACATAAGAAGATACTCGATTACCTTTAAAATCATAAAGTGCACTTCCTTTAATTCCATTAGGAATTGGATAAGTACAAGGTTCATCATTAATGTATTCTTCTGGAAGTCCTTCTTTTGTCAAAGCCTTAACACTTACTAATTTGAATTGTGTATCTTCTCCATCATTAATCTTTTCAAACCCAAGTTCAATCGCCATTAGTTTTTTCTCCTTAATCTTTTTGTAAAAACTTTTACATTTAGTGGGTAGGGCAGGATTCGAACCTGCATATTAGTTACGGAACCCATTAATCAGCGAGTAGTGAACTTATCTGTTATCAACTCATATGCTGTAATAATGTGTCAATGCCGACCATACCTAATGTTCCATTGACTGTCACTCGCGTATACCAGTTTCGCCACCTACCCATGTGTGAAAAAACTTCTACATTTAACACGCACTGAAAAAGGGACTGAGAAGACCACCACTATAAAATCCTCTCAGTCCCTGAATAACTCACAGCGAGTTAGTCTTAACCCTGAAGCTTTTTCAAAAATTCCTTCTGTTTCGCTTTATCCCAGTTGGCGAACTGACTAATTGTAGCCATGATCGGATCAACTGCAACCTTAGCAGCAGCAACGCCGGGAACGTAGGCATCGATGTTAGACTGAATGGCATCAGGCGTCATACCCTGTTTATGGAGTGATCTGATACGAGACTGGAGGGAGACTCTGATGTTGGCAATAGCATTAGTTCTAACTACCTCTTCTGAGCATTTTGCAATTAGATCAGCCAGATTATCACCAAAGTCATACGTCGCACTGATGTTTGCATAAGTCGGTTTGCCCTCAGCATCAAGAATTGCTATGTCTTTTTCATCTTTTACGCCATACTTTGCATTAATTACTTCTTTTGCCATAAGTTCTTTTTCCTTTCTCATGTTTAATTAAAAGTTTAATACCGTGACCATGACCATGACCATTAATAATTTCATTATCCCACAAATAAACACCAAAGTCAATAACTAAATAATTTATTTTAATATTTTAGTTATTTTAATAATTACCCTCCTTTATTTTATAGATAGTAGAAGAAGAAACATTAAAAATATCAGCTATATCTTTTATCTTTATTTTAGCATATAAAAGTTTTTTAATCTCTTTTACTTGTAGAGTACTTAATTTTTTTTGATGATCTTCTATCTACTATATCTTGCATATTATCCTGATGTGTTCCAAGATACAAATGCTTAGGATTACAGCATGAGGGATTATCACAATGGTGACAGACACAAGAACCATTGAAAAATAAATTTTTAGGTAATAGTGCATCGTAACCTAATAAGGCAAAACGATGTGCAAGGATAGGTCGCTCTTTTAATCTAAACCAACCATAACCAAGTTTATCCTTACTAGCTTGCCATTCCCAACACTCATCTTTATCATCTCTCACATCTACTTTACTCCAAAACCTCTGTGAGTCATTCATGTCCACTATTTAAAATCTCCTTTTTGATTCAATATTTTCATTATATAACAAACCGTTCATATTGTCAATGAGACATATCATGCTTAGTATTCAACTACTTTGAGTCATTAAGTAAAAAACTTACCTGAGCCTTCAAGCTTTGATTTTTATAAGTTAGCTCACTAATTATGTGCTCATTACTTATGTCTGACAGCATGATTATTAAAGTTATTAGCAGCCAGATTAAAACGCAATAGGTTTTCATCTCACAACTCCTTATTGAGCAGGATATGACTTTTTTGGGTGGAAAGGATCGACGATAATGCTACGTTCAAAATTTGAACACAGCATATCAGTAGAATCTTCGCGTTCCAAGTCCTGCATCATCTGATTATTAATCTCCTCACGATTAAGGAAGTTCTTACACTTAGCACAAGAGAATGATTGCCAGTATGTTTCACAGACGTTAATCAGGCATTGCTCGTAGAATGGGCAATTTAAGAAGCGGTGATCAACTACTTGATCCTCAGTCAGGCACTGGTTAAGTTTTTCTGGAAAACCCTTTTTCAAATTCTTCATTTTCATTCTGGTTTTTCTCCTCATGTTTTTTAGTTTAACTCAGTTAATCATTCGGCTGAACAGGCGGTTAAGTCTGCTCAGCCTAGGTGATTAGTTGAGCAATCTGTGTTGAAGGTCAGCACGTTTTTCAAATAATTTACTTAACTTCTCCTTGATCTCACGCTCCTGATTTCTTACTTCATAAATTTGAGCATTTAACTCTTTAATGTGGGAGTTAATTTCCTTGATTTGAGTGAGCAAAAAGATGTCATTCTCAGTCACATCATCTACTCTCATGCCAAGTTTAAATAGTTGCATCAGGCCCCTCCTTCTGATAACATTCTAAGAAAGCATAAAGTTCATGCGCGTCTGCCATGACCGGAGTAAGT
>JALOBO010000152.1 GCA_023228225.1 Clostridia bacterium
AATGGAACGAAAAAAGCCAATATCAATTATCAAGGTTATTTATATATTGGTGGCATTTCCGATTTAACCACAAGTGCCAATGCATTCGTAGAATTAAAATCGACTGGAACTACTATTAAGCGTAATGTCAATGACGCAAACCCAGCCCTTATCATCAACGAAGCCAAAGGCACTGGCGACATCGTTAAGTTCCAATTTGGCGGAACCACTTTGTCAAGCATCACCAAAGATGGCGTGTTCGATAGCGATGTAGTTACGGGCACGGCACCATTTAGTATTGCCTCAACCACGGTTAATACCAATCTGAACGCTGATTTATTAGATGGCAAGCACGCCAGTGAATTAGCCACTAGCGACCACACCCAAGCGGTCAATAAAGGCGGAACCAATATTACTTCCTACACCGCCGGCGATATTTTATATGCCACCGACGCCACCACTTTGGCAAAACTTGAAGTTCCCGCTGACGCCGATACGGTTGAATACTTATTGACGATCGACCAAACCACCTTGGTTCCTAAATACACGGCAAAGTCAGCCACGGCTACCGCTCCGACCGAATCCTTATTGGCTACGCGCACCACCACGGGCGGATTCTCTGTTGCCGATTTAGACAATTACGATTACATTGTGTTGGAATTGCGGGTTCAAACTTCTGGTGGCGAAGACCCCATTACTATTACAAATTATTATGAACGAACCCAGATGCCATCAAATAAATTTTCTTACACATTTACCGATAACTCACCGCTTCCCGATAGTGAAACCGTTTACGGTATGAAACTCACATCGTTTGGAGCGGAAAACACCACCGCATGTCAATTCACGCTAATGCCGACCGGTGCCGCTAAAACATCGGTTTATCTTGCGGTGCATGGCACGGCGCCAACCACTTGGGAAGTCAAAATTTATGGAGGTAGTTACTAATGAAATACTACGCTGAAATTAAAGATGGTATCTATATCAACAAAGGAACCTTTACTACGCCAATACCATATCAAGAAGATGGACATATCGTGGTCGAGGTTAGCAAAGAGTTATACGACGGCATTGTTTGTGGCAAAACAAACGAGCAATAAGCAACTAAAATGATAAAATAGAAAAAGAGGTAAATGGTTATGGAACAAAGTGGCGGAGAAAAGTTGTTAAATGCTTTTAGGGGAAGTGTGAATAAAAGCAATATTCGAGTGTTGGAAGAGGCCGATGGCAAGGTTATCAATCTACACAAAGTCAAGGTTTTAGTTGATGGCGAGTATGAAGAATTAACCAAAGTAGCCGATGAAAATAGGGCTATCTATCTTGCCAATAAACTAGCGAAAGAGAAAGAAGAAAAGGACTTGTTGGAAAAACGCTTTTCCGTTTTACAAGATGAATTGGCAAAAGTAAAAGCGAATAACCTTAAAATGAACGCATTGCTATTACAAGCACTTAAAGTCATTTATGGAACAAGCGAAGAAGATATGGCTAATATCATATCTAGCATAGAAAACGAGGTAAGCAACAATGATTAACTTTTTAATGCCTTTGGCGGTCTTAATGACCTCGCTACCTGCCGAAGTCCCCGAAGAAATATCTACCATTTGGAACTACGATGTTTTGGGCTATGGCACGGTTGGCTCTATTGCCTTGTTTATTGGCGGTTTTGCTTTTACGCTATGGAAAGCCAAAGTTCAACGAAAAATAGTTGCTAGTGGGCTTGATAAAACCAAACTAATAGAAGATACGCACCACACGGAGTTTGTTAATTACAAAACCAAAGCCGAAATGGAAATATCGGAAATGCGAGATGATTTGATTACACTTGCCAAAACAAGTGTTCGTAAAGAGGCAAAAGAGATTGCCGACAAGTGGGAAAAGAGAGCCAAGAAAGAAAAGGTCGAAGAAGTATTAGCAAATGCTATTCCTATCGTTGAAAAGGTAGTCGAAGTAGTTAAAAAGAAAAAGTTTCGGTAATGAAGTATGGCGAAAAGAAAACTAAAAAAACCGCAAAACTTACTAAATGCGATTGGGCAAATCAGTATTTATGGCACACCAATAGCGACACTGCTAGGTATGGGCGTAAAGGTTTATGTTGAGGACGCACCGCAACTGACCTTTTGGGATAACTTTACCTTTCAATTCGCTTTTTGGATTTTCGTTCCTATGCTTGTTATCATACCGCTATACTCAAAACTAATTCGTAAGAAGATAAAAGAGAAAATGCTCATACAACACGCACACGATGGCTTTGTAGCCCCGAAATACCGATTGCTACAAACCGCACAATACACCGCCACAATGGGCTTCATAGTGGCTCTAATCTACCTTTTACGATATTTGACCAGCGATGACATGATTAACTTTATGTTGATTAGTGCTGGTGGCGGTCTTGCTGGTTATACAATGTTGATTTTTGATAGCGTCAATAGACAAACAAACAAGGAGTTAAAGGAAATAGATAAATGAAAAAATCACTATTGCCGTGGATTTCGGGACTAATAACCTTTATCACGGTGGCTTTGTATGTCGCCGTGCTTTTCATCAATGGAATTATCTTTGCTGCCGAACAACAACCTATCGTAGTATTCATTAGCGGTATCACGGTCTTTTCAATCTTTGCCAATATGGTTTCGTATTGGTCTTTAACCGAACAAACCACTTTGGAAAGTGAAGAAATTAAAGACGAAGAAAAAGAATATGACGATTATGTGCGAGATAATATTACTGATACTTTCGATTTTGAACGCACGATAAATGAGCAATATAATGCCAATAAGCGATTACAACATAAAGAGCATTTGCTTAAAGAGATGTTAGGTAGAAACTTATTATTGAAACATTACAATAGTCGTATCAATCGCATACTTCCTAAAATCAAGTTCATCGAGATTAGCAAACACTATCGCAATAAAGAAAAAGCATTGGCTATGTTTAGGGAAAGTTTAGAAACGCTTAATTTCAAAAAGGAAATGCGAGAGCAAATCCTAGATATGAGAGCGACTACTAGATCAATCCACTACAAGCGTGTTTCTCCACAAAGCATTTTCTCTCGCAATGGCGACACGAAATACTTTGCCAATGGCGTTAATAAACTTGGAAAACACAAAAGTAGTTTTATGATTACTCGTGTCATATTTAGTGGCATTACTACTTTCTTCCCAATCCTATTTGTGTTCTCTATCAATGGCATTATCAATACTGCGTATATAATCCCAATCGCTTTCGGTCTTGGTGCGGTTTTAATCACTATCTTACAAACAATTATGTTCGCTAAGAAATATACCAAATACGATACGCTTGATTACCTTAATGACTTATTCTATATATGTAAATGGTATGTATCTTACAAAGCGTCTATTAAAACAAAAGAGCAACCAAAAGAAAAAGTCATTATTCTAAATCCTATTTTAGATAATGCCCAATCATCTATTATTCCTTGTAATAGCAAACCAAATCTTAACGATGAACTAATCGCCAAAAATTAACCCCCCCCTCTTTTTAGGAATTAAATCGCTTATCCAATATATAGGCGATTTTTTCTATTTACTATTTCCATTTTGTATTTCTAGAATAATTTATATGGGATATCTGGGAAAATGTTAAAAAAGTGATACAATTTTGCTGTTTTTTTGGTGGGGCGTCCGGGTGGTCGTGATGGAGTGTGTAAAGGTAAATTACTTGACACCTCTATATGTCGATTTACTCTCGTCCGGCGGTTTGGTATAATGTAGTTGATCGGAAACGGTGGTTTATTCATTTCCCACCCGGCCGATACCTCCCATGCGATGGTTCGTATCTCCTTGCGACCATCGCTTTTTTATTTCTTTCGCTTTATCTATTGACACCTAGCAAGTGGCATTGTAGTATAAAGACAATCATTGAAAGGGGAATGAGAAAATGAAATATCGAAAGTTTAAGGTGATACTCAAAAATGGAGTTATCATAACAAGACGGGACGAAACATTAAGCGAAGCCACGAGGTATTACGATGAAAGCGTGATTGACCGTATATATCAATGGCGTCGTGGCTCTTGGATTTTAATTAGTTAAAGGAGAAATGAAAAATGGAATGTTATGTTTTGTATCGTGAAGTTAGATTGGGCGAAAGAGTAGTAGAACGCTATCTTGGAAAAGATTACAAACCCACAAGTTTGCTATCAAGGGCGAAACCATATACTAGGCAAGAGGCGGAAATCAAAAGTCGCTTGTTCGGTAATTGGCAACCAAAATTAGTTAGCATACGCATTTACTCGGTATGATTAAAGATTTAGAACAACTATCATTTCATAAATGCTCGAATATGGAGCAATGGCACAAGGAACGCCGGATATCGGCCACCAGGGCTAGTTCCATAATGGGTGAAAACGCTTA
>JALOBO010000024.1 GCA_023228225.1 Clostridia bacterium
ATTTATTATTTTTTAAAACATTTTTATAAATACCAATAATATAATCAACGACTTCTTCTATTGTTTGTTTTATATTGCTTTCGTTTGTACTTAAATTCATAAGTTTCGATTTTACAATATAATAGCGGTGCATTTTAACGATCTCTTGCTTCTGCTTTTTGTTCGTCTATTATTGCTTTTTGTAGCATTGCATCAGCTTCTTCAGGCGAAACACCCTTTTCTTTGGCAATTTCTCTTACACGAGCATAATAACTTTCCATTTGCTCGCTTGTAATATATTCCTCTTCGCTAATCGACTCGCCAACTTTATATGCGGTCTCTCCGCCTGCATAAGTTTTAACTGGCGTACTAGCATTTGCCTTTCTAACTACCGCGATTTCTTCTTTTCCATAATTCTCTAATTTTTTTTCCATTTTTTATCTCCTCTATTCTCTATTATTTTCTTTTGCTTGTTTATCCATTTCGGCAAAATATATTTCTGGTGAGTATTTTGAAGGTCTTCTAAAATGGTTTTCAATCCATTCTTGTTCGGCATTAAGTAAGTATTTAACACATGCATCATTTCCGCTAGCTAAATCAGAAGCAAGTCTAGGGTACTTTTCTTCGGTCAATACTAATGGGTTTGCACCGCTTTTAATAAGCATTCTAATATAGCCAAATTCGGCACCGAATCTTGTTGCATAATCAAGTGCTGTTAATCCAAGTTTATCTTGTGTATCAAGTATGCAGTGATTTTCAATTAATAAACGCATGATTTTATCATAGGGTAAATAGTCATTAACCATAGGTATAAATTTACACCAAATACTTTTAGCCTTTGTAACATTGCCGGTATTTTTAAATTCTTTTCGCACAATATCAAGTACTCTTTGATTTGCCGCTTTCATAAGTGCAGTTTCTAAATTAATATCTTGTAAGTCTAAATCAGCACCAACATTACAAAGTAGTTCAACAAGCGATATATATCCTTTTTTTACAACTTTCATTAAAAAAGTTTCTTGGGTAATTTTTTCTTTAAAATCAAAATTTGCACCACAACTAATAAGTTCGCTTGCCTTAATATACAAATCTGACTCTAAAATATTGCCATGATTTTCATTAAGCAATTGCAGTAATTCATATCCCAATCTATCTGATCTTACGCTTCCAACCTCGGTGCGTTTGTTGGAAAGCATCTTACGCAAATTAATAACTTCTCGGTTCAACATATTTTAATCCTTTGTAATCAGATTTTTTTATAATTAATTGTACAATTTTATTGATCCAATGTCAATAGCCAATTTATATGAAACTATATAATATATATAAATAATATACGGATATATATATGATTGCGTTACAAAATAAAAAAGCGGCAAATTAATCATTTGCCACAAATTTCGTTTCTCCGCTTTTACCCCAGCCTAATATTTCCCGTGCATATTTTTCTACATATTCTTCTGTTTGAATGTAATCTACCTGCTCCGATAATTCACTGCGTTCATCTAATAAAGAATTAAGTTCAGTCTGCAAAGATTCTTGCTTAGATTTTAATTCACCAAGTTTAATGTACTGCATTGTTATAGCAATAAGAACAAAAAACAAAAAACATACAGCCATCGCAGTAACAAATTGGACAATTAATTTAAGTCTGTTCTCCGTCATTAGTTTTTATACCTTTATTTAAGTACTTATGCTTTAAAAATTTAAGCATATTTCTAATTTTATTATATATTAATATTGCAAAATTTGCAACCGTTTTACCAAGTGTACATACTCCAACAAATATTCCAATTAAAAATCCCACTAACATAAAAAGTCTTATTTGCCCGAAATTTGTAATTAATGCACAAAATAAAAAAGCAAAAGTTGAAACTATGCAAAAACATAAATCTAAAATGACACCTATCACTTTTTGTTTGCGCAAAAGTGTTAAAATTTTATAAATTATACCGCAGATTATTCCAGCATAAATAAATGCTGAAAATATATATATTTGTCCTAAACTATCAAAAAACATTATTTAAACAACCGTTTTAATAAACTTAATTTTTGTTGACTTGTGCTGTATTTAATACTATCTACTATACCTTCAACTTCTATTATGCCTTGTTCAACATCTAATTTTGTAATATGCAATTCTGTACCAGCAACAGATAACATTTCTTCCGAAAGTTTAAGTACAAGCATATTGGCATTTACACTTACAACGGATTCAAGCCCTGTTATGCTTAGATTTTTTTGGTTTATTAATGCTAATTTATGTTCACGCATTTTGATATTATTAGGTTTTTCATTTTCTGGCATTTTGTTTCCCCCTTGTATACATATAAATATATTATTTTTTATAAATTTTATGATATGGCAGTAAAACCAATTATATACTGACTTACAATTTAAAATAATAACAGAGAATATTAAAAAACAAAATTAAGTATTGCAATATTTGCAACAATTAAGTATTGCAATATTTGCAACAATGTTGTATAATACATTATATTAAAAAGGAGTTACATAAATGAAAGAATATTATGATAATGATATTGACCAAGCATATAGTCAAGTTAAGACCGCTACAAGCATTTCACAATTAACGGATATTAGGGCAAATGCTGTAAAAAAATATAATAAGGTAATAGAAAAACTTAAAAAATTACAATTTGGTTTATATGCTGTTGGTATCTTAATATTAGCCGGAATTAGTTTCCTCTTTTCTCCTATCCTTACTTTGGGAATTGCTTTGACATCTGCTGGTGTAGTGGGCGCTACTATTTTGGGAATCATTTCAAAAAAACTTGAAAGAAAAACTTTTGCATATGAAGTTTTAGATGATAATATATCACAAAAAAAATCCGAAATAAAATTACAAGTGGAAATTTTAAAGTCAAAAGAAACTGAGCAAACAAAAGAGTCAATAGTTGAGACAGAACAATCAACAGTTAAAATTAAACCTGAAAATAGTATGGAACAAGATTAAAAAATCGTATTTACAAATAAAAAAATCAAAAAACAAACTTAAATTAAAGTTTGTTTTTTTGTTTATTATAAAATTAAATTTTTGTAAGTTCATATCCTAATGCGTTATCTTTTACTGCATAGCCATTTTGTTTTAGTTCTTCTCTTAACTTGTCAGAAAGAGCAAAATCTTTATTTTTGCGTGCTAATAATCTTTGGTTTGCTAGTTCAACAACAATTTGTGGTATTTCTTGTTTTTGGTTTTCAACTTCGGCTTTATCTAAGTCAAGCCCAAAAACGCTGTCAAATTCTACTGTTAAATTATAAATATCTTCACTCTTTTCTTCGGTTTTTAGCATTTCCCAAACTATGCCTAATGCTTTTGGTAAATTTAAATCATCGTTAATTGCATCTAAAAATAAAGCGTGATATTTTTCTAATGTTTCTGCGTTTACTTTATTCTCACCAGTTTTATGAAGTAACACTAGATTACGCAAGCGTTCATATCCTATTTTTGCACTATCTAAGCCTGCGAATGTAAAGTTTAATTTATTATGATAATGTGTGTTTAAGCAAAAATATCTGTAATCAAGTGCCTTAAACCCACGAGATACAAGTTCTGGCACCGTATAAACATTGCCTAAACTCTTGCTCATTTTTCCGCCGTCTACTAACAAAAATTCGCTGTGAATCCAATAATTTACACTTTTATGTCCGCATGAGCAGTCGTTTTGTGCTATTTCGTTTTCGTGGTGAATTGTTAAATGGTCTATTCCGCCCGTGTGAATATCAAAGTGATCACCTAAATATTTTCGGCTCATAGCAGAACATTCTATATGCCAGCCTGGGTATCCCATTCCCCAAGGGCTTTCCCACTGCATAATATGATTTGGCTCGGCTTTTTTCCAAAGTGCAAAATCGGCAGGATTGCGTTTTTGCTCATTTATTTCTACTCTGGCACCAGCAAGGCGGTCATCAGCTTTTATTCCACTTAAAGACCCGTAACTAGGGAATTTGCTAACATCAAAATAAATGCCATCGTCTAATTCATAAGCAAAACCTTTTTTTAATAACGTCATTACAATTTGTTGCATTTCTTTTATGTGTTCAGTTGCTTTTACAATATGTTCTGGTTTACCAATATTTAATGCTTGAATATCTTCCATAAAATGTTTTGTGTAAAATTCGGCAATTTTGTAAACAGATTTATGTTCCCGCGTTGCCGCTACCACCATTTTGTCTTCACCGGCATCTTCATCGGAAGTTTTATGTCCAACATCGGTAATATTCATTACTCCGTTAACTTTATATCCGTTGTATTTAAGCACTCGGCGTAAAATGTCCATAAAAATATAAGCGCGCATATTGCCTATGTGGGCGTACCAATAAACCGTAGGTCCGCAAGTGTACATTTTTACTTGCCCCTCTTTTATCGGTTTAAATTCTTCTTTTGTTCTACTTAGAGAATTATATAATTTAAGCATAACCTTAATTCCTTATTCTATTTTATTTTTTTGTATAATTAAATATTACTTACTAAACAGCTCGCTACAAATTTTTACAAATTCTTGGTACATATCGTAATCTTTTAACACTTTTAAACTATTAACCAAACTACAATAATACCATTTTTGTTTATTGTAACCGCGCTTAAATCTTGTCCATACCTCATCGCCACATTTTTCTAAATCGGCTTCTAAACTGCGAATATTGGATAGTTTATCGGCACATGCTACTTGTAATTCTTCTAAACTGGCTGTACCACCTAAGTGGTCAATTGTGTACTGTTTACGCTCTTCCCACGAAAGTGCTTTATTCTCGGACTCCGATGCAACCAAATCGGCAATTTCTTGCCCAAAATTTTCTACAATATCTTCTATGTGCGTTGTGGTATCTTCTAATGTGTCGTGTAAAATGCCCGCACAAATAACATTATCGCTTGCTCCGTTTGCGGTCAAAATTTGAGCAACTTCAAATAAATGCATAATGTATGGGACATTTGTTCCTTTTCTAAATTGGTCTTTATGTGCCATTACAGCAAATTCTATTGCTTTGTGAATTAACATTTTTAAAACCTACTAAAATTAATAATAAAGTATAAAGCATTAATAATACCTTGTCAATCTGTTTTATTTTTGAATTTTTTGTAATTGTATTTATTTACTTTTTTTGCTATAATGCAAATATGAATAAAATACAAGAAAAAATCAACACCTGCACGCTTTGCGGAGATTTACCAAAACTAAGCAAGCAATCAGTTGTTTATGGCAAATCAAAAATAATAGTAATTGGCGAAAGTCCTGCTAAAAATGGTTGGCTTGCTTCTGGTAATGCTTTTTACGACTTAAATGGCAAGATTCTAGCAAGTGGAAGAGTACTCGAAAAATTATTAGATATTGTTAATTTAAAAATTAGCGATATATATTTTACCGAATGCTGTAAATGTTTAATGGTAGACCGTAAACAATTAGAAAAATGCTCGCAAAATTGCTTGCCGTTTTTAATACAGCAATTAAATAAATTAGATTGTAATATTATTCTTACAATGGGACTAATGCCCAGCCAAACATTGCTTAAAACCAAAATAAAAAAATACTCCGATTTTGTTGGCAAACCGCAGAATATTAAACTCGGTAGCAAAGAATATTTATTACTTCCAATATATCATCCATCGCCTGCAAATCCAAAAGGTTACAAGGGCAATATTTCAATTTTTGAATATTTAAAAACCTTAATTTAATTGACAAAATTACATAATGTTTTGTTTTTACTTATTTTCAATTTATCATTGACAAGACAAGTGTATTTTGTTATAATCTTTTGTTTGATTGGAGAAGTACCCAAGTGGTTAAGGGGCTTCCCTGCTAAGGAAGTAGGTTGCGAAAGTGGCGCGTGAGTTCAAATCTCACCTTCTCCGCCAAATATAAGCTAAGTACAGTACATTTTATGTGCTGTATTTTTTATTTAGGTAATTGTTTAGGCGAGATTTGCAATCTCCCCTGTCGTAAGGCATAGCCTTGCTCCCACTTTGGCTAACAATTTGCCCATTTGGGCAATTTGTCTTAACGCGTCGTGCCTTCTCCGCCAAATATAAGCATTAGTTGTATGACTGATGCTTATTCTTTTATAACAAGCAAAGTGGTTTTGGCGAGAAGGTGCGGGGCTTTCGCCCTGCGACGCCCGTTATTCGCTAAAAACAGTTTGCTAAACTGTTTTTAACGCTCTAACCCTTCTCCGCCAAATGAATTCAAAGTGCAGTACATTTTATGTGCTGTATTTTTTATTTAACGGATAGTTTAGGTGAGATTTGCAATCTCCCCTGTCGTAAGGCACAGCCTTGCTCCCACTTTGGCTAACAATTTGCCCATTGGGGCAATTTGTCTTAACGCGTCGTGCCTTCTCCGCCAAATATAAGCATTAGTTGTATGACTGATGCTTATTCTTTTATAACAAGCAAAGTGGTTTTGGCGAGAAGGTGCGGGGCTTTCGCCCTGCGACGCCCGTTACTTTCTAAAAACAGTTTACTAAACTGTTTTTTAACGCTCTAACCCTTCTCCACCAATTTATTTTTTAATTTGATATTAAAAATTTATATTAACTAACTATCTTTACTAGGTATGGATAAACTTTCAACATTTCTTTTGCTATAACAAGATTAATTTCTTTTTGATTAGGTGCTATAAATTGTTTAACAAAATCCTCAAAATTTGTAAACTTTATATACTTTATATCAAAATTGTTTATCTTTTCGTTTTCTGTTATATTCAAATTAGCAATGTTTGTCTGTTTATCTGTTTTTGCCAAAAAATAAATAACTTGCGAAAGCCTGTTTTTATCTGTGTTTTGATAATTTTTTTGCAAGTATTTTATTATGTAAAATTGTCCCAATATCTCATCATAATCAAGTATAATTCCTGTTTCTTCCTGAACTTCCCTGACAATGCCTTGCAAAATTCCCTCGCCTTCCTCAATATGTCCTCCTGGGAGTTGACAACCTCCTCCAGATGTTGCAATTAAAATTTCATCCTTGCTGTTAACCAAAAAAATTTTAACTCTTGTGGTTATAATTTCAACAGAGGATGCATCAATCTTATCATCGTTAAATTCTTCTACATATTCTTTAAAAACAGTTTTGTTTATCATTTTGTTTTTTCTCCATACACAATTTGTTTAAATTTTCTGAATCAACTTCATTTTCTTATTTTGTGTAGCCACACTAATCAAGTGCTTCATAGCAAACTTGCTTATTAAACATATCTTTTTCTTCAAGATGTATTCCATTTAAAAATGCCAATTTTACGCTGTTTAAATCTACATATTCCTTATCGCTAACATCGTTGTTAAAGTGCTTGTAAACAGTCCAATCAGGTTTTGATATATCAACGTAGTAAGTATTGTCTATTTGTATTAATATAAAAAATTATATCACAATATATCATATCTTGCAAATAAATACATTTACAGATAAGACAGATTTTTATTTACAATTGGATATTTGTGAAATATAAATAAACTTTGCTATTGAGAAAAGTAATAACCAGATTTTAGGCCTCTCTTACAAAAACTATATAAATATAGTCTTGCGATTGGTTTTGTTCAAATTATATTTATATTAGAATTGTCGACATAACTAAGTTGCAATTTTGTAAAAACAGTTCAGTTTGGATTGTTTGCTTCCCGCCAAATATAAGCAAAGTACAGTACATTATATGTGCTGTATTTTTTATTTAACTAATAGTTTAGGTAAGATTTGCAAAAGCAATTAATCATGAACTGCTTTTAATTTATTTTATAGGAATATAAATGCAATCACTGGGGGATTTATCTAGTCTTAAACTTTTATAAACGGGCTGGCGTAATGCCCCGCTTTGCGTTCTTTGTAAAAATTTTACAGTACACACATTTTTTAGCGTAATCCAAATGGCGTTTTGGTGTCCTACTGGAACTTCAATAAATGGGCATTGATTTAAAACTTTTGTTTTTGAAATTATATTATAGTCTCTGGTATTAATCCCTAAAATTACATGCCCCATAAAGGTTAAAGTATCATTTAAGTATTGCCCTAATAGTATGCTAACAACATTATTTTTATTTTTTATATATCCACAAATTACAAAGTCATCATCTAATAAATTTTTTATTTTAATCCAATCTTTTGTTCGAATGTCAAAAAAATATTTGCTATCTTTTCTTTTTGCAACTATACCCTCTAAATCATACTTTTTTGATAAATCAAATAATTTTATTCCTTGTTTTTCAATGTATTTTGAAACCTGCATTTTGTTGTTTTCTATAACCACACTTTCAAGTAGTTTTTTGCGTTCAATTAAATTTAAATTTGTAACTTCGTGGTCATCGTAATAAAGAATATCAAAAGCAATATAACTGGCTGGAAACTTTTCGGCCATTAACTTAATTTTAAAAGCGTTTCCAGTTATTGACCGCCTTTGAATTTCCAAAAAATCCGGTTTACCATCTTTGATAATAATTAATTCGCCATCTAAAACACAACGGCATTTAACTTGCTTGTTAATATCAGCCAGTTCCGGTACAACAGGCAGTATTATTCTATTCCGTTTATTTCTAAGGTCGGTTTTATAGCTTGGGTCTAAATATGCAATACATCTTTCGCCATCTAATTTAAACTCGTAAATAAAATCTTTGCTATCAAACGCATCCCTCACTTCTTCTATGAGCATTGGCTTAATGTTTTTAATATCAAAAATATCGGTCATACTTTTTTAAGTTTTTTTGCAACAGTTTTTTCGACAAAAGCTTCGGACTTTGCTTGTTCAATGCTTTCTTTGAGTGCATCCATTAAGTCGGCAATAATATAAGGCTCATTAGATTTTGGAGTTACAATCTTTTTTCCTGCAATTTTATCTTCTATAAGATTGCGTAGTTTAACTTGATATTCATCGGTGTATTCATTTGGATTAAATGGTGTATCCATAGAATTAATAAGCGTTTTTGCCATTTTAATTTCAGCTTCAGCTACTTTTGGCTTGCTGTATGCTTTTGGCAGTGTTTTTATATCATTTTGATAATACATAGTGGTTACAATTAACCCATCTTCACGCGGAATTATTACCATTAGCGTTTCTTTTGTACCCATAACGGTTTTTCCAATTGCAACTTTGTTTTCGCTCAGTAATGCTGTTCGTAATAATTCAAACGCTTTTTCGCCCCCCGCTTCCGGTAACACTCTATAAGATTTTTCATAATATACTGGCGATATTTGATCTAACTCAGCAAAATGCAATATTTGAACTGATTTTTCCTTTTCGGTTTTAATTTTTTCTATTTCTTCATCGGTTATTATTACATAATGATCTTTATCATATTCATAACCTTTTACAATATCTTTTTCGGTAACTTCTTGTCCGCAATGAGCGCAAGTTTTTTTATACTTAATCCGCTCATTATTTTTTTTGTATAATTGATTAAAATGAATTTCATTATCTTGTATAGCGGTATACATTGCAACTGGAATTGCAACAAGTCCAAAAGATATCATCGTTTTTTTAGCAACTGCCATAAATAATCCTCCGCTATATCTATTATTAGCCTACAATATGTATTTATTCTAATCTTTGAATACTATTAATTATAAGACTATAAACAGAGTATTGCAAAATTATAATAATTATGATAAAATATATTAATAGAAAATATAATATAATTATTTTTGGGAGCATAAATATGATAAATAATGAAATTAAAGATTATATTACAAATGAAATTTTGCCCAAATATAAAGACTTTGACAAAGGACATGATATAAGACATATTAAAGAAGTAATAAAACGTAGCCTAGAATACTACGAATATTTAAACGATGAGAATATTGATCCAAATATGGTATTCGTTATAGCCGCATACCATGATTTAGGCATAAGCGTTGAAAGAGAACATCACGCTATACATTCCGCCGAACTATTACTTAAAGATGAAAAATTAAGAGATTGGTTTTCCGAAGAACAAATGGAGATTATGGCGGAGGCCTGTGAAGATCACTCTACTTCACTTAATAGAGAGCCTTATACTATTTATGGCAAAATTGTTTGCGATGCCGACAAAGACAACAATGTTACAACATCTCTAAGCAGAGCGTGGGATTATTCAGTACAAAACTTTCCAACTTTTACAAAACAAGAATTATTAGATAATGTTTATGAACAATTAGTAAAAAAATTTGGAAAAGGTGGGCTTGTTAGGTTTTACATTGATTCACAAAAAAATATTGATTTTGTGGCAAAAATGAAGATACTTACAGATAACCGTGAAACTTTTCAAACTGAAATGTTAAATATAGTAAATAAAAGAAGTTTTGTAGAAAGAATTTTTAGAGATGATATTGAAGAATTTTTACAAAAATTTAATTTGGAAATAATTGATGCTCCATATCCACTTTGGCGTACAGGGTTATATAAAAAGCCTTGCATTATAGTAACATGTAAAGATATAAAAAAGGAAAATAAAAATTTAGCAGTAATGTCTGCTTTTGGTCTTTTGGGAATGATGGGTAGTCTTATGAACGCTGGTACATTTAATCTTATGTCAAGCAGAATGCTTGTATTTAATAGTTTAGTATGCTACGAATCCGAACTTTCTATTATGAATGATCGCGACACAGTTGATTATTGCGACGAATGGTACAATTTTTTAGCAGAAAAATTCGGAAAAGAATATAAGGCTTATTACCACCGCGAATATTTAAAGCAACAGGCCGAAGCAAAAAAACACCCTGAAAAAGACACGAAAGAAGAAGAAAAATAAATATAATATGTTTTTAGTCTAAATTTTAAGAATGTCCGCAACAAACTATGCGAACATTCTTTTTGTTTATATCATATCTATAAAGTATATAAACGATAATGTTTAAAAGGAGTAATTATGGATAATTTACATAATGATATGATGATTAAATATACTGTTGATTTACCATACCCCGAAATATCGCCAACAATGGATTTGCGTACAGCCCGAATGCTACTTAATGATTTTGCTGGGCAAGATAGCGAACTAACGGGCATTAACCAATATATTTATCAGCATTTGGTTACTGGTGAGCATGAAGAACTATCTGAGGTTCTAAAAGGTATAGCATTAGTGGAGATGAAACACTTTGAAATGCTGGGCGAAGCAATAGTAAATTTAGGTGGCGATCCTGTATTTACATCATCACGCGGTAGACCTTGGACTGCTTTATATTTAAAATACATAAAAAATCCTAAAATGATAATTATGATGAACATTCAAGGAGAAAAGGCTGGAATAAAAGGCTATCGCCAAAGCATAGAAATGACAAACAACATGCAAGTAAAAAAACTTTTAGAACGCATTATACTTGACGAGGAATTACACATACAAAACCTAGAAAAAATGCTTGTTAAATTTGATCACATGTAAGTGATAATCAAATAAATTATGTGCTTTAATTTAATGCCAGAAATTAAATTTGTAACATTTTCTGTACAAAGTCCGTATGATTTGTGTTTTTTTAACATAGTACATTGAAATACTATTTTACTAAAAATGTTTGACATAGCGGGTGTTTTTCTTGCATTACAGTAATTCCGTTTGCTATACAGTGCCCGCCACTATTAAAAATACATTCAGCCGAGCATAACACTTTTACTTTATGTGAATTTGGTACTAAATCTGCTTCTGCTTTTTCTTTAAAAATATGGTTAGCATATTTTTTAATTTTGCCACTATCATCAAAAGTAGCACAATATGTTTTCTCAGTTATATTTACATTTTTTGCAGTGCAATAAAAATTATGATTATATTTACACCGCATTTCTTTACATTTTAAATTCATATTGATTTCCTTAGTTTTATTTTATACTTAGTATTGCCTTAAAACAAAATATGTATTCGTTTGCATTTTTTAGTGATTTAAGGTATTATTGTATTAAGTTATCCATATTTTAGGAGATAATTATGAAAGTTATTTTTTTACAAGATGTAAAAGGTTCGGGCAAAAAAGGGCAAATATTAAATGTAAGTGATGGTTATGCTCGTAATTTCCTTTTTCCAAAAAAATTAGCAGAAATCGCAACTAACAGTGCGGTAAATTCTTTAAATGGGCAGAAAAACGCCGAATTATTCAAAAAAAATACCGAAAAAGAGGCAGCATTTGAACTTAGTAAAAAGATAAAAGGGCTGACTATTGAATTAAAAATAAAAGCCGGCGAAAAAGGCAAGATGTTCGGTTCAATAACTAGCAAAGAAATCGCCGAAATGCTTAATAAACAAGGCTTTGAAATAGATAAAAAGAAAATAATTCTTGAAACCCCAATTAAAAATGTAGGTCAATATAAAATAGAAGTAAAACTATATCAAGATGTTACTACAAATTTTATTGTAAATATTGTTCCGTTTAATTAATTGAATAATTAAATAAAATAACCGCTTGGCGAAACACTAAGCGGTATTTTTATTTAATATTATAATCTATCATCTTGCTTTATTTTATTTTTTATTTACTGCCAAAAAATCTTTCAATTTCTATTTCGGCGTTTTCTATGCTGTCTGAACCATGAATGAGATTTTCTGTTGTATTATTTGCATAATCGCCACGGATTGTACCTTGAATCGCTTCTAACCATTTAGTTGCACCCATTAAATTTCTAATGCCTTGCACTACATTTTCGCCTTCTACAATCATAGCCACTACTGGACCAGACATCATAAATTTTTCTAGTGCTGAATAAAATGGCTTATTAACTAGATGGGCATAATGTTTAGCCAACATTGCTTTATTAAGATTAAGCATTTTTATATCGGTAATTTTAAAGTTTTTTCTTTCAATTCTAGAAATAATTTCGCCTATTAAACGACGCTCGTATGCATCAGGCTTTAACATAACATAAGTTCTTTCCATCTTGCGCTCCTTATATTTATATATAATTGTAATATAAAAGTAAGTTAAATTCAATAGATTTTTAGGTTTTTATAATTTAATTGTAGAAACTGCGTTTAAATTGAGATCCGCCGTATTAACTCCATTTATATAATTATAATAGCCCGCCACCGCTATCATTGCCGCATTATCAGTGCAAAGGCTCATTTGCGGAATAAACAATTTTATATTGCGTTCCTTACAATCTTCTGTAAGTTTTTGCCTTAAATATGAATTTGCAGCAACTCCGCCGGCAACACACATTTTATTAATCTTATATTCTTTACAAGCGCGCATACATTTGTCTATAAGCCCATCAATTGCTTCGGTTTCAAAGGAAGCACAAATATTAGGTAAATTAATTTCTTCGCCTTTTTGCTCCTTGGTGTTAATGTAATTTATAACTGCGGTTTTTAGCCCGCTGTAACTAATATTATAAGAATTTTTTAATTCATTCTTTTTAGTAAAAGTAATATTTGCAGTGCCATTTTTCGCATATTTATCTATTATTGGTCCGCCTGGATATGAAAGCGATAAAGCACGAGCCACTTTGTCAAACGACTCGCCTATTGCATCATCTAGCGTTCCACCAATATATTTATGGTTAATATCATCTTCCAATTTTAGTATAGCAGTATGTCCGCCACTTACTACTAAACAAATGCAAGGTGGTATGAAATCATTATTTCCTATATAGTTTGCGGCTATATGCCCTTTAATATGGCTAACTTTTATAAGCGGAATATTTAATACATAAGAAAGTGCCTTTGCATAACTAACCCCGACAAGCAACGCACCAATAAGCCCAGCCCCATAAGTAACAGCAATTGCGGTAATATCTTTAAGTTTTATATTTGCCAGTTTAACCGCTTCATCAACTACATTAGTAATTGCTAAAATGTGGTTGCGGGAAGCGATTTCTGGAACAACACCACCAAATCTTTTATGAATTTCAATTTGAGACGACACAATGTTAGAAAGCACTTCACGCCCATTTTTTATAACTGCCGCACTTGTTTCATCACAAGAAGTTTCTATACCTAATATTATTATATCTTTTAACTCTGCCACTATCTTAAATCTCCGTTTATTTATTATAATACTAAACTGACTTTTTTAAATACTCAATAATAAAATTTTCTAAATCACCGTCCATTATGCCTTGCACATCGCTAGTCTCGTAATTTGTTCGGTGATCTTTAACCATTGTATACGGACAAAATACATATGATCTAATTTGACTCCCCCATTCAATTTTTTTAAGTTGTCCTTGAATTTGCAATAACTTTTCTTCTTCTTCTCGTTCTTTTAATTCTGTAAGTTTACTAATAAGCATACACATTGCCATCGCCTTATTTTGTAATTGCGACCGTTCGTTTTGACACTGCGCTACTGTATTTGTGGGCAAGTGCGTAATTCTAACTGCACTATCTGTTTTATTAACATTTTGTCCGCCGGCACCACCGCTATGATAAGTATCTATTCGTAAATCTTCGGGTTTTATTTCTATTTGTGTATTTTCAATAATTTCGGGCATAACTTCGACAGATGAAAACGAAGTATGCCTACTGCCACCTGCATCAAATGGAGATATTCTAACTAATCTATGAACACCCTTTTCTGTTTTTAAATAACCATATGCGTATTCGCCGGATACCATAAATGTAACACTTTTAATACCGGCATCTTGTCCGTAAATAATATCCATTAATAACACTGTATAGCCCTTACGCTCGGCGTAACGCGTGTACATTCTATATAACATTTCTGCCCAATCCTGCGCTTCGGTTCCACCTGCACCTGCGTGTAAGGTCATAATTGCATTATTTAAATCATATTTACCGTTAAGTAAAGTTTGTAACCACATTTTACCTAACAAATCTTCTAATTTATTAAATTCTTCGGCAATTTCTAATTGTAGTGCGTTATCTTGTTCGCTTTCACATAAATCAATAAGAACTGCTAAATCCAATGCACTTGCTTTTAGATTTTCTACTGCATGCAACTTATTTTCTATGACTTTAATTTGTTTAGTAATATTTTGTGCGTGTGCTTTATCTTGCCAAAAATTTTCCACTTCTTGAACTTTTTTAAGTTCACTTAATTTATTTTTTAAATTATTTAAGTCAAAGAGAGTCCGAGAGCATTTTTAATTTTTTGTTAATGTCAAATAATTGCTCTCGTCTGTCAGATAATAAAATCATAATTTCTCCTTAAATTTACTAATTATTCGGATTTTCCACAGCAGTTTTTGTATTTTTTGCCACTTCCGCAAGGGCATTGTTCATTTCTTCCAATTTGTTTACTAGATTTTATTGGTCCTGATACTTTTACTGAACTAGCAGGTACCGCAATAGTATTAGATGGAACTATTTTGTGTGGCATTTGCTGTGTGTTTGGACCAAATTGTATGTTTGCTTTTAATAATATAATCGCAAGTGTCTCTCTTATTCGGCTTATCATCTCATCAAACATTTTAAAGCCTTCGCGTTTATACTCTACAACTGGATCGCGTTGTCCGTATTGTTGCAGTACAATTTCACGACTTAATATTGCCATTTCATCTATGTGGTCCATCCAGTTTTTATCAACTACTTTTAACATTATATCGCGTTCAATAGCATCAAAAGGAACACCAAGCACTTTGGCTTCGGAAACTTTTTTATTGTAACCGTTAACTAAGTCATCGGTAATCAAATTTGCTACATCACTAGGTTCAAAACCTTCAATTTTTTCAAGTGTGATAAAATTAGTATCCGGCATATATAACTTTTGTTCAAGTGCTTTATTTAATTCTTCTAAATTCCATTCACTGTAAATTTTATTTGAATCCAAATGACTATACACAATATCTTCAACTAGTTCGGGAATAATATCTAAAATTTGCTGATGAACATCTACACCATCAAGCACTTTATTTCTTTCACCGTAAATTATTTCACGCTGTTTATTCATAACATCATCATATTCCAGCGTATATTTACGGGCTACAAAGTGTTGTTGCTCAATTCGTTTTTGTGCAACTTCAATTTGTCTTGCCATCATTGGTATTTGAAATGGCTCATCATCATCGTGGTTAAATAATTGGGCAAGCGATTTTAGTTTTTCGCCACCAAAAATCCTAGCCAAATCATCTTCAAGCGAAATATAAAATATTGAAGAACCTGGGTCGCCCTGTCTACCGGCACGACCGCGTAACTGATTGTCTATACGCCTACTTTCATGTCTTTCGGTACCTATAATGTGAAGTCCGCCGAGTGCTATTACCTTTTCTTTTTCTAAATCAGTAATAACTTTACACTCTTGTAAAAAGTCTTTAAACTTTATACGGGTTTCTATAACTTGTTCGTTTCCGCCATCATTATACGCTGTTGCCTCGTGAATTATATCTTCGGAAATGAGCATTTCACGCATTTTTTGTTTAGCCAAAAACTCGGGATTACCGCCCAAAAGAATATCCGTACCACGGCCAGCCATATTTGTGGCAATTGTAACTGCTTTATACCTGCCTGCCTGAGCAACAATTTCAGATTCTCTTTCGTGATTTTTAGCATTTAAGACACTGTGTGGAATGCCTTCAAATTTTAATAGTTTAGATAATTCTTCGGATTTTTCAATGGTAATAGTGCCGACAAGTACAGGTTGTCCGTTTTCATATCTTTCTTTTATATCATTAACTATTGCCTTTAATTTGCTATGCCTTGTGGTAAAAATCATATCAGTCATATCGTATCTAATCATTGGCTTATTAGTAGGTATTTCAATAACATCTAAATTATAAATTTTGTTAAATTCGCCCTCTTCTGTTTTTGCGGTACCGGTCATACCGCTTAACTTAGAGTACATTCTAAAATAATTTTGAAATGTAATTGTGGCAATTGTTTTGTTTTCATCTTTTGTTTTAACATTTTCTTTTGCTTCTATCGCTTGGTGCAGACCATCACTATATCGCCTACCCGGCATTAATCTACCAGTAAATTCATCAACAATAATCACTTCTTCATTTTTTACAATATAATCAATATCTCGCTGTCTCATAAAATTTGCAATTAAAGCATTTCTAATATGGTGATCAGTTTCCATATTTTCTACATCAGATAAACTTTCAATTTTATAAAAGCGTTCAGCCAGTGTCATACCTTCATCAGAAAGATGTATTGTGTGTTTTTCTTCATCAATTTCTGTATCTGTTTCTTTTTTTAATGTGCTTACAAATTTCTGTGCAAGAGTATATTGCTCACTTGATTTCATACCTCTGCCACTTATTATTAAAGGCGTGCGGGCCTCATCAATTAAAATGTTATCTACTTCATCTACAATACCAAAGTTAAGCGGTCGTTGTACTTTTTGTTTTTTTTGCAAAACCATATTATCACGCAAATAATCAAAACCATATTCGTTATTTGTGCCGTATGTAATATCTGCCATATAAGCATTACGTTTTTGTTCAGGATTTGTGTTAGGCAGTGTAATACCTACTGTCAACCCTAAAAATGTATAGACTTTTCCCATCCATTCAGCATCACGCCTTGCTAAGTAATCATTAACCGTAACAACATGAACCCCTTTTCCCGTTAATGCATTTAAATAAGCAGGCATAGTTGCAACAAGTGTTTTACCTTCGCCCGTTCGCATTTCAGCAATTCTACCTTGATGAAGTGCAATACCGCCTAGTATTTGCGCATGAAAATGTCTCATATTAAGAACTCTGGCTGATGATTCACGCACAAGAGCATAAGCATCGGGTAGAATATCATTAAGCGTTTCACCACTAACTAGCCTATCCTTTAAAATATTTGTAGTTTTTTTTAATTCCTCATCACTTTTTAAAGCGTAAACAGATGCTAATGCCTCTACTTTTTCGGCTATAACTTCCAATTTTTTTAAATTTCTACGATTATCTAAATTTGCAAAATATGAAACTAATCCCATTTCTTTCTCCCAGTATTAAACATTAATGATGCTATAAACGATTAAGTATAGCCGATAATATCTCGTTTGTAAACTTTTTTAGACTATCCATAATTAAATTGCGGGCTGGTATCTTAAAAAATATGCCGATTTTTATATTAAAATTTTAACTATATATAAAACAATAAATTGTAATGGATAAAAAATGTAAAACAAATATTTTAAATTTAATTTACCGCGTTTGCCATTATAGAAATATAAAATTGGCAAACTTAAAAGACTAAAACATTGTAATATATTTAACATAAAACTTTGTTCTGGAACTATGGTAACTAAACAAAAGCCTATTGTTATTACACTAAAATATAATGCTTGCTTTAAAAAACTACCTCTATATACATAAAAAATAAGAACACTAAACACACCATAAAAGTAATAGTCAGTAGGTACAGTTATAGTAAATACAATAACAAAAATTAGAGCACCATAAAAAGCCACAGAATATAAAAGTATGTTTTGTGAACCTATGCTTTTTGGCTCTACTGAATTCGTATTATGATCCGCTTTTGCCTGCTGTAATTTATCATACAAATACATCACCCCAATACTCAATAAAAAAGTGTACATAATGTTTAGCGTAAGACCATCAGGTGCAATTAACAAAAATGGATAAGTTGATATAAGTGCAAAAATTAGCATTCTTAAAGCATACTTTGCCTTGCTATGTGTTTTACTATACCCTTCCGCTACTGCAAATGCAAAAATAGGAAAAGCAAGCCTTCCTATAATTCTAAAAAGTATTATTTCGGAAAAAAACACTAAACCAATATGGTCTATCACCATACTGATTATTCCGATTATTTTTAATATATTAGCGGTTAAAATTTTTCTGTGCATAGCATACTGAAAATCTAACGAATTTCAGGCTCCTTTTGCTCTTCGGAAATTTTTTGTTTAGCCAATTCTTGCATGGATTCATCAATTAATTTTTTTATTTCGTCTGTGAGAATATTTTGAACCAGATTTTTTAGTTTTTTTAATCCGTTTGCAAGTGTTGCTTCGGTAAGAAGTTTGATTTTTTTGTTAAAAAAATCTGCATATAATGATGAATTAACCATTTTTGCAATATCCTCACTATTTACACAT
>JALOBO010000153.1 GCA_023228225.1 Clostridia bacterium
TATTATACTCTTTTTATTTTACTAAGTCAAACAAAAAAATAAAAAAATATTCAAAAAAGTATTGACAATGTAAAACAATTGGAGTATACTAAGTATAGAAATTAAGAGAGGGGCGGTCAAAAATGCAGGTATTAAGAGGGACAAAAAGGGAAATTGATTTAATGGAATGGAACGAACAACTTCAAAAAGCAGAGAAAAAACTTGCAGACAGTTGTAAATGCTTTGAATTATATGGTGATGAAGATAGCAAACAGTGGATTGAGGAGGATAAAAAGAAAGTTGAACATATCAAGCAGCGCATTAAAGAAGTTACAGAGTACATGGATAAGAACAATATTAAATAAATTTTATACATCGAGTCGGAGCGGTGCTCTCCGGCAGGAGGCAATATGGAAATTAATATTACAGGGGCAGCGCTTCACGAGCAAGCTGAACAAGATGGTACTTTTAGCGCATGGTATATTTGCAAAAGGTGCGGTCGGCAACTTAGCGAAAGCGAATATAAGAAAACCGCGAAAGAGGCAGAGGAAGAAGCAACATTCAAGTTTGATAGGCAATCAAGAAATTTTTGCTATACTTGTGGTAACAAACTAACGGATAAACAAGTAATTTATTAATCAGTGCCGCGCCGGGCTACGTCCCCGGTTGAAAGGATTTGAAATGAAACTGAAAGAGCTGTTAGCGCCGATGGATGAGCATTCTAAAATAACATTATTTGGTGATAGATTTACAGAGATTTCGAAGTCGGAAGCAATAAGCAAATATGGGGATAAAGAAGTACAGCGTTTCTTCCCCGACAGTTATAGGTTGCATATCCAGCTTTTAACACTGGGGCATGGGAGGTAACAAAATGTACGAAAAAACTAAAAATGAAATGTATGCTGAAAGTTGGCTAAAAGAACATGAGCTTAAATTTAAGCTGATAAAGCAGTATTTTTCAAAGACAAAATATGTCGTTAAAAAAGATGGCATTACCGAAAATTTTGAATTGCCATCTGATATAGTTGATATTGAGCTTTATATGAAAGCTTTTGAAAAAGACTTTGGCATGAAAAAGGAAATTGAAGCGCTTAAGGCGAGCAAATAAATAGCCGGCGGGCTTAAAACGCGGGAGGAAAATGTATGATTAAAATTAAAAATCCTATTCAGTTCCCTACATGGGAGAAATTTAAAAACCGTGATTTTTATGGAGCAATCGAAACTATAGAATACGCTGTTTGTAATTATGATAATGAAAAGGTTTTTGCTAATTGCCGTTGGTGCTATGAAGATGCAGACAGCAAAAAAGAGTTTCCATTTACGGAGCAAGGATATAAAGAAGCCTGCAAATGGATTGAGATGCAACGCATAAATCTGATTGAGAAGCTTTTATAATATTGCAAAATAAAAAAAGCCCCCGGATTTCTCCGAGGGCTATAATTATATCTATTCTGTTTTGCCGTTCTTTGCCCGTAATATTGCCGCAAATGCTCCGTTTGCACTGGTTGACACAATTACCGCGTTGAGAGGGATAATCGCCCAAACGGAAGCGTCTGTGCCACCTGTGAAGAATGTAGCAGCTGTAAGTATTACTACCGCCAATATGTAGCTTAGCCATTGAGTTGGGATTTTAATAGCGTCCTTTAAAAACTGTGTTAATAGTCCTACCGCTACAGACGCTCCTGCCAAAGTCGCTAAAGTTTGCCAAGTGAAAAATTCATTCATTTTTGATTATACTCCCTCTTTAATTTTGGCTACAAATCTTTTTGTTGGTATTTCGCCTGGTGCTGCTGTATAGATTCCCGCCGCACTGCCGGACTTGCCTATAAAGCATAAATGCCAATAATCAGCGTCTAACTCACGGCGGCAATGCTGCAAAGCAACAACATTATTTGTGCCGACCGTTACAGTCGGCTGCTGATTGCAATTTGTCTTAAACGTATAAAACTCGCCTGCGGATTTTGTAACGTCCATTGTTGTGTCGATTTTAACAGCGGTCTGCGGTTGCATTAAATATCCGTTATAGCCTTTTGCTTTAATCATAGTCGGATAATCGCGGAATGATACATCTATATCCACATTGCCGCTTATACCCGATATTGTGCCTGTGCTCCCTGTCTGCTGTATATAACAAGGATAATCAGGTGTGCCGGAGTAATCTGCAAGCCATATATCATACTTTGTGATTGCCGTTTTAAACTTGCCGGAGCGGATAAAGTCAAGATTGGTATAGAGATTTACAAACCAACCGTAAGATTTTAGCCTATCCAAAAAGGCAGTAGCAAAACTGTCTATTTCGGTGTTTGTTGGGGCGCGACCTTTTATGCGTTTAAAATAATCTACACTGTTGTACTCATAATCATAGGCTATCGGATAAAGCAATTTGCCCTTGTATGGTTGCAAAAGCTGATTACATATATCAGCCTCTTTCTGCGCGTCCTCAACGGACGTTGCATAGCCAAAATAATAGCCGCCTACAGATATTCCGTGAGCAAGTGCCTGCTCTACATTTGTTTTAAAATATGGGTCGACTTGTTTTATATCGTTACCCATGCCGATACGGATTAGAGCAAAATTGATACCGCTAACTTTCCCCCATTCAATTTGCTTTTGATATTTAGATATGTCAATACCTTTAATCATGCTGTATGTTCCTTTCTTTCCGGTTTATCCGGCATTTCTTTAATACGCTTTAGCAATTCTGTTCCCGTTCCATTCCCGCCTAAATCCGCATATGGCTGATATAGTCGTTCAATGTTTTCAATATCATCAACAGTCGCATATCCTTTATTTTTGCAGTCAATATAAATTGAGTGAATGCGGTCATGGATTATTGCCAAAATGCCGTCTGTCATAGCTTTTTGCCGTCGCCATAAACAACGTATAATCGCGATAAGTCCGGTAACAGCAGAAGCGGCAATTGCTGATAATATATAGCCCCCAAACTTTCCCAAACAATCACCGCTTTACATTTTTATCATCTCTAAAATATTTTTCATCGAGCTTTTTAGCTCGATAGCGTTTGTCTGATACAACTACATGCCGCGCAAAAATGCAACCGAAAAAGATTACTAACCCTATGATTACAAGAGGAAACCACATATCCGCTTTTGCAGTGTCCCAAGTTGTAAAATAATGCTCTACTTGCGCCGTTTTAACTTTGCCTATGCCGTTTACTTTTCTAACGTCGCGTATATCAGTGTAAGGCGCATTTGCCTGTAATTTTTCTATTGTAACTGTGCCGATTTTTTGTATATGCGTGTCCTGCCAATCTCCTGTTTGCATGCGGTTTATGTTTACCGGCGCGTTAAAATAGCCCCATACTCCAAAAAGCATGAAGCCAATTATAATGCCAACATCTAAAAATATTGTTTTGTGGCGGCGAAACCATGCTGTAAATTTTTCTTTTACCATGGAAGTTCCTCCAATTGTGTTTTCTCGGTATCTGTGATATATCCTTTTGAATAGGCAAGGCGTATCATTTCAAGCATAGAATCAGAGCCAACAAAAGATTGTGGATATGCGTCAGTATTATATTGCGTAATCAATGAAACAATCGTATATGTTGAAGTTATGCCAGTCAAAATAATTATTCCGGTTGCATTAGGTATTATAAAGGTGTATCCGCATTCCAGAAAAAAATCTGTTGCGTCGGCGCTGCTAATCCCTCCAAATAGCCAATAATAAAATACTAAAGCCAGCTTTTCCAAAATTGAAAGCACTCCGGAATCGAAAGCATTACGAACTCTTTGCCAATCTGTCATCTATTTCACCCCCGTTTTTTCTGCCGTATATGTTTGGAATGTGCCAAATGCTATTTGTGCGCGTGTTGTCTGCTCATCTTTGCTTTCTTGTGCTGCCAAAGCATCGCTAAGTTTATTCGCCGTGTCCGCAGGCATTACCGCCCAATTAACTGTGTACGGGAATCCGTCTTGTGTCGGAATGTCCCTCAATGATTGTTTGTATGTAGCCCATGCTAATTTTTCACTGTCTGACATAGCCGTCCATTTTTCGGGGTTGCAATGCTGTAAATCACAGGCATTTAACAAACTATCACGGTAATCACGTACTTTTTGTGATTCCGTATCTTTTTCAGCGTTTTTCGCCTTTGCAAGCCATGTATTATAATCTGCTGTAATTTGTGCCGAAAGAGACGGATTATAATTTATTTCTAATTCATACTTTTCATAATCCCACGAATCAACCGATTGCCCTGTCATGCCGTCTGTAGTTGCGCTTAAAACTACATTTGTGTAAAATATAATAGTACATTTGTTCCCACTTTTAAGGATTTCAAACGCTTTGTTTGGCATAACCGTACTTGAAATTTTCACGCCTTATTACTCCTTTCATGCGTTTTACATT
>JALOBO010000154.1 GCA_023228225.1 Clostridia bacterium
ATGGGAATGGGTTAAAAAGTAAATAATATCGTCAATATCTTCTACCATTTTATACCTGCCGGTATTATCGGTTATCAGTTTTACGTATCCGTCGAATGTTTCGGTATCTAATCCGGTATGTTGGCGCTGCTTATTATGTTTGTTTTTATAGCGTTTTTGGGTTACGATATTCAAATCGTCAAAGGGTTTCATGTTAAAAACTCCCTAACATGATACAACAGAGATGGATAAAATAGCCAAACACTATAAAGATGATAACCGCTAACGCAAGATAGAGATAAAATAAGGTTTTCGTCATACTTCATCAACTCCGATAATTAAACCGTAAATACCGTTTTCCCTCTGTTTATGGAGATTACCATAATAGTTACCTATTGCTACATTGTAGGTTTTATTAACCTCAAATATGCTTAGTGAAAAAGGTTCTTTTGATACATAGGTATATCCGTCATAAGCATCTATTAAAAACTCTCCGTTAATGTAGGTAACTTTTTTTACGGTTATAGGTTTTTGGGATATTACGTTTTCATCTGGTAGTAAATACGGAGCAATAACGTATAACCCAAAGGTAACAATAGCAATAACCGAAACGCAAAATACGGTAAACGCTAATGCGTCTATAAGGGTTTGTTTATCCATGTTATATACCTCCGGTAAAATACAAGTATGTTGCTAATAGTAGCACTACGAATACGGTTATCTCTGCCAATAATACCAGGATAATATATCCTATCGTAACCATCATAAACCATTTTGACGGTTTAAACTCTGTTGATGAAAAATCTATATCCATCTATTTTCTCCCTTTCCCGGTAATTTTTCCTCTTGCCGCATCTCGTAATGATACATTAGGGTTATTATGGTAGGTTCTGATAACTCTGTATTCTCCCTCCGTTAATTCTCCTTTGGGGAACGGTTTGGATAAGTCAACTCCCTTTGGCAATTTATCGTCAATGTTATGCTTTTCCGCCCATACTGGAAACCAGTTTTCTTTAGGGTATATCGGTTTAAACAAAGCCTCTGCTACTGGTAGGTTTGGTTGTTCTGCTACTCGCGCGGCAATGTTTGCAAGGGTTTTTTTACTCCTTTTAGGAGCGCTAACTATCTTTTCTTTGATATCGGAGATAAATTCTTTCGCTTTTTTCCGGTTTTGTCGCTTTTTCTTTTCTTTCTGCTTTACTTGTTGTTCTTCTTTTTTGGCGGTTGCTAGTTGTTTCCGTTCAATTTCTTTCTTCTCTTTTTCTGTAAGTTTTTTGGTTGTTTTTTCTTCCATATCGGTTGGCTTTGACTCCTGGTATAAACTATCTGATTTAGGGTTATTTTTGATAAATTGTTCTGCCGATAGTCTTAATTCATTCCTCACTACTTTACTACGAGATTCGTAAAATCTCTCCCTGGTATCTACATTATCAGATAAACTCTTCTTTTTTAGAAACCTCTGGTAATCGTTTGATTCGGTAAAATAAGGATTCTCCTGCAATACTGTTTGCCGGAAGGCTTTATGCCTTTTTTGGGCTGCTTTTTGCCGTTGTTGTGGGGATTTTTCTTGTTTTGCCATTTAAGTCAATCTCCTGTAAGTTTGGATAATTTTTCTAGTCACATACGATTAAAGAAGATTTACTTGTTTTTTCGCTTTCGCGCTCTATTTGTTCAATATTGGATAAAATTTCTTTACAGACAAACCTACATCCGTCCAAAAATACTTTATCGGTTGGATTTGATGTTTTTTCGTATTCTTTACTTAAATCAATATAGGATTTGGTTAATGCTATTTTTATAGCGAGTATTTCTAGTTCTGCTTTCATAGTTAATCACTTACTCCTAAATCCCATTTTTCCTTGTTATTTGTGCTCCGTATCTCACCATACAACGCTTTTTCCCTCTCGCTGCAATCAGGGATATGCTGATTCAACAAAAATGAGTGAGAATTAAAATGTTTGCCGCACCATGGACATTTAAACATATCTGATACTCCTATGCCTTTATACCTCTCTGTTTCCAACCATATACATTCGTCCTGGTATTCTGGTTCTGCTTCTCTGCATTTTTTAGTATTGCCTGTTTTGCAATCGTCCATGATACACCAATACTTTTCCGATAGTCAACAATTCCTTTCTTATGAGCAATCAGGATATCCGATTCTGTAAATGCAGTTTCGCAATTTAAACAGAAATAGGGATATTTTTTATCCTGTTCGTTGATTGCTATGCTCCCGCATAACGGACATTTCACCATTTTTATACTCCTATAAGTTTATGCATTTCGTGAGTTATAAAGGCAATTTCATCTATTACTTTTTGCCTTTCGTCATTAGACATATCTTCATAAAGTCCTAATGCAGAAATTAATACATGGGCTAATTCCTCTATTATCTGATTAGTAACATGCACTCCTGCATAAGTAACTTTATGATACCTGATAGATTTTAAAACGGCTTTATTTAATTCGCTACATTCCTCTCCCATAATCAGATATTGAATTTCTCTTCCATACTCATTATACAGATTTTTCATTACTTCTTTTAAATCTGTTTCTAATAGTTCGTCTAATTCAATCATCTTAATTATCACTCCTGGTTAAGAAAATAAATTTTGTGGGGTTATAGAAGGACGTTAAAGAGGGATTTAAGAAGGTTATTCAATACAGAGGTATTTACCTGCCTTTCCCTTCTTTTCCACCAGGGAAACCTCCAGAGGTTCACCAAATACAACACGGTCGTAGTTATCCTTTCGGTAACTCATAGTATCAACCCTACCGTCGTCAATGGCTGCAATCAACGTTTCACACTGGTTGATAATGGCTCTGCCGGAAGTGGTGTATACCTCTCCGTTCGTGGTATACATCTGGATTTTTTCAACCTGATTTCCCTGAAAGTTGAATGTACCGAACTTGATAGATTCAACCGTAAGAACCATTCCTTTTTCCAGTTTCTTACTCTCTTTTCCGGTGATTTCATCGACCATTTGAGACGGGATAATAGTGGAGAACTTAACCATGTTTTAACACCTCAAAAGATTAGTTATCGGTTTCCTCTCCGATTGAGTTTTCCTCTGCCGGTTCTGTTGTGCTCTCTGCCGATTTCGCTTCTCGCAGTGCTTTGAGTTCTGCAAGTTCATCAGGAGTGAGATTCTTAAGTTCCTTAAGAAGAGCAGACTTAGAGGTTTTCTTCTCACTTACTGCAATGCTTTCGGAAGTAGTCTTAATTTCTCCCTCTAGGTAAGTATTAAGCCTTGAGAGGTTTCCGATAATCCGGTCTTTTTGAGTGCCGGAAATCGTTTCGTCACCGGTGACAGTCTTATGCAGGGAAACCAGACTTGCTTTAATAGTTTCAAGGTTTGCCTTCCTCTTTTCCATGTTCTCTTTACTGATTTTTGCCATAGTTGTTCAAAACTCCTTTTCGTGGTAACCCTATTAGGGTTCTATATTATATGTTGACTGGTAAGTATATATAATAATCGGTTTAATCCTTCCATTGGCAACGAAGGGTTTGCGTTAGGAAAGTAGGAGAAAGAGCGGATAGGGTAACAGAGTTGTAAGACGGGAAAACAAGCAGGGTTGATGATAAAACAAGTGGGGTTTAAGAGTAATACTCTCTTAAATACAGGGATAAGAGATAAAAATACTCCCTCTTTGTTAGTTGCTTTCGTGGTTCTTCCATCTCTTCTATTTTTTCGTTTGCGTTATAGACTGTTCTGGAAATACGGAGTTTTTCGGGATAGTTTAAGTTTACCATGTTTAATCTTCTCCATATGTGGAAGAATTACCTGCTTTGTGAACAATCCTGGTAATAACTTCCTCTGTTGTTCTTCCATCTGCATACACTGTTACTGTATGATAAAATACATTCTCTTTGGTGATACATTCGTTTAACGAAAAGGTTGCTACTAATTCTCCATTATAGGTAATCGTTAAACCGTTGCCGTTCATCTCTTTTTTGACTTCATAGACCATGTTTTTACACCTCTGAAAAAGTTAATAATATCCGTTCTCAACCTCATTAGCGTTTAAAGACTGCTCATGTTTGTGCTTCTCTTCCTCTTCCATTGCTTCAAATTTAGCAATAATCTCATACTCTTCTTTAAGTTCTCTTATCTCTTGTTCGTCATTGTCTGCTATTTCATTCATAAGTTCATAATCAACCATTCTTTAACACCTCTCTTAGTATACTACCATGTTAGCGGTATAAGTATATATACCTACCGATTAGATTCTCCGCTAATAGACTAAATGAGTAGAAGAAAAAAGATTTAGAAAACATACCCTTCTTTTATCATTTCTGCCTGTCTGAACTTCCATTCATCGTCAGACATAAGTCTCTTTCCACATTCTGCACAATAAG
>JALOBO010000155.1 GCA_023228225.1 Clostridia bacterium
CAGAGTAAGTGCTGAATAATTGCTAAATGAGCTAGATTCTTATTCATGGGATAATAACGACACTGAATCTAAATACAGCATAGAGCCACACGGAGAAGAAGGCCAATATGCATTGTATTATGGCAGGGATTATCAGCATCATGGAGAAAGGCTTTGCAATTTATATGATTTTGATGTTAACAAAGATAAAGTAATCATAGATATATGTGATGCACTTAATAAATACAAAGGAACTAAATAATGAAAAACAGAAATGTAAATGCAGGAGATAACTGGGAAACTCCTGAAAAATTATATAAAGAGCTTGATGAAGAGTTTCATTTCGACTTTGATCCGTGTCCTTATTCAGAAGATTTGTATATTCCACCTGAAAAAGACGGCACTGTTATAGAATGGGGAAACAGTAACTTCGTTAATCCACCATATTCAAGGATGCTTAAAGAAAAGTTTGTCAGAAGGGCTGTAGAGATGCAGAAAAAAGGCAAATTATCAGTCTGCCTGCTTCCTGTATCAACTTCAACAGTACTTTTTCACGATGTTATAAAACCAAATGCAACAGAAATAAGATTTCTGAAAGGAAGGGTGAAATTTTCAGGATATAATACCAAAGGTGAATATGTAGAGAATAAATGCGGCATGTTCGATTCCATGATCGTAGTATTTGGGATAAAATGATAACATAACTGTATCATGCGATATAACGCTTGCTGTTCTTGTATGGGAATGATAATCAGCTGAATAATAAAGTTTATAAAACCGTTTGTTGATATTTGTATTGACAAAATTAAACAGGCGTGATATATTTTTATATAAGGAGATAAAAAATGGATATTAAGATTTTTGCAGATATCCTTGAAGATTCTGCTTCAAAACAGATAAATGAACTTAAAACTCATCCCATGTTTTCTGAATCAAAAATAAGAATAATGCCTGACTGCCACGCAGGCGCAGGATGTGTAATAGGATTTACCTCAACTTTCAAAGATAAAGTTATTCCTAATCTTATCGGAGTTGATATAGGATGCAATATAGATGCTATTAATATAGGAAAAACAACCATAGATTATGACTTGTTCGACAAAAGAGTAAGAGAAGTCGTTCCTATAGGAATGAATATTCAACAAAAAAGTGATTGTAAGGTATTTGATGCATTTATAGATGCGTTATATTGCAAAGACATGTTGAAAAACATAGACAGAATAACAAAATCAGCAGGGACACTCGGAGGAGGAAATCATTTTATTGAGCTTGACAAAGATGACGAAGGAAATGTTTGGCTGGTAATTCATACTGGTTCCCGTAATCTTGGTAAGCAGGTGGCAGATATTTATCAAAAATTGGCAATAAATGCAACTCATGACAATGGTAACGAAAGAGAAAATATTATAGAAAAACTTAAAAAAGAAGGGAAAGTAAAAGAAATACAGAATGCTCTTGACGGCATGAGAGATAACAAAAACACGGATATCCCCAATGATTTGTGCTGGCTTGAAGATGATAAAATGAAAGATTATCTTCATGATATGAAAATATGTCAGGAATTTGCTCTGTATAATCACAAAATGATACAGAAATCTATTTTAGAGAATATTCTCAATATGGAACCTGTGGAAATTATAACTTCTGTGCATAATTATATAAATTTTGATGACATGGTTATGAGAAAAGGCGCAATATCAGCACACAAATACGAAAAAGTTGTGATTCCGATGAACATGAGGGACGGAACGATTATCGGCGTTGGGAAAGGTAATGAAGACTGGAACTGTTCTGCACCTCATGGAGCAGGAAGATTAATGAGCAGGACTAAAGCAAGACAGTGCATAAAATTAGATGAATATGAAAAATCTATGGAGGGTATATCAACAACGTCGGTAAATTCTGATACGATAGATGAAGCACCAATGGCATACAAGCCTATGAATGTAATCATAAATGCTATAAAAGACACTGTTGAAATAAGCAGGATTATAAAACCTGTTTATAATCTAAAAGCAAACGATTGAAACAATATAAGGAGATATTTATGGAATTGCAACACACAAAAGAGCCGTGGTTCACGGCTTACAGGGAAAATGGAGCAGGTATGTGTTCACAGGATATATTTGATATTAATGGTGAAACAATAGCTGAAATGGCATGGTTTCCAGTTAAAGAAGGAAATAAGACCTACACAAACAGGGAAGAAAATGCACGCAGAATTGTTGCATGTGTTAATGCGTGTAAGGGTATATCAACAGAAGATTTGGAAAAGTTCTGTAAGTTATTTAACAGGAGTTGAAAAATGATTAAAAAATATCATTATGAAGACGTTTCAGAAGCGGTACAGTGGACAGGAAGAAATATCAATGAAATAGTTGGTTTTGTATATCCTGCTAAATGTACAGAGGCGATAGGTGAGTATATGACAGGAAGTTGTCCCATCGTTATATCTAAAGGGGACAGCCCTTCTAATAACTTTTTCCTTCAAAGGGGACAATATATAATGAAAATAAATGATGGATTTAAAATAATAGATGAAGAAGATATAGGTGAATACAAAGAATGTGAAGAACACAATGATAGTGCATGTGATTATCATAGAATAGGAAATTTAGGTATAGGAAAAGACGGAGCATGTATATCTCTTGATTGGAATGTGCTTGACAGACATTATGACGGAAATATAGATTTGTATGTTAAGGAGAAAACTGATGAAAACTAAAACAATGCAGGAACTAGCAGATTTTTTTGACGAACCGATTGAAATTTATGATGGATGCGTTGTATTCTCTGATTATATGACTACAATTATTCCTTTAGGAATTGTTGGAGATTATAAAGGAAGAGAAAATGGATATAGGGTTAATCCAGACAGAAATGCAGGAAAAATGTGCTGCGGTAGAATAGTAGATTATCTGAACAACTGTGATATTGGTGCAAGCTCAAAAACGATGTTTATTGCACTGCTTGGTGGAACTCCTAAAGAAGTTAACTATCCTCATGACAACGGAGATTTTGAGAGATGTTATGATGTGTTTGAGCATTTCCCGGAATTGTACAATAATTTAGACAATGTTTCAAAACTAAATAAAGAATGGAAAGCAATAACCGACGTGTGGAAACTGTTCGGATGGGAATTCTGTAAGGAACATATAGACAGCGCATCTGTTTTGGTAGATTTTATAAAATATTGGTCATGTTCTCCATGTGATAAAGAGCAAATTAAACAAATGAGAAAAATACTAAATAAGTGCAAATAATGTAGAGTAATACAATGTATTGTGATTTTGAATACTGGAGGATAAACAATGAAAAAGGAAATTACTTTCGACATGATAAAAGATGCCATACTTTCATGTTTTGAAAAGACTAATAATAGTAATGATGATTATCAGTGCTATAACGGAGAATGGTATGTACCTATTTGCGGTTGTGACACATTGCAGGACATAATGGACACTTTGGAGTATACATGAAATCAGGCAGGATAGATGCCGTACTTTTAAGTCGGCATGTGAACTGCCATCATCCCTGTCTTTCGATATAATTTTTAACTGTTTTCTCAGAAACATCTCCTATTGTTGAAATAAAATATCCTCTTGTCCATAAATAGTGTTTCCTGCTCCAGTAATATTTCTTCATATAATCACCGTTCTTTTCCCACATGTCATAAGTTGACACCTGTTTCAGTGAATGTATTATATCAGCAGGCATACACACAGGAGAAGCATTTATAAGAAAATGTATATGGTCTTTGTCTGTTTCCATTGTTTCAATATTCCATTTATTCTGTAAAGACTCTGCTCTTTTCATAGATTCAAGGAGGTCATCTTTTACAGGTTCAAGACATTTTTTACGGTATTTTGTTGAGAATATTATATGATACTGTATTCTGTATTTCTCATGATTAAGTGTATTGTATCTGCTCATTGTGTTTAATATAATGAATTAGGTATAATTTGTCAATATATATATGAATGTACTTGACATTTTCTACTAACTTATAGTATATTATTTATATGGATGTACGGGAAGACAAAAACAGACATATAGCAGAAACAATAAAACAGACGTATGAGAAACGTGCCGGACAGGTATGCCGTGTCTTCACTGTAAAGGTTCAGGATAACAAACTGTCAAAAAGACAGCGAGAACAGCTTAAAATGATGTTCGTAGAAGCAAAGTGGCTTAAAAACGCAATACTTGCATGGTCAAATAGCAATCCTGATAACAAAATATGGAATTATGATACAAAACAGAACGTAATAATCCATAAAGACAAAGATATGCATGAGGTAGAAGCAGAACTTAAATACATTCCTGCATCAGTTA
>JALOBO010000156.1 GCA_023228225.1 Clostridia bacterium
TATTCTATTTAAATATATAGCATTAAAAATAGATAGGTTTTTAAACTAAAATCGAACTATCTGGTTTAACCAGATAGTTCAAATTATATAAATCGTAATACAATTACGTTAATTTGAAAAATAAACCAAATTACATCATATTGTTAACGTCAACAATATGATAAAAATAGTAATGTCAAATAACAAATTTTCAAAATGAAATTCCAGAGCCATCAATTCTTAAATATAGTAAAATTAAATAAATAAAAATACATTTATATATTCTGTTTTCTAAATTAATAAGACATGACTCTTAATCAGACTAAGAAAAAATCAACAATGCAAATGTCGGCATTCGACCAAATGCTGTCACCATCGTCATACCTAAATCAAAACAGAAGTGGAGCATCCAAATTCTTTAATGCTAATAAAAAAGGAGACCTTAAAAATTTTGCAAAAGTAACAAAAGACGTATGGTTTCACCAATGGTGTCCATTATGCAAACACAACATAGACGAAATGCGAGAATATCAAAAAGAAAGAGATACCATTTGCTGGGATATCATCGAAAAATACAAACAACTGGAAGCAATCGAAACAGGTGACGAAAATAAAAAAGATTATTTATCAACTCCGTTCGGCTTGAAATTATCTGTAGCCGAAGATGTTAATCCATATGAATTTGTGCGCGATTATTATGATGTAATTTATTCTGATATCACTGCGCACATTGTTGATAAGAAATTCAGAACTGCTTGCGGAAGCGGGTTTCTTAGTTTCTTGGAAAATGTAGAATTTAACGGAGGATGGTGTTCATCGTTTTCTGCTCCTAAAAAAGAAGATATCATTCTAGATATCGGTGGCGGATATGGTATGTTTGCCTTAGTCGCGTTAAAATTAGGAGCAAAACGCGTATATGTATTTGAACCTAATACTCAAGCCAGAAACATAATTAAACGTAATCGAGACTTGAACGGCTATACACAAGACCAGATGCCAATTTTCAAATATGCATTTTCAGATGTAGTAGGTTCCGCATACTTATATAATAAATCCTTATATCCATGTTCTGGTGTAATCCAGTATGTATCTCCAGATAATCCCGCGTATAAAAACCAAAATTATGAAATTGTCGATGTTATTACATTAGATGATTTTATTCACAAAATGGAATTTCAAGCACGGCAAGAATCAGAAGATACGAATACTCCGTATGTCAAACCAAAGATTGATTTCATTAAGATTCATACTAATGGAAGTGAGCATCTTGTTCTAAAGGGTGGAACCTATTTACTTCAATGGTTTGAATTACCTGATTTAGTAATTAATACATATTTCAGTCCGTATGAATATAAATTAACACGTGAAATCATTGATGCTAATACGTATAACAATAGTCATTACATATATCAACAGCGTAAAACTAAATTCCATGCGTCAGCTGACAACTAATATTTCCTTTTTTTTACACGTTCAAAATCAATAATCACATATAAACACAGTCCTATTACCTTAAATACTATTATAATTCATTGTATTTAAACGTTTTTACAAAACTAAAAACGTTTAAATATGCTTAAATGAAATATACTACGCATGGCTTCCATTGATATGGTCACAACAACCGTATATAATTCAACTTATATTCCGTTTGATTTATATATAATCATTTTCATTGCTACGTTAGTATTTCTAGGAATGTCGATTATTGTAAAACACAATTCTAAGATTTTATTAGGTGCAATCGCTACGCTATTCGCATTCTTTATTACGTATTCAACATTTGTATTAGGAAAGACAACAGATACGCAATTGATATTCAATAATACAACTAACGAATACGTATATTATACACTTGATACTATTTATACTGTTCAGCCAATGCTATTCTTATGTATCGGACTATGCGCGGTTTGTGTATTTAATTTATGGATGAGTGTTTTTTATACTATCGAAAATCAGCTTACCGAAGCAGTAGATGAAAACAAAGACGTTAAAGCTCCGTATTTAAAAAGCAAAAAAGAAGGTGATTAAAAATGACAGAAAACGAAAATGAAATCTTAAATTTAGAAGATGAAATATCAAATTATGATATTGCGGCAAATGAATTTGATAAATTGAATTCAATGACGGATGCCGCTTTAATATCATCATCCAGACCTCCATCAAATCAATCCATTGATGGAGATATGATGACCGCGCAAGATAATTATAATATCATTAGCGGTATAAACGAAATCCCGCCACGATATAAAGAATTAGCACCAGAATTATTAACTACATTAATTACGTATAATAATATCATTGGTGATGCGGCAAAGGCAGAATGGCAAATCAAAACACGAAATAATTTAAGAAAACGGCAAATGTATATGTCAGATAGCCCGATTACAGGTATCGACATTCCAGTTATCACATATTTCAATGATTTATTACTAACACGGGGTACAAACGGATTTGAACGTAAAATGTCAATTTCTACATTATCTGGTGTCATGTCAGAAGCAGAATTAGAATCTGCACCCAGAAGCGCTAATATTCAACAAAAGAAAGGATTCCTTGCCAGTATTTTCGGCGGACATTCTTAATTCTTTTTTACATCTAAAATTACATTTAAATATAATGAAATCGTCTTTTATGTAATATGGCAGATATTGAATTTTTACAATGAATTAAGCCTAAAATTAAACAACACAATTTAATTTTAGATTTAGGTTTTAGTGACAATAAATTAGCCAAGTTACAAAAGTTTTCAGATAAAATCATAGGAATAACTGATTTTCTTGTACATCCTAGAAAAGAAGTAAGAAAAGGTGAAGGCATCGTTTCATTCATTGGAGATTATAATGAACTAATTAAACAAATTTCAACTGAATCAATAGATGTAATTTTTATATCAGCAAGTCTGTATGGAGCAAATAAAAATTTTTTAAAGTAGTAGATTATAAATGCCCATTGAATATATTCATGCATCGATACGAATGGCAATTTGCCGAACTTAAAAAAATATAATTTTTTAATATAATTACGTTTAAATATAGAAACCTCAACTTTTATACTATGAGCATTATAGATTTAAGTCTCTATGGCGTATTCATTTTAATTATCGCAGTTTTAGTTGCGTATATTATAATGACAATGCCTGTAGGTGTCGAATATTTCAAAGCGGCATTTAGTAAAGATAAATATGCATTAATGATTGTTGATAAAAATGGTGTATTCAGATTAAGAGCGGCTAAATTCAGAAACGGCAGAGCTACTTTATCACAAGGCATGGCTAAATTTTTAAAAATGGGATTAAAGGGGTCCTATTCACTCGGTTCCATTCGAGTAGATTTAGTACACTCGAATGTGGCACCAATGATTGAAGATTCTACTCTTGGTATTTTCGCCGAATTAAAAAAAGCCGGAATAGACGACATTCAGGAATTAACAAAACGGTGTAATCAAGCGGCATTATTACAAGCAAAACTTATCAATCCTGATATGTTGACATCAAAAGACAAAGAACAGATATTATATGTCTCAAATTTCATTAAAAACAACATAACACTCGTCTCGCCATTAGTTTATGAATTAAAAGTTCATGATATGCTTGAAAATTGTTTCATTGACCCAGTTCAACTTGCCGCAGAAACAGAAGAATCAGTTGCCATAATTGCTTCCCAATATAATAAACTTCTCGGCAAAAAATCACCAAAAGAAGGAGGAATGGACATAAAAGTAATGATAATCATAGGAGTTGTCGTAATAGGATTAGCATTAGGTGCTACATTCTTTATGATGTAATATTTTCTTTTTTTAATTTTCAAAAAACATAAATTACTAATCTGCAAAGGCTACTCAGTTTTGGAAAACTTAATAAATTAGTAATAATTATCTTGAAAATAAACAAAACCATTCTCTTTTTTAAAACCAACCTCATGTGTGCCGATTTAGATGCAAAAAATTAATCTACAATTTGCTAAAAACTGAGTTGATACAATCACTCATACCACAAATTAAAATCGAGTGGCGATACTAATTTAGTCTTCTGCTAAGAAATCAGCCTCCTGTCTGTAGTTGGACTATCTTCTGTTTTATAAAATTTGGGTAGTAGGACAGATGTCTTGTAATCGTCTAATAGTCAAAACGTTCAATTCTATATATATTTTCATCTAAAATTACTCAAATTAATTTTTTACCTGTTTACCCTTTTATTATTCAGAGGACGGGTAAAAAAAGGCAAGCTCAAATTTGCCTCCGTTTGGTAGACTGCTTAATTATATTAATTTTTTTTTTTTTTTTTTTTTTTTTTTTTTTTTTCCCCAGGGGGGGTTTTT
>JALOBO010000157.1 GCA_023228225.1 Clostridia bacterium
TATGGCAACCGGCGCAGACGCGGAATCAGAAATTCTCGAAGTCGACCTTACATCTACAAGCCCTTATTCTTCATTTTTGCATAGTTCTGTTGTGGCAATTGGTACGCATACCATGACCGGCGGCAGCCCGCAAACATTGAGCGGCACAGTCTATTATAATGGCGCGCCGACAATCGGGACAACCGTTATTACAGACGGCGTTCCTGTATTTACCGAAACAGTTTAACAATTGCGCTTCTGAGTTGGCTGTGCTATAATAACTATATGGGATAGCCTCGGCGTAATTAACCGGCGCGATAAGATAGCTTTCCTAGGCTATCTTCCCATTAATTTATATAATTAGGAATTGAAACCTTTAGGAGGGTTTATTATTATGCGCATAGCAGATTTTAAATATGCAATTAACGATATAATTGTCACTAAAACAGGATATAGTATAAAAATTATATCTCGTTATAGAGCACCTTATGGGAAACGAATGATAAGCCATAAGATGTACAAATATTTATGCCTGAACTGTGGTACAGAAAATAATGCAGTAGAAAGTAGTATTAAAAGCGGCCAGGGGTGTCCAGTATGTTCACCAAATCCATCAAAAGTAATAGTTGGAATAAATGATATGTGGACAACGAATCCAGAACTTGCAAAAATGTTGGTCCATGTAGAAGATGGATATAAATATACACAATCGTCATCTGCTATGGTTGAATGGAAATGCCCCGTGTGTGGACATATAAGCATAAAAAGCATTGATAAAGCCAAAGGCAAAGTAATAAACTGCAAACGTTGTTCAGATGGTATAAGTTATCCTGAAAAATTCATGCACTCATTATTGAATCAATTAAATATTGATTATGTCTCACAATTAAGTAGTAAAAGGCTTAAATGGTGCAATCGGTATAAATATGATTTTTATATAGCAAAATATAATTGTATTGTCGAAATGCAAGGCGCGCAGCACTATATTGGAGGATTTGAACGCGCGGGTGGGAAAACAATACGGCAAGAGAAACAAAACGACCATCAAAAGAAGATACTTGCAAAAAATAATGGCATATTCAATTATATAACAATCAACTGCAAATACTCAACGCTTAAGTGGATAAAGCAAAACATATTAAACTCGCGTTTGCCAACCTTATTTGAATTTAAAAAATCAGACATAAATTGGTTACAATGCCATAATTTTGCAGTTAATAGTGTGGTAAAGAAAGTTTCTGATTTATGGAATACTGGAAATTATAGCACTTCGACTATAGGAGAAAAGTTACATTTGACTAAAAATACGGTGATAAAATATTTAAAACAAGCAACGGAAATAGGATTTTGCGAATATTCCCCAGCAAAAGAAATGAAAATTAGCGGAATTAATGCCGGACATTCAAGAAGAAAACCAGTAATTTGTTTAACGACAGGGCACATATATGAATCAATATCATGTGCTCAGAAATCAACAGGTATTAATAACATATCAAAGGCGTGTTCAAAAGTTGGTAAAACAGCAGGAAAATGTTTATGGGAATATTATAAGCCTTATTTAATGCAAAAATAAATTATTATTTTAGGAGGATTATTTATTATGGCAAATGGAAGTATAAGAGTTCATTCAAAAACAGAATACCATATATGTGTGAATGATGCAGGAGACGAAATTGTATTCGATATATCGGATACAGGCTTAGCCAATAAGATGGTTAGGACGTTCGATAAAGTCAATAATTTAGTTGATGAATATCAGGACAAAGCAAAAGAAATTGATAAACGCCCCGATGAACCATTTAAAACAACGGTTATAGATGGCAAAGAAAAAGTTCTGATTACGAAAAATCAATATGACGGTGCGGCAATGATTGATGAATTATATCAAAAATCGCGTGAAACACTGGATACTTTTCTCGGTGTTGGCGCTTGTCAGAAGATTTTCGGAGATAAAAACTATTACAATATGTTTGACGATTTAGCCGAACAGCTAAAACCGCATTTCGAAAAGATGGGTATCAATTCTAAAAACCTAAAAGCAAAAGTTGTAAATAAATATACGCCGAACCGCGAGAGCAAGAGAGCATTAAAATGACCGATTATCCCGAATTGATTACTGTTGATGGTAAAGATTATGAAATCAATATTGATTTTAAATATGCTTTAGCATGCTTTAGATGTATCAATGACCCTGATATTAGCGACACAGAGCGCGGATATGGGGTTATAGGTATACTCTATAAGCAGGAACCGCCGAACCTGCAAGAAGCTCTACATATGGCAATAAAATATCTGCAATGTGGAAAAGACAGACCGCAGGAAGAAAAACAGCCCGATATGGATTTTGATTATGATGAAAATTATATCAAAGCGTCGTTTATGTCAGACTATCATATCGACCTTGATAATATCCATATACATTGGTGGAAATTCTGCAATCTATTACAAGGATTAACAGACGATTGTATTTTAAACCGTGTACGCGATATTCGCAACTATGATATTTCCTCCGTAAAAGATGTAAAATCCCGTGAAAAAGTTATAAGGGCAAAACGTGATGTAGCATTACCGAATCATATGAGTGACGAAGAAGAAAGTATTTTGGATGACTTTTATTCACAATTAAATTAATATTGCCACTAAGCGGCAATAAGAATAAAAGCATTCCACTTTTGGAGTGCTTTTCTCTTGCAAAATTCAGCACTTAAAAGTATAATTGTGGAAAGGGGGAATATAATATGAAGATATGTATGAATTGTGGGGAGAAATTATTAGATAAGGCTTTAGTCTGCCCTGTATGTGGTAAAAGTGTAAAAAATTCACCAATAATTGATAAAAATGATACCTCAAAAATCGAAGAAATAATATCCTCTGTTCCACATCCAGAAAAAAGGGCGAAACCAAAATGGAAAAAAGGATATAAAGGGGACTTTAAACCAAATGGCACCGTTTATTGCCCTAAATGTCATTCAACAGTTATTCAAACAAGCGCAAGAGGATATAGCCCTTTAAGCGGGATATTTGGCGCTTTATTTTTAGGATTTATAGGTTCTTTCTTCGGGCTGATTGGAACAATCGTAGGCACTATTATTGGTATTTTATGTGGCTTTTCCGGCTCAAAAAAAGTACGAATAACATGTTTAAAATGCGGGCATAAGTTTTATCCGGGCAAAAGATAAAAAAACATAATATTTTAAATCATCTTGTTAATTCAAGGTGATTTTTTTATACCCAAAAGGCAGGTGATAAAATGGCAGCTGGATACGATGGGCAAATTCGCATAAACACAAAAATTGATACAGCGGGGGCAACTACAGGCATAGCAACCTTAACTTCAGGATTAAAAAAGTTTGCCGCAACGGTAGGAATAGCATTTAGCGCACAAAAGATTATTGAATTTGGAAAAGCAAGTATTAATGCCGCAAGCGATATAAATGAAGTACAAAATGTCGTTGATACTACTTTTGGCAATATGTCGGGTGACATTGATAATTTTGCAAAAACAGCAACTGAAAAATATGGATTATCCACATTAGCAGCAAAGCAATATACCGGCACAATGGGCGCTATGCTTAAAAGTATGGGGCTTTCAACCGCGTCAGCAGCTGATATGTCTAAAGAAATAGCAGGATTGTCTGGCGACCTTGCGTCTTTTTATAATCTTGATACAGAAACCGCGTTCGAAAAAATTAGAAGCGGAATATCTGGTGAAACTGAACCATTGAAACAATTAGGCATTAATATGTCTGAAGCTAATTTATCCGCTTTTGCACTTTCTCAAGGAATAACTACAGCTTATAATAAAATGAGTTCTGCACAAAAAACAATGGTAAGATACAATTATTTATTATCTGTTACTTCTGATGCACAAGGAGATTTTGCAAAAACAAGCAATAGTTGGGCTAATCAGGTACGTATTTTGCAACTTAACTTTGAAAACCTTGAAGCAACTTTAGGCAAAGCCTTTATTGCTTCTCTAACTCCTGTTTTATCTTTTGTAAATCAGCTAATTGAAGGATTAACTTATGCCGCGTCTATTTTTACTGACTTCATTTATAAGTTGACAGGCACAAGCGATACAGCACAATCTGCGGCAGCATCTGTAACAGGGCTTGCCGGTGCTACAGATGATAGCACAGCAGCAACAAAAGCAAACAGCAAAGCTACAAAAGAAGCATCAAACAATTTGGCAAACTTTGATAAAATTAATACTTTGTCACAAGATAATACATCTGGTTCTTCTGGCGGCGCTGTTTCACCATCCGATTTAAGTAGCACACTTGGAGTATCTCCTACTAGTAGTGCTGATAATT
>JALOBO010000158.1 GCA_023228225.1 Clostridia bacterium
CGATCTCCATGTCGTCAGGGATGTTGTTGAGGTCGATTGTCATGAGTTGTTCCTCACGCTCTGATAGGCGCACCTACCAGAGTTTCGTGGGTAAAATGTATAGGTAGAGGACGTGCAGTATCCATCTACCTACGGTCAACGAGTATACAAACCCAGAGACTAACTCAGTATGGTTTTCAATCTTCATTTTTATCACTCGTAATCTTCATTTGAATAGGTGTCAGTTTTGTAACTGACATCCACAATCTTCAGTTTGTCATTACTTGTCTCGCAGATAATTTCAAAGTGTACATTCGTGTATGTTCCATCTTCATTACTTATTGTAACTCCCACGGTATTTGATACCATTAATACCTGTTTGTTGTCCACGTCGATATCGACGAATTCTCCAAGCGATTCCAGAATCTGCTCTATATCGTTTACGATCTTAGACATTTCTGTACCTCCAGTTTAACGGTAATTTGATTACATATAGAATCAAATCACCGTTTAACGAGAAAGATATACTTCCTCATCACGTGACCACACGGTGGGGGGTAGGGGGAGGGGGTATAGTACATGTAGTTGATGTTTGTCCATTTATTAGCGAGTAGTCGCCGCCGCTTCCACTTAGTAGCCGGCGCATTGTCCTCGCAGCATGGTCGCGGCTAAACGAATGGCAAATAAGAGAGATACGAGCGATTTAAGCGCGCATATAATCGCTATATTAGCGATATAACGTGCGATTGCAATTAAACAAGGTATAACTATCACCTGCTATTAAGTGAGCTTCTAATCGCAAATATAGCGCATTGTTACCGATATCTCACCCGAAGTCTTTTCATCCGCGGGTATATCATTACGCGGCCCATAGTACAATGCGCTTGGCAGCAACCCGCAGTATCTGGTGGCGAGTAGCCCCTAGGGCGCGCTCCATAGTTTTTTGTTAATATTATATATTTTCTTTATTTCTTTAAATATATTCTTATCCTTTCATATACCGGAAATCACAACTATTCCTCATGACAACCAGATGTCCTATGTGCGATGCAGGCGCGCTGGGAATGCAGTGGTCGCGCGATATCATCATGGGGAAGATTGGCATCGAGGAGGCGGCCGTATTTTTCAAAATGACGCGCAACGAAGTAATGGATCACATTAATACCCACCAGATCAAGCAGGATGCAGCCACTGGAGAGTATGACTCCGAAGATTTTTATCTCAAGCGCCTCCTGAACATGTTAAAGAAGCTCGAAGACTGGGTAGATTACATATGCAAAGTCCGGGAGTTCGACCGCGAAAATATTAAACTCGCGATCATGTTAACAAAGGAAACCCGTGCAACTCTCCATGATCTCGCTGAATTCCAGGGGCGTCTCAACCAGGGCGGCAATGTCAATATACGCATTGAGAAAATGAACGCGCAATACATCGAGCTCACGAATGTCATCGCGCAGGAGGTGTGCCCATCATGTCGTATAAAAGTTCTAGAAGCTATCGATCGTCTTCCCGCGATAGAAGTATCGGCACAATAGAGCCCGAACACAAAGACCAGCTTGAGTATCTTAAAACAGTGACACGCGGCAAGATGGATCCCATCTGGTGGACGAATGAAGTCCTGGGGGTAGACCTATTCCCCGCGCAAGAAGAAATCATGCGCGAGTTCTATCGCAGCCGCTATAACCCCCTTCTCCCCCAATATAAGCAGCTTATTTTAGTCGCCGGCATGAGGAGTGGTAAAACCGCCTTGGCCTCCGTCATGGGGTGTTATGAGTTCTGGGATGCTATAACCATGCCGAATCCTGCAGAATATTACAAGCTCCTTAAGAATCAGAAACTGTTTATTCAAATTGTATCTGTCAGTGAAAAGCAGGCTTCAGACGGCGTCTTCTCGAATATCCAAACGATGCTAGAAAATTGTGAGTGGCTGAATACATGGTTTGACGTAGATATACGTTCCGACAATGTTGAATGTAACGATAAGCGTATCAAGTTGCAAACCCTCTCGAGTTGGGCCACGACCGCGGTGGGGCGAACCAGCAGGTGTGTTATATTCGATGAGCTGGCATTATTCGAATCAACGGGAGGTAAGCGCGGCGCTTGGGAAATATGGTCGCGTCTCAAGAAATCCACAGATACGTTAGGTGACGATGGCCATGTCATCGGGATCAGTTCGCCCCAGCACCCGACAGATATTATCATGCGCCTCCACCTTGAGGGTAAAAACGCGATGCGTCGCGAATACGAAATCAGAACCGAAAAAATCAAAATCCCCCCGAACTACAAGCCCAACAATATTTTATCTTACATGCGGCCCACGTGGGAGATGAATCCTCATTTCAATGAGTCAGTTCTTCGAGAAGAATACAAACGCGACCTTCCGACATTTTATAGAGACTACGCCTGCAAACCTGAGATCGCAGGTGGAATTGAATTCCCCGAAGGCGTTTTCCTAAAACCAATGGTTAACATACTCCAAATGGAATCTCTCCCATTAATGACAGATAAATCGCGAGTCCTTGCGATTGACCCCGCTGTTACCAATGATCGCTTCGGTATTGCGTGCGGCTATTTGGACAACATGACGGGCGGCATCTCAGTAGACGGTGTCCATAAGTTTACCAAGAAAGAAGGTGACGCGTTTATCCGTCCTTCCGAAATCCGCGCTTACCTTGACTACGTGATACCTCGTATTAATGCGAACGTTTTCATCTTTGACACATGGATGTATCCTGAAATCATCGAACACGTCATCGACACATATGGCATGGAATTCATTAAACACATCGTTGGCAAAGAAGACTACGACAGATGGAAAGAACAGCAATCCGATGACTACCCAAATCCCGTTCGTGTAGTATACGACGAACACCTGAAATATGAAGTTGAAAATCTTCTAGTAGTGAACGGACGTACGCCGCGCGTTGATCACCCATTCGGGGGCAGCAAGGATGTATCAGATTGCGTGGCAAACGTTATCTGGTATCTATCTACGTCTCAACCAGTAGATATGTACCCCGATACAATTTCTCTTCACGTAATCTAACGGTGATATCATGGGAATTAGAAAGATATTAACACGAAAATTCCGGCAGGCGTTTGCGCGCCTTAACACTGGAGCCGCAGGAACGTCCGCAGACCACATATACGCTGGCAAACAAGTAACCAACAGCCTTGCGCAGTTTCTCATTGATATCACAAATTGGCGTGATATGGATGAAGCAGACATTTACGAGCAACTCTACGGTCTAGAACCCGAAGTTGGGGGCGCCATAGATCGTATCAGCACAATGGCTGCAGACTCATTCAAGCGCTTCAAGATGTCTGATAAAGACACCGAGTACGATGAGACTGAAGCGGAAATGCTCAGGGAAGCCGAGCATCTCGCGACAACCCTTAATATCCGCGGGGAGTTTGAAAAATACGCAGAACTTCTCATGATTCACGGAAATGTATTCATCCACCCGCTTCCTGGTTTTACTTACGAAATACTTCCTAACAAGTCTGTTACTATTGTCGACGACTTATCCCGTATTGGGGGATCCGCCTCCACTGAAGCTATCCGTGAAGCTGCATACTACGTCATCGATGAAGGTCTGCAGACCGAAAAACGATACCGCGCGGATGAAATAATCCACATTCGATTTAAAGAAACTCCCATTTGGTGGACCGACTCCAAGGGTCGCAAGACATTCGGGATATACTCCATCTCTCCGTTGCACCGCACTATCCTCCCCATATGGGAAAAGCGACAAATCACAATCATCGATGTCATCTGGAGGTGGCGAAACGTTCCACGAGAGCATCATCAGATTGATGCCTCCTTCTTCGATCTCGGAAAATACCCTGGGAACATAGAGCAGCGGCGCAAAGCTGCCAACGCAGACCTCGACAAGGTTATTGCAAGTTATTCCAACACCCTTAAAAACCAGACTCCGGATCAAGGCTATGTCACGTCGTCTGCGGTAAAAATCGACTCAATCGATCACTCCGCCAGCTATCTCTCCACTAACGATCGTATTATTCAAAATTCAGACCAAGTTTGGACATCTCTCTCGATTCCACGCAGTGTCATTGCGGGTGGCTCAGGCGGTTCCTACTCCTCAGACTTAGTTCTCAGTACATATGTTGCTAACAAGATCGAACAACTCGCCAACAAGATTAAACCTGTAATTATTGACAATATTCGTAAGAGGTTGCTTGCTATCAAATCCTCATATCCTGTCGATGATATGGATATCAAGA
>JALOBO010000025.1 GCA_023228225.1 Clostridia bacterium
TATCGCGATTCTAAAATAATCAAAAACCTTGACTACGATTGCTTTTAGTGATATTAGTCAAGGTTTTTCAGTTTAAAAATATGAATATATAACAAAAAACAAAAATTATAGATGTCGAGAAAAATAGGAATTACGGAACATGGGGATGCTGCATTTGACCATCGTTGGATTAAATGGGTATCTGAAAAGAATCCCGCAATCATTATATCTAAAAACCCTAAAAAAATATATGAAATTATAAGCGAACTTAATGTACCTTATAATATTATTGTGCATTGTACAATAACAGGAAATGGTGGAACTGCTTTAGAACCTAATGCACCATCCGCAAAAGAAAGTTTAGAATACCTTTATAAATTTGTTGAATTATTAGGTCCGCAACGTGTTGTTTTAAGAATTGACCCGATAATGCCAATATCCAATTATATGTATAATTCGATAAATGTGTGGAAAGAGGCAAAAGCAAATCTTAAAGAAAACATGTGTAGAGTAAGAATATCGTTTTACGATAACTATCCACATACGCAAAAAAGAATTGAAGAAAAAGGTTTTCAATTAAAATACACATCTTTCAATTTACCTTTAGATATAAGAAAAAGAATATGGCGAGAATTTGAAATGCCAGCATTATGTGCAGAAGAAGGATTACCGTCAACACCTTGTATATCAGAATTGGATTGTCAAATTCTTGGAGTTGAACCTGGAAAACCAGCAGGATACCAACGAACTACTTGTCATTGTTTAGATAATAAATTTGAATTGTTGAATAGTAGAGCGCAATGTGCACACAAATGTCTTTTTTGTTATTTTCAAAAAGATCATAAAGGCGCAAAAGGATTATTTTAAGTTTTATTTGTGAATATATAATAAAATAAGTTTTATATGAATAGAAGAATACCAACGATTGAAGAATACATTAATGAAAATCAAAAAATTAATGTATTAAATGAAGCAAGAAATACCGATGTCGATAATGCACTTATAAAGTATCTAAGTAAAATTTTAAAAGGATTAAGTCCTATAAAATTTGGTCCTGATACATATGATATCATTAAAAAATTTGTATCAAATGAAGCAAAAGGCCATGGATGGTTTTCAGAAATTTTGCAATCGAAAAGTTACACGAAAGCACTAGACAGACAATGGGGTCCTTCTTCATTTAATGGCAAATATACATTTTATATAGATAGCAATAATGATATAAAAGTTATTACAACTGATAGAATTGCAGGAACAAGTGTTGATTTGGAATATGATAATGGCAAATGGATAGGATGGAATGATATCGAATCTTATATGTATGAAAAAATGCCAGAAGCATTCAAAGATAAATGGTTTGAAGTATTTATATACACTGACCCATATAAAGGTTGGGGTTATGGCGGAACTGTTGAATTTGTGCAAGCGCCAACAGAAGAAATTGCAAAAACAAAGGCAAAAACAACAGATTGGATTAGCAATGGCGTACAAGAAATTGACCAAGCCAGAATGAAAACTCGTATTGCTGAAATAAAACAAAAAGCAGAACACTATGCTGCATTATACGCAAGCTTAACAAAATAAAGTAATCATGATAAAAGATTTTAAAGAATTAATCAATTCAGAAGTTCCAAACGAACAAGAAAATCAAGAAGAAAAATTCAAAACGTTTGATGCATTCATAACAACAGATGAGGAAGCTGAAACAGCACCTGCGCCAAAAGTTGAAGAATCGACAATTACAAGCATAACAAATGGCAAAGGAATTATCGAATGGCTTGAAAGAAAACTTGAAAAAGATGAGACTGTCATTTTATCAATAACGAAAAATGCAAATAACATATACACGTGGTCAGACGTTACAGGCGAATAATATGAAAAGAAGAATACCTACAATCGAAGAATTCATCAATGAATCAAATTCATCTAATTTTAAAAGAGGTGATAAAGTAAAATTAACAGATGCTGCATATAATGAAGTCCAAAAAAGTGAGCATACAATGTTAGGTTCCGCAATTGCAGGATTTAAGAAATACCCAATTGGACAGATTTTTATTGCAGATGGATATGATGGAAGTAACTTACGAGTATACGCAATTGAAGATAGTTCAAAAGATATTCGTTCTTTAAATTCATCGAGATTTGAAAAAGCTTAAAAAATAAAATTAATGTCATACTTATCTAATATCGTAAAATTAGGATATACTCGATTTGTCAAACAATTAATGGATGACGCTGCAAAGGATAAAGTTAAATCTTTAATCAAATCGGGACGTGAAGATGGTTTTCCAGATGACGAAAAGATAAAATTTACAACAGGCGAAGTTGTTGCAAGAAATTTAATACCTTGTCAAAAACAACTTTTACTTGAATCGTCAATTAAGCATTCATTAGCAGGTAAATCTTTAGATAGTTTACATGATATGCTTAAAGGCCGTGCGGCTGCAATTAATAATTCACCAGTTGTTACATTAAACGGTAAGTACATTATTGATGGCCATCACCGATGGGTTGAAGCATATATTGTTAATCCTAATACTAGAGTTATTGTTAACGATATGAAAATAAATGTTGAACCTATTGAAGCATTAAAAATTATTCAACTCGCAATTGCTGCAAATTCAAATAAAATACCAACGTCGTCACCTGAAGGAACAAATCTTTATGACATGTCTGAAGAAGCGTTTAAATCATACGTAAAGAAAAACGTAACGGAAACTGTTTTGGATGCATACACAAAAAGTAAAGATGAACTTGCAGATTACATGTGGAATAATGTTTTATTGTTGAGAAAATCAAATCAACCAATTAAAGATGCACCTGACAGAGTTTATATGCCACAGCCTGCAAAAGCACCGGGTGCAATAGATGATTTAGAAAAAGGTGTAATTGATTTTAAAGAGCCATTTGCAAAAGAAGAATCAGCAAATCCAATTAAGAAAAATCTAATACCAACTTGGGATGAGTTTGTTTCTGAAAATTATGGTCCTGAATCTGAATTATCGAAATATGTATTTCCATGGTCAAAATATAATACGTTTCTTTTAGATAAATCCATTGCACGTAGTTTATCAATAAAAACTGGAAAGAATTATTCATTTACGTACGGCGGTAAAGAATACACTGGATATTTTAATGACACAACGCCGAAAAGCGAAAACTACATGTTTCACAAGGAATAACGAAATATAAATTCAAATAACTGATAAGCAAGTAGGAAACTATTTGCTTTTCTTGTATATAATATATAAATAAATTTTAGTATTGACTGTATGAATCTTAAAATTGCTATTGTTGGTTCAAGATCTTTTAATGATTATGATAAATTGAAAAGTGTCATGAACACTTTAAAAGAATATTATAAAGATCATAAAATAACAGTAGTATCAGGTGGCGCAAACGGCGCAGACAAATTGGGTGAAAAATGGGCTAATGAAAATTCGTTAGAAACATTAATTTTCATACCATCTTGGGATGATTTATCACATCCAAATGCAAGAATATTAATCAACAAGTGGGGTAAACAATATGATGCAAATGCAGGAATGCGAAGAAATAAAGATATTGTTGATAATGCCCATATTGTTATTGCTTTTTGGGATGGCGTATCATCAGGTACAAATGATAGTATAAAATATGCTAAAAAAACAAAAAAACCTTTAAAAATATTTAAAATATGAGATACATTCTATTATTCGTTCTTTTGTTTTTGTCTTTAAATTTAAAATCTCAAGATTGCAACGGATATTGGAATACATGCCATAATGATACTGTAAATAATTATCATGACAGTTATCAATTGGTTGTGAACGATAAAGGACAAGGCGTAAGTAAAAGTGCGAATATTTCAGATGTTGAAATACTTGAAACAGTATTTGACATTTTTTCTGGCAGAGATTATAGAATGAGCATATGCTCAAGTTATGAATATATGCCTATATTAAGATTATATGAATACGGAACAAATAATGTAATATACGATAATTCGCAAAACGATTCAATTCTTGTATTTGAATTTGAGCAACGATTTAACATGAAAATTAAAGCTGTTGTTTCTATTCCGCAAAGTAAAAAACGTAAAGTATCGAATCTTATTGTCGAAAAACCTAAAAGATATTGCATTGGATTCAAGTTGGAGTCAATGATAACACGAAAATAATTACTATATGAAAAAGATTCTTTTAATTTTAATGTTTGCTTTTATAACATTATCATCATTCGGTCAAAAAGTTGATACCGTTATAACTACTGATATTTATAAAAGTTACTTCAGTTATGATGCAAAAAATCCCTTGTTTGTTGTTTACAAATTATATCATGGCGGTGGAACATGCAGTAGAGCAGATGAACATTTCACATTTAAAACAGATGGCATTAAAACAGGACAGTCAAATAAAAATTATTCGCATTCAGGTTATGACATAGGTCATATGGCAAACGCAGAAGATTTTGCATATAACTGTCAATATGAAGAAGAAACGTTCAGATTTTATAATGCATTACCTCAAACTGTTGAATGCAATAGAGGACACTGGAAAACTATTGAAACAAAGGTTCGTAAACAGTCACAAAACGATTCGCTATTAATAATTTGTGGCGGGTTTTCTTTTGAACAAAAAGACAACATAATAGTTCCTGCTTTTTGCTATAAGATAATTAAGAATCTCAAAACAGGAAAGATAACATGCTATATTTTCAATAACGATGATTCAAAATTATATGAAGAAATTCCATACGAAAGATTAATTGCAAATATTCCGTATGCGTACGAAATTAAAAAATTGAAATTACTTAAAAATTAAAAATATGCAATTGACAGATTCTTGTTTTACAAAATCTTTTTATATGATGGGGCAGTCGCTTAAAGGCTGCCTTAATTGTTCATACTGCCGTCTAACAGGTAAAGAGCAATCGAAATATGAAAAATTACCATCATCAATTAATCCACTTTTCAGACAACTTCCTGTTGCTGTAAATTTATTTTATGGCGACCCTTTATTGCAAGTAGAAAAGACAATTGAATACTTGCGAGCATTAGAAGCCGATAATCACAAAGGTCCTGTTATCATAATAACAAAAGGTGAAATTTGGAAATTTCCAGATATTAAGTTTGACCTTGATTTACATTTTGCATTTTCAACATTTGGCATAAATTCTAAATACGATGGCGGTTCATTAAGAACACTTAATGCAAATTTGTCAAGCATGAAAAATGATAGGATTCATAAATATCAGTATTCAATCGAATTTAGACCTGTTATAAAAGGCATTAATGATTCTCAAGAAGCTATTGAAAACATTGTAAAAATTGCAAAGAAATATGATGCACCTATAGGATTTTGTGGATTACAAGTTACGCCAGAATTAGCAAATTATTTTAAAGAAAATAACATAAACTTTGAACCATATGAAGGATATGACTTTGGTTTAAAGAAAGCAGTATCGAAAGAAGTTGAAGATATATTTTATAATATGTCAGAAAAATATAATGTTCCTGTTTTCAGAAAAACAAGTTGTTTGATAAGTTATTCGCATGGTTTAAATCGTGATTATAATGCTCATTATTATCGCCCAAATGAAATGCGTTGTTCAAAATGCGTAATGAATAACACATGCAAATCGTTTATACAAGAACGTGATATATCTGAAGTTACTTCATTAAACATACCGTTTAAACATACAATAATCAATAAAGATAAACATGTATGCTATTTATTCAAATCTGGTGTTTGTAAATTTGCAAATCCTGACTGTACAAATATCAAAGGTAAACTTATAAAAATAGAAGAACGTATAACATCATCTGACGTTCGTGTAATAAAATGGCTTACAGGATATACAGTAGATTGTGAATTTGACGAATCAGAATTTATAAGCGATAAATGGTCAGTAGGGAAATTTGCTCAAATGATTGATTCGATAAAAAACCAATTAGAATCAATTCAGTATACTAATGGCGATTTATCAGATATAGGCAATGAAATAGGAATATCAATTGCAAAACATTTAACAGAAGATAATAACGTAAATGATTTTATTCATGGTGTAAAACATGGAATTTCTTTAATAGATGGAACACATTAATTAATTTTAAATACTTATTGATATGAAAAAGATTTATGCAACTGAAGGTACTGAACACGAATCAGGTTGGGGTTCTCGACCAATGGGATATTATTTATGTAACGACAAATCTGAATTGGAATCATTTATAAAAGATTACAACAAAGGTGGAAGTTATGACTGCTATTATAGATGCGGAAGCATATTTGAAATTTATGGTGAAGAATCTCCAGCGTTAGAAAAATTTATGGAAGACATTTGGCACTTTTGCGATAAAGAATATAAAGTACGTAATGTCGATTCTTTAAAAGACATAATCTTATCTGATGAATCAACAATAACATTTTTTAAACAAGCATAATGACTACAATAGACGAATTAAACACTGAATTCATTGCGTACAAAAAACGAATCAAAGTCATTTTTCTTGATTTTGACGGTGTCTTGAATAATCAATTAATGTACACAGGCGGTTCTTTAAATCCAACAAGAGGCGGAAAATGGGGAATCGTTTTTGATAATAACACAATTCGAGAATTAGAACGAATCGTTAAACAAACAGGTGCATACATTGTTGTATCATCGTCATGGCGTCATGGTTCACGAGATAAAGAAGATCCTACATGTATAGGTTTAAAATATATTCGTGATATGTGGGAAGATATGAATATGCCAGGTGAAGTTATTGACATCACGCCATATTATTGGGCTAAACGTGGTCCAAATGAAACTGTGCAGTCAATTGTTGCAACACCTGGTACATCAATACCTCGAGGATACGAAATTCAACAATGGCTTAGGGGTGTAGGTTTTAGCCATTATAGACCGCATTGGTCAAAAGAAAATGGCATGATTGAAAGTTATGTAATTTTAGATGATGACGCAGATATGCTTTTAGAACAAAAAGATAATTTTGTCAAAACAAAAGATTATGATGGCCTAAATACAGAATGTGCAGATAAAGCAATAAAAATTTTAAACACAAAAATATAAATTATGGAAGAAATCACAGAAGGCGTAAACGAAAATGGCGAAAAAGTATTACGCATAAAAATTCCTATTGGATTACCAAAAAGACATTGGTGGGAATTTAAAAAGAAAAAGCAAGATAAACTTGATGAAATCGAAAAAGTCGAAAAATCAAAAGAATTTTTATCAAGAATGATAAGCAATTATAAAGAAGACGTTAAAATTGATTAAACATGAAAGAAAAACTTAAACAATTTGCAGAATTAAAAAAATGGTTTTCAGAATATTTTGGAGCAGATATATATGAAGGTTTCGATGATATGACTGAAGTAGCATGTTGGACATTAGATGAAAAAACAATAATGTGGAATGAGGATGAATATTCCGATGATCCAGGCGAATATGCAGGTGACATTTTCGGAAGTTCAATTTGGACAAAGGAGGATTACACATTAGTAATGTATGATGATGGCTGCGGTAATTGCAGATTTGCAGTATTTAATAACTTAACAAGAATCAAAAAATGAATAAATTAGTAAATTTAGTAAACAAGTATCCTAATGATGCAGCTTTAGGTGAAATGCTAAGACGATATGTATTAGTAGAAAATGGAGACTGCACAGATGCACATGTTGTTGAATCTGTAGATAAAGAATTTAAAATATTGGGTAAGAATAATAGCAATACAAAAAGCGCTATACTTACAAATTATTTTTTAGCAAAATCAGATTATGAAAGAATGATAAATGGTGAATTGCCAAATGACATTATGCATATTGATTTGTTAAGTCAATTAGAATATGATCATCTTGAAATTGATACTGACATTTTTAATGAAGTTTTCTCTGAATATGAAGAATTTAAAAATGCAACACCGTTTATGATAGTACTTATCAAATCCGCATTTCCGAGCACGTATTCCATTGGTAATGTATATTCATACGATTTTGATAACTTAATTTGTTTTGGAAAAACTGTTAAAACTGAAGAATACGAATCATATCTGAAATTACTCAAAGAAAAATACGTATTACCAAAAAATTAATAAAATGGAAAAAACCGAAGAACAATTAGAAAAAACTGTTATGTATGTAACAGGTGAACTTGAAGGCATACCTGTTTGGTATCATGAAGAAAACGATAAAAATTCAATACAAGTATCTTTTGGACCTATTGAACAAGATCCAAATGCAGGACGATTAATTATGATGCCTGGGTATCGTGAACCATCACCACAGATTGGCGTTATTGAAGGAAATGGCGAATTATCGAAAATAAAAATAGATAAAAGCAAATATGCAGTTTGTAACAGTGAAGCAGAATCTGAATTTGTTTGTGCAAAACCGACAGGTGACCCAACAAAAGCTTATTATGCAGATAATGGTGAACCATGGGTACCATTTAAAACAAAATATAAAGCATGTTTTATTATAACAGGATATACTGATTTTGAAGAATTTAAAACAATACATGGAGAATCAACTCTACAGAGAATATCTGAAAAATTGAAATTACATAATGGTGAGTCCGAGAATTGTCTAACGACTGAGAATTTACCTGAATAACTATAGTCTTTCTATATTACCCTTACCGAAAATTGAGTAATTATTATATTCACATTTCGGAAATAGTTTCAAAATCTTAAAATAAAAAATAAATGGAATCAAAAAATGAATTTTTAGTAAACGATTTGCAACCATTGTCTTGGGCAGTAATTGCAGAAAAATTCGACGTTATCGAATCTGAAATAAATCATAATTTAACAAAAGCAAATTACGCTCCAAACTATTGGTATCCGTATGACGAATATGGGTTTAATGAAATTGATATTAAATGCATAATTTCAATTTTTGAATTTAAGTTTCCTGATATGATCATACGTTCAAAACACGATACTAAATATACAGAATTTTTCTTGAATACATTAGAGAAACATCAAATGACTTATACAATCATTGATTTAATTCTCAATAAGGAATAGCATTAAATGAATTCTATGAATCATTTAAGAAACTCTAAACTTAATATAAAATACAACTATATCAATTTTAAAAGTTTCTTAAATGATTCATTTATTTTAGCAAATTATGTATTGCTGATATTAATGTTTCTGGTGTATATGGTTTTCTGATAAATGCATTAATTTTTAATTTATCAACATTTTCACGAGTTTCGCTGTCGTCTAAACAAGATAAAACAATGACAGGAATATTCTTATACAATTCAGAAGCATGTAATTTTGCAATAAGTTCAAATCCGTTCATATGAAACATAAGTAAATCTGTTATGATTAAACTTGGTTTTAATTCCTCAATAATTTCATAAGCGTCAGCTCCATTTGATGCTGTTGTTATTCGATACTTACAAACGCCAAATGTTGATTCTTTTCTGATTACGGATTCCGCATAGTATCGTGATACTTCATCGTCATCAACAATAAGTATTTCTTTTCTTGGACATAATCGTTTCATTTTTGTTTTATTATATTTATTAAAACTTTTTTTCATTTTCTATTGCTATTGCGTAAAAAATGTTGTATATTTGATTTTAATTAATTGATAAAACAAATCGCTATGGAAAATCTTATTGCAAAAATCGAATCATTCGGGTTGAAAAATATTTCAACAGAAAAACAAAAAGCAAATGGAACTTACATGTTTCAAGAAATTGATAATCCAAAAGAACGGGTTGGTATTTATTTGAAATCTGGTTACATTCGTAGAATAATGCCTGGATATTTTGGAACCGCAATGTATCAATTAAATCCTGTTACCAATGAAATCACGGTATATGGAACAAAAGTTTCTCGAATATTATTTCCGAATGATACAGAGAAATTGTTTGGATTAATTATTAAACGTTACGAAAAGAAATTACAAAAATTAAAAAAATCGTAATTATGGAAAAAACATTTATTTCGTATCAAACTGCTTTTTGCAAAAAAGATGCATCAGTTATTCGACCTGCAATTCGCATAATAACCGTTGATTCTTCCGAATTAACAGGAATTGCAGATGAAGATCTTGAAAAAATTTACAAGTACGGTCAAAATTGCAATCAGCCATCTGATACTTGTTATTCAACTTCAATAGGTGACATTATCGTATACGAAAATAAAACATATCTTGTTGCACCTGTAGGTTTTATTGAAAAAGGAACGTTCCCTGCCAACAATTTGCCATCATCATTTATTTTTGATTTGGAAAATGAATTATTACACCCAATCGTTCAAGAAAACTTTGGATATTTAGTAAAATAACATTAAAACTATTTGACATGAGAAAATTACTTACTTTTTTATTGACAATCATTTCGTTATCATTGTTTTCACAAACAATGACAGTTAAAAATCTAATCAGTATGCAAAAACAAAGTACTACTGCATTATCTGATAGCTTGTTGTCCAAAGATTGGCAATTATTGATTCCGGACGAATCAATAATGGATGATTCAAAATATGATTATGATTATATTTTGTATAGTGCAACAATTTTAAATAAAGAATCTTTTGAACCTTATCAATTTCAAAGTATTGAAATTTTGCAATCATATGAATACGAAAATCGCTTGATATATCATACAGATACATCTCAATTAAAAAGAATTCTATTAGAAATGTATGTATTAAAATTTAAAGAGGTTTTGCAAAAAAATGATATTAATTCCATTACATATAGAAATTCAAAATACGAAATATGTATAACCGTAAATAACGAAGAAGCCGTATCTATAATGATACATAATTTTGTCGAAATAGAATCAAGAAAAACTAATTAAAAAATCTGTATATAATATAAAAATATAAATTATGAAAAAAGCTAAAGTAGTTATAGGCAATCTTATACAAGATGCAAAACAATTTGGTGCAATTGCTCATGGATGTAACTGTTTTTGTCGCATGGGCGCAGGTATTGCACTTGACGTAAAAAACACTTTCCCACAAGCAACCGCTGAAGATTACAAAACAATTCCTGGTGATATTCGCAAACTTGGAAATTACACTAATGCAGTACAAAAATGGCAGGACGGTACAGAAACTAACATATTCAATTTATACACTCAATTTGGTCACAATCCTGCAGATAAACCGTTTGTGTATCCTGCATTTGAACTTGCATTAAAAAAATTAAGTTCAGTTGCAACATTGAATGATTTATCAATTGGGCTTCCTCTTATTGGTTACGGCCTTGCTGGTGGCGAACTTGAAACTATTATCGCGATAATATTTAAAGAACTTAAAGAAAATGATGTAACAATTTATGTATGGGAAGGCGAAAAAAATGCAATTGGACTTAAAGAATACATTGAAGAATTGCTAACCCAATTAGAATCAAATTTTGCATTGGGTTCATACGTATCTAAACAAATAAAAGATCATAAAGCAACAAAAGGATTATTCTAGGATAATCTAGCGGCTGTGTCCTGTAATGGCGAAATGGTAGGTCACCCACGTTAAGACGGGTTTGGAGTTGCAGGTTCGAGTCCTGCTGGCCGCACAAAAAAGTAAAAATTAATTGCATAAACTATTGCTATTGCATCATAAATGTTGTATATTTGATTTTAATTAATTGATAAACAAATTCACTAAAATCGAAAATTATGAAAAAAACATTGAAATCGCAAATCCTTGATTTTATCGAAACCGATTGTAATAAAGTTGCATCGTGGTCAAAAATACATGCATTTATTCTAAAAACCACAGGTTTTGAAAATACAAAAGAAAATCGTGGTCAACATTCAGGATATCTTTGTCACGCACGTAATTGTCCGTTAACAACTCCAACAAAAAAGGACCCTAGATTTTTAATTAAAAACCCTATAACTAAGTTATGGGAAATGCATTATAGCGAACAATAATATGGAAACTACTACAAAACGTTCTATAAAAATGTCATTTAATGTAAATGGCGAGAACATGACAAGACTTATTCGAACTTGTTGGTCGGAAGGAAGAATTCAACCAGCAATCAACATAATTGAATCTTGCGGTTGTCCTGAACAATTTTGGCTTGATGTTTTTACCGGAAATGCAAAAATGGAAGGTAATTCAAATGAAGATACTCTACATATAGAGCCTGATACTGAATCGTTTCATGACGGTGTTGATATTACATTTGATGGAATGAACAATCGAATGGTTGCAGAATTAAAGAAACATTCGATTCTTTATGCAAATGCAGATTCACGTATGAAATATTGGCCATTGCGTATGGATGGTATGGGTGTATCATATAAAACAGGTAAACTTGGTGATTATGAAGAATTGAATGGTAACACTTTTGCAAAAGATAAAACTGTTGTTCAAAAATCAGGACTTATTTTAACAGAATTAAAACCGTTCTTTCAATACATTTATCCGATGAAAGATAAATCGATGTTCGATATTGATTGGTCTGACGTCGCGGACAAAATTGAAACATTTGATTATTGGCATCCAAATTATTTGCCAATAATGTCTGATAGAGCAAAAAATGGCAAAGACATGCCTGTTGCTGATTTGAAGGAAGAATTAACAGGCAGGGCATTAGGAAAATACACAGATATTCTTGGAGAGCCATCAACAGTTCTTGCTCAACAATTTACAAAAGAACAAGAAATTGAATCAAAAAAACGACTACAAAGTGTAATTTCTCCATTCGGTTTAGATATTCCAGAAGTAACAAATGCATGGATTGACCGTAACGGTAATTTTTACGGCGATTATCGTTCAAGCATAATGTTTACGTTGATTCATTTAGAAATGGCTGATAAAATATATGATGCTGGATTAATTCCAGCAGAATTAAATGTCGATTGTAAAAATGATCCTGCGAAATTTATTGAAAGCACTGGCTGGATAAAATTATCAGCAAATCAATTCTTTTATTATCCTAAAAATTTGAAGTTGCAAATAACAAAACAACAGTTGAAAACTATCAAAGAATATGCAAAACATAGAAATATGAATAGCGTAAATCTTGGGTATTTCGACAAAAATTATCCTATTGAAAAATTAACGATTGAATCATTTAATTTATAATTATGAAAACGTCAAATGACATATTTAAAGTAGGAAATAGAATAACGACAAATAACAGAAATGTTTTAGAAATATTAGGAGTTAATGAAAGTGACATTTGCGTTGTTGACACACTAAATGGTGACTTTGATGTATTGAAAAAAACTGAACACGATTACGCAATTGCAGATCTTGAAGTTATTTTAAATGTTACACTTGGTGAAGTTATCACTGATGCATTTCTTGTAGGAAAAACTGAAACAGAATATCGTGCATTTATTTGTGAACAAATGAGTGCACGTTTTAATAAATGGTTATAATGAAAATAGAAATTATTAAAGAAGAACAAACGCCATTACTGCCGGAAATACAAAATCCGCATTATTTTGGTAGAACATCTAGTTTACTTATCAATGAATTAATTGATTTTGTAAAATACAGAAAAGCAGTCGGTTTAGCTGCAAATCAAGTATCTGTCGATGGCAATCGACTTATGGATAGATTTTTCTTGGAACGCAAATACGAAAAAGAAACTGCTATTTCAGGCGAAATTTGGTCTGCTATTATCAATCCTTCAATTATTGAACGTATCGGTATGACTGATGCATGTGTTGAAGGCTGTTTAACATGGCCTGGATATAACATTATGGCAAATCGTTACAGACGAATAAAAGTAAAATTCTGGGATGAAGATGGCGTTGAACATACAAAAATAATCATAGGATTTCGTGCGCATATTTGGCAACACGAAATAAACCATCTTGACGGTGTTCACGAATTAACAGTTGAACGTAAATTTGGCGATGTGCCAACAAAATCAACAAAAATTGACCGTAATGCAAAATGTCCTTGCGGTTCAGATTTAAAGTATAAAAAATGTTGTGGACCTTTTGAAATATTTGAGTCATGCTAAAAGTTATTGAATTAGAATATCCTGAAAATGATTCCTTTTCATGGACAAATGGTAGATACGCAATACTATCTACAACAAAACGAGAATACGAATTGTTAAAACTTGATTCGGAATTAAAGCCATTGACGTATGAAGATGGCTCGTTACGAATAACAATGACTAGCATACATAACCCATACGTGTTTATGTCTGCATTAAATATTGATTTTTCGCCAAAAGAAAAAACAAAAGAATTGCAATTCGAGGATGTTACTTGGAATTTGATTGACGCTGATAAAGTTTCTTTGGATAAATCCGAAATTTTCATTTGGGAAAAGCGTATCGGCGAGTCAAACAATAAAATTCTGCATACAGTGAAAATACCCAAATCATTATCTGCGGCAATACAAAAGCATGTTTACGATACAATGATAGGACATTAATATGATGACGATAGGAAATATAACTTATTACATAAGATCATATATAACGCACAAAACAATTGACGCTGCAGAAAAATGGGGTCTTTCATTTCACCGTAATATTTATGGCGATGAAATTAATCATTTGAACTGTAGAAGTTTATGGAAAGACTCTTATGGCAATTTTCATAAATGCAAAGAATTATATGAAAATAAATAGCATTTCTATTGCTATTGCATCAAATATGTTGTATATTTGATTTTGATTAATTGATAAAAACAAATTATGAAGGAACTATTAAAAACATTAAATTCAACCAAATGGATTCAAGAAATTGAATCACAAGGAAAAATATTTCTCGTAGGCGGTTGTGTTAGGGATTTTTTTACAAAAGCCCAATCTAAAGATATTGACCTGGTTGTTGAAGGTATTGATGTTGCCGATTTAATCGAAATTTTGAAAAAACATGGAAAATGCGATTTAGTTGGCGAATCTTTTGCCGTAATTAAATTCAAGGATCCAAATATTGCTGATGACTTCGATATTTCTGTTTGCCGTACCGATAAAAAAATTGGTGCTGGTCATAAAGGATTTGAAATCATTTCAAACAAAAACATATCAATCGGTGAGGATTTATTCCGTAGAGATTTTACAATAAACTCAATTGCAATTGCAATGGATGGTGCAATTCTTGACCCATTTGATGGTATTAAGGATATTACTAATCGCATTATTCATGCAACTAATCCAAATGCTTTTGTTGATGATGCTCTAAGAATTGTACGTGCCGTTCAATTTGCTGCTCGTTTCAAATTCCGAATTTCCGATGAAACTTTAACAATGATGTCAAAAAATATTGATTTACTTAAAGATATCACTGGCGAACGAATCATTGAGGAATTTACAAAAATTATCAACAAACATGGTTCTGTTGAAATTGCATTTAAAACATTATGCAACATTGGTTTTTTTGAAACATTCGGAATCAAAACCAACAAAACAATGTCAATTCATGATGAAAATTTCAAAACATTAGGTGATTTGATGTATTTGCTGTTATTTTTTGAAAATGATATTCTACAAATTGCTGCTAATCGTTTCAAATGCGATAACGATACTAAAAAACAAATTCTTGCTTTAATTAAAATGCACGAATTGATGGAAAACGGTATTGCTGCTGAATTAATTGCTGCTGCAATGGTTAAAACAACAAAAGATGCTTTCAAATTAGGTAGTGTTTTTTCTAACGTAAAGGAAATTCTTGATTTGATGGAATCAGGCAAAATGGTTGCAAAAATCACTGATTTAAAAATCACTGGTGATGATATTAAAACATTCGGAATTGAAGGCGAAGCTATTGGAAAAACATTGAACACATTGTTTGAAATGGTTTTATTCGGTCATATTGTTAATGATCATTCTGTTTTGATGAAAGTTGTTGAACAAACAAAAACAAAATGGGGAAAAGAATTGCATAAAAGAACTGAAGATTTGCAAATTTCAATTGCCGATAATGAAGAATCTGTTCGATTAATTGATGAACAAATACAAACGCTTAAAGATAAACGCAAGATTGTTGTTTCTAGAGTAAAAGATGCAAACAAACGTTTACTTACTGCAAATGAAGAATACCGTTTTTATTTAGTTTCTGACTATTTGAAAACTAAAGTTGCGGAAGAATCTGCAAAGGAACATTTATCAAAATTGGTCAAACAATATGAAGGTCGTGATATATCTGAAAAACATTTAACGTTTGACCAATATTTCAAAGTTCTTGAATTGCGAAAAGCAAATGATCCTGTATTGCAAAGAAGTGCATTAAAATCATCAAATGGACCTGTAAAATATGAAATCAATGATCCTGTTTGGTACAGAACAAAATTGAATAATAGAGTTGAAGATCTTACAGGATGGATTTCAAAAAAACGTAAAGATGGAACATATGAAGTTACAACACACGTAGGACTTGTTTTCGATAAAGTAAGCGTTGGCTGGATGTCAGGAATACGAAAACGTATTGTTAAAGATTTAAGTCATATTGAAGTTCCTGCTGAAATTAAAGCAATGGACACTAAAAAATTGCTTAAAGAATTTAAGTCATGTCCAACATGTCATTATCATCGTGGATACGTATGGATAGGAAATAAACAATACGATCCTGAAGTAATCAAAGCTGAATTGAATACGCGTGAAAATATACCTAACAAAAATACAAAAAAATTCTTAAACAAAAAAGAATGGCGAAAATAAACGAACATATAGAAAGTCAATTTGTAACTAAAGAAATTGCAAAAGAAGTTGTTGCATTGGGTTTTGATAAACAATGTTTTGCATACTTTAAAGGAAAAGTGCCAACGCCAATTGATACTGATTACGTATCATTTAGAGGTTTAAGCGATGGATTAACACCTGCGCCTTTATGGCAACAAGTTAGAGAATGGTTCTTAGAAAAATACAGTTTAAATGTATGTGCAGAACCAATTTATATTAACGTAGCAATAGGATCTTGTAGTTTGTGCGGATACTGCCCTAAAGTAGGCAACATTGATTTTACCGAAGAATATGATTCATATTACGCTGCAAGAGAACATGCTGTTTTAACTGCAATTAAACGACTTAAAAGAAATGTCTAGTAATACAATTTCAAAAGATTACGAAATCGTAAAAACTGAAAGATTTCGTGTAAGGGTAATTTTTTCAATATTTCCATTTATTGTTGCAAATGGATTTGAATCTGATTTTCATTGGACAGGAAAATGGTTTTCATTTGTTTCTATTAGAGAACAATTTGTAAAAGAACGTTGTGCTGATTTTGATTCTGGTTGGACATTCAACTGGTACTGGTGTGAATGGAAAGAATCCTGGAAATTATTTGAAATTTTAAAATAAAGAATATGACAAGAGCTGAAGCATTAATCGAATTACATATTGGCAAAAAAATTACGCATAAATATTTTTTGCCAGAAGAATATTTGATTATGATAGGTCCTAACATTTATACGGAAGATGGAATAAAATATAACATGCGGTTTTTCACCGCTTTATGGGCAACTGATAATTGGGAATTTTATACTGAATAATATGAAAGCAGAAATCAACGCATTAATTGCAACTTTGAAAAAGGAAAACGAAGAAAAATGTAAACGTATGAACGGTGGAGAATTATCTGAATATTCTCACACCGTTCATGTTCATACATATAATCAAAATATAGATTTTATAAAGCGGCTGGAATCAATTGTAAATTCTTACAAGTAATTAAACGATATCTGATTCATTTAATAATGTATATGTAAATGAATTTGAATACGCGTTTTTTGCGGATTCGCAAATGCTTAAAAATTCATTCCAATCATTAATGTCGGCAATAACTTGACAGCCTGCACTCCAGTTCGCAACAACTGTTGATTTTGCAGTATTCGATGCATGATGAATATCGGTAAATCCAACTTCTTCGTAGATTTTTCCTGTTAAATCAAATTGTGCATCTCTGTCAACATCTCGATAATATTTCATTGGTAATTTTTGACGCAATGCAGGATATCCTTTATGTAATCCAACTTCATAGCAACCTGGATATTGTCCTGGCACCATTATCGCCGTTCCGTGAACGTTCATTGGATCTTTAAGATAATAAAGTCCTGGGTCTGTTGTTGCATCATAAATTTTAGTTGTCCAAACACCTTTATATCTCCACATGATACAAACTGCATCATTGAATTTATCAGGTGTCATATCAGAAGAACGAATGCCAAAAAGATTGATGTTATAATTTTTTAAATCGTTTTCAAAAAATTTGTAACCTTTTTTTACAAAAGCGGCCTTTATTTTTTCTGGCGTAATTAATGTTTTATTCATAATATTATTTTGATTTAT
>JALOBO010000159.1 GCA_023228225.1 Clostridia bacterium
GTTGAGTATAACACCCTCCACTTTCTTAAAACGCATCATAATATCTTATGGAACTAGTGATAATTATAAGTTCTGTATCCAAAAAAGGACATTGCTGTCCCTTTAAAGAATTATAAGTCTATTTACTACTCAATTAGTGTTAACTAATTAGATATTCAATAGTTATTAATTCCAATAGCATCCGATATGATTTCCAAAGTATCTCCAGAATGTAAGTATCTTCTCTGACTTTTCAACAAAATCTAATTCTTCCATATTTTCCAAGCCTTCTATTAGCTTTAATGTTTTATTATATACTCTTACTAGTTCTGGATTAGAATCCATATATTCTTCTTTAAGTTCTTCTTCGCAAAACTTTTTAAGTGGTGGAATAAATTGTATGAAGTAATCATCAAATGCCCAGTATATTCTATCATCATATCCACGAACTACTCTTTGATATGCCCATTTAATTTCTTGTATCATATTGTTTTAGTTTTATTTAAGTCCACCATACTACCCAGAATCAGAGCTACCAATCCCTTATAGTAGTATGGCGCAGCATTGTTCACGAATCTTGTCGTGCCATATGTAGGTAGCTATCCTACTAATGGGTATCGTAGTGGCTTGAAGGGAGGAGCTGACCTATTTCAAGATAATCGTACCCCATACTTATTATTATTTAATCTATAAAGCAAACACCATACTCTGGTTCAAACATTTCTTCACTTAACCACTCTCTATATATTCTAACAGCATCATCTAAATCTTTTCCTTTTCCGATAAGATTTCCTTTATCATCTGTACTAGCACAACAATCTCTTATCTCAAATGTTTTTATACTTATTGTAACATAGTTATCTGCACTCATATTTTTTTATTAACTTATCTTGTTCTTCTTTTGCTTTTCTTAAACATTCTAAACATATCTTTTTCTTTTCTTTGTCTGGAAGTAGTGAATAAAATCCTTGTTTCTTTTTCATAATAGTTAAAGTACATTAATGTATTCATTATATTTTTCATATATATTTGGAATAAACCATTCATTAAATTTTTTTAATTCTTTTATATAAGAATCATTTGCTCCAATACCTAAAATGTTTAATAATATGCTTTCATTGTAATCATATCCACAATATATAATTTCTATTTGTGTTTCTTTACCATACTGTTTTAATATTTTATCTATTGTAATATTAATAGGTTTTATTAAATTATTTTTTTTTATAAAAGGTAATACTCTATCATCTTCTATTTTACAATTTTTAATCATATTTTTTTATTAACTCAATTACTTTCTTCCTACTAATAACATCTTCTGTTGTGAATTTTCTTTTATCGGTAAAGAAAGAATATCGTGGCAATGTTTCTATCTTTTTAATTAGTTCTTCTTTGTTCATAATAGTTTTATTATATTTACTATTGACTATTGACTGTCAATGGTCAATACATTTAATCTTATTGGGTTGGGGGAATAGGGCTACCGCCCCACCTTTCGGCATTCCCCCACCAACTAATAGGATACGTTCCTATTATACGAACCAGTACGCGTGTCATAGTTAGAAATATACGTATGCTATCTCTAACTACACTTTAAGTATATCATACTTTTAAACTTTTGTCAATAGCTAGGCTCTAATTAACCCATTACTAAACGATGTATACTCTCCACTAAAACATAAGTCTATTGTTCCTAGTGCACCATTTCTATGCTTTGCTATAATAATATCAGCACTTCCTTGTCTTGGAGTATCTTTCTTATACATCTCTTCCCTGTAAATAAATATTACTATATCAGCATCTTGTTCAATAGAACCTGAACTTCTTAAGTCTGATAATCTTGGTATTGCTGGCATTCTACTTTCAACTGCTCTTGATAATTGTGATAATGCTAATACGGGAACATTTAACTCTTTTGCCATAATCTTTAATTGCCTTGATATTTCAGACATTTGAGCAACCTCACTAGCCTTTGGGTTACTTGGTTGTATTAGTTGTAAATAGTCTACTACAATTAAATCTAATCCATTCTTTGCCTTTAACTTTCTAGCCATAGAACGCATTTGAAATACTGTCATACTTGGAGTATCGTTAATAAATAGTTTACTATTATGAACTCTTGTTAATACATCTTTTATGCGACAGAACTCATCTGAACCTTCTTGTATATCACCATTTCTCATATTCCAAGAATTAACTTGTGCTTCTGAACTTATAAATCTATCTATTAACTGTTCTTTTGACATTTCTAATGAGAAGAATGCAACACTCTTTTCTTCTCTTATCGCAGCGTGTCTTGCTATATCCATAGCCATTACAGATTTTCCAGCTCCTGGACGAGCAGCTAATACAATTAAGTCAGACTTCTGCAATCCCGATAACATCTTATCCATTGCTATAAATCCTGTTGGTACTCCTTTTGGCTTACCTGTTTTAGCATTCTTAATTCTTTCAATAGATTCACCAATACAATCTTCTACATTTGAGAACTCATTAATTATACCTCTATCAGATATTGAGAAGATAGCCTTTTGTGCTTCGTCAATTAAGTCACATACCTCCATCTCATCTTCATCAGTTGTGCTTCCTATATCAATTACATGCTGTCCTTGATCAATTAAATCTCTCTTTACCTTATACTTTCTAATAGCCTTTGCGTATGATATTATATGACTTGCTGTTGGTATTAAAGATGTTAATTCTATAAGATAAGATATTCCACCTAAATCATTATACCAAGAGAAGTCTTTTAATAGTGAGTTAAGAAGTACAATATCAACATCTTCCCCTTTATTGTAGATATCTTCTATTGCCTTATAAACTCTTTTATGATTTTCTACATAGAAATCATCCTTTGTTATAATTGAAGATATTTTATTGATAGCGTTCTTGTCTATTAAGAGTGAACCTAATAAACATTTTTCTATTTCCTTGTCTTGTGGAATTGTGTTCATATATTTTTATTTAATAAAATAGAGTGCCCAACTGATGATAAGGCACTCTATACTATTCATCAGTTTATTATTTAGTTACCACCGCCATACCGTTCAAATACTGTGTACAACTTTATGTATTTGGGTGTCGAATATGGTAGCGGTGTTATTGTTGCATCAATTATGCAACGATTAAAAGTCTATTATGAGAAGTAATAATATAGTTATTACTATTGAATATATTACAAAGAACATAATTTTATTTCTTAACTTTATCTTCTTTTACTTCAACTTTTACTACTTCTTCGTCTGGTCTATTAAGTGCTGCCACTAAATCGTTGAATGCTGGAACTTCATTTCCAGATAATTGTATTCTTCCTAAAAATAATCCTAGGTTTTTTAATTGTTCTTGTGTTAATTTCATATGTTATATTTATTTAAGATTATATGTAATGTATCTATCATACCTTCAATAGCCCCATTTTCCATTCTTATTTGGTCATCTTTATCTGGAAAGTTGTCTATTGCTAATTCAAGGTGTTTGATAGCTTCCTTTATTTCTTCTCTAATTGTCATATTTTTGTTATTAAATTATATCTTTAATAGTTTTATAGTCCGTACTTCCTCTCATAATCATCACCTTTTAATTCTCTACCACTCCATCTACCGATTCTAAATCCACAATCTTGACATCTAAATTCTGATATTCCATCATATAAATGTTCGTCTGGAATATTCTTTGAGTAGAAATATTCAATACTTATTATATTTTTACTTCCACATTTTTTACATTTTTTCATATAGTTTTCCATCCAAAATAAAGATTAAATAACATAGCCCCGTGCTTACATTGCTTCTTAGAGTTACCAATCACATTAAATAACTTCCTAGCCTTACTATTTGTGTGCAAGAAATCGGCTAACCATTTTATAAAATCATCTTGTTCTTCTTCTGTCCAAGTATATTTAAGATACCAATCACTAGATTTAAAATCTATCTCTTCTGGATTGGCATTAACTCTTGAACACATCTCGTTTAAAATTGTTTTTAATTCTTCTGGCATATATTTATTATTGGACTAGGTCGGTTCTGCCCCGACTTATTGTATCGGTGTATAAATATACACCCACAGGTGTAATACAATCAAATCTATTACTAGCCCTTACACTACCCAAACCACAGCTCTAAATGGTAGTACGAAAGATAACATCAACGATTATTTTAGCTATCTTTACAATTGTCCCTAATCGTAGGCGCTCTGG
>JALOBO010000160.1 GCA_023228225.1 Clostridia bacterium
ATCAAAATCAACATAACCCCCAAGTGTGACATCTGTTATTTGGGTATCGAGCAATACTGAACTTGCATTATATAGTTTGATTGTAACATTGGGCAATTCAGCAGTTCTTATTTTATAACTTGCTCCACCACCGCTAACATTAACAACAATATCGTCCACAACATAAGTCCCGCTCGTTTCCAAAGTCGCATTTTCGGTTATGTTTGTACTGCCCGCATAAGTCGGTATTGTTCCCGTTGCTTTTGTTCCGCTTGCAAGGTAGAAATCTTTGCTTGCTAAAACATCGGTTGCAACTGCTGTGGTGTCGCTGACATCAATACCAACACCTTTAATAATTGGTCGAATAAATGCCATTATAATGTACCCCCATTTGTAGATTTTGTTATTGTCAGAATCAATCCAACCTCAGAACTTGGCAAACTGCTAACAAAAAATGTTAATGTATTAATTGCTATAGTTGCATTAAGTCCATTTGTTGTCCATATCGTGTCATCATCTGCAACTGAAACAATACTAGAATAAGTAGTTAATCCATTTATAATTTTTGACAACTCATAACCACCTTCAACTGCTTGCCAATCATCAACTCCCCCACTTGTTATTGGCAATGTTATTGAATAGGTTTTTGAAGTTAATTCATCAATGGCTCCCTCAACATTTATCGACGATAATCCACTATTCGAATTATTGTAATAATTAAATTTACAATTATTGCCGAGCAAAGTCAAAGTGCCAGCCCCTTCAACATATTCTTCAATACTTGAACCGCCTCTTAAAACTATCACTCCATTATTTGTATTTGTTCCTCTAATGAATGAACTATATGCATATATCGTCACTCCATTTGGCACAGTTATATCCCCTGTTGTTCCCCAACGACTGCCTGTTATTGCAAATGTCATTGTTAAAACACCTAGAATACTATATGTAGGTAATCCTGAAAAATAAATTCCGTTCGCTATCATTGAAAAATTCCCGCCGCTTGATGGAATGTCCGATGTGTCATCCGAACTAACTGAAAAATCCCCTTGAAATTGTGAAGACTCTAAATAACAATAGTTTACATTCGCAAACGATATATTGCATTCACTATAAATTTGTTTTAATGCAATTTTATTTATACAAGTAGCATTTATTGTACCAGTTCCATTAAAATTAATGTTATTAAATATTACATCCATAAAAGCCGATGTTCCATTTTCTCCAGTTAAAACCACTGGCTTCGAAAATACAATATTGCTAATATGCAATGCAAATAGATTCCCATTGTTTGTTGTAGATTGCAAAGCATTTCCACTTGATGGGTTTATAACGACATATCCTCTTCCAGTGAACACAATATATTTCAATGCTTCATCTTCAAGCAATATAGTTTCATCATATACTCCATCATTTACTTCTATATTAACATAACTATTAAAACCAAGTGAAATTATATAAGAAATTGCAGAAGATATTGTCTTAAATGGAAAATTATAAGTCCCAATTTCCGTATAAGTGTCAGTTCTTTTATTATCGACATATATTACATCTGTGATTTGCAACATTGTATTTAATGCTTTATTTTCTACCCATACTGGTTTCGTTCCATCCGATTGATAAATATATCCATTGTCACCAATAGCCATTCTAGTTAATATATTATCTGAATTATAATATGTATCTCCATTGGCATCGCTACCCAAAGCCATTATATTCCCAAACCCAGTTATATCTGTATTTACAGGGTACAAAGCTGAGCCCATAATCTTGTTATTTGCTACAATATGATTTTTAGAATAAATAGTATTAGCAGTCCCAGTAAATAATGCATAATTAGAACTCAAAGTTGTAAAAACATTATTAATTATCATATTAGGATTAGTTGTTGCTCCGTTATCACACGATACAGAGCCTGCTAAATCATCTATACTTCCATTGTAAACTATTGAATTCGTAATGGTTAACTGCCCAGTGGTCGATGTTACGAGATATCCTACATATTCTGTATTAATGCTTACCTTATCTAAAACCAAGATCCCTTCACTAGTGAACTTACTTGTTGAAGACATTAAAGTACAAACAGTTTGCCCTTCTGAAGTAGTAGAAATAGTTCCCCCACTTAATTGGCACTCTGTAAACTCTACATAAGAACTATTGGTTATATCCCCTGTAATTCTACCTCCAAACACCAAACTCCTTGCTCCTGCCAAAAATGTACTATAAATAATATTCGAACTTGTAAATAGATTATATCTAATGAAATATGGATTAGTAATTGTAATCGTATGATTTACATTTATAATTGTGGAATTATTGCCATAAACCGTAATTGGCTTATTGGGCAAAATTAAATCCACATCTTCTGTATAAGTTGCATATGCAATATTTATAGAAAATCCGCTTGCCTCACTATTGTTCATAAACACGATTGCAGAACTCAATGTTTTAAATGGTTGTAAGATAGTTCCATCTTCGACATATGTATCAGTTCTATTCCCATCAATATATATATATGTAGTAGTAAAAAGTAATTCTTTATCAATCTTTGTATCTAATTGCCCTTTATTTACCGCATTTCCACTTTCTTCTCCATCAGGAACATCAATGTTTTCTTCAAATGTTACCTTACTAGCCACTGTTTGTGTTTCTTCCGATATTTTGTTTAATGAATTTGTTTTCACCCAATCAATAGCATCTTGCACATTATTTGCGTCAATATCGCTTATTTCCCCATTAAACGGTAATTCACTTGAATCAAATGGAACATTTACAACATCCCCTGTTGTTAAAACAAATTCTATACCATCATTTGCTGGGTTAAGTCTGATGTCTGAAATATTCACCACTCCATATCTAAGTGCCATCTTTTTTGAGAGTGCTACAATCACTCCAGTCCAATCTCTTTCCATAGATAATTCTCCTTTTTATTATTAAAACTTTAAATATTAAAACTTAAAGTCGCAGTTGTTGCCGTACCTATTACAATACTTTTCACAATCACAAAATCTCCGCTTGAATATACTGCATCTTCAATAGGGACATTTGCAATTCCGCCATTTACCTTTACTGTGTTGGTTGCAGAAAAGAAAATATCAAATCTCATTTTGATTGAATTATTTGCTATTGCAAGTGCATAATCAGCATCGGTTGCTATTGCCATTCTTTTCATAATTGCTGCCTTTACTGATGCATTTCCTAGAATATCACTATTTGCACCTGTTGTAGTGAATTTTACATTATAGTTACCAAACATCTTTTTTCTCCTTTTCTATTTCATCTAAAATTACTGGATTATTATTAATATCCATCTTATCTTTTGTTTCTTTTATTGTTTCAATAGTGTTATTTTCTGAATTAACTTTTGAAAAGCCCTCTACTCCATCTTTTTTATCTTTTGTTGAAACTACATCTTTTTGTTCCAAATTTAATCCTTTTTCTTTTATACTAGTTTTCCCAACAGTATTAATAATAAATTCTTTCTTAACTTTTATAGGTTCTTCTTTAATTCTCGTTATTGCAAGAATTGAGTTATTAGCATTTATCCCTTTATAGTTTTTTGGATTTAACTTGCAATTTTCTGCTTTTATTGTTAATTCAAAATTCCTTTTTTTAGAGCAATATCGTTGATAGAAACAAGCATCACCAGTCTTCTTGCATTTAATATATCTATCTCCATTACTTGCAATATACAAGGTTGAATTTTCGCATTTTATAAAATTCATATTAATCACCTCAGTTTTTAAATTTGTGAGAATCGTGAGAATTAAACTCACTAAAATTTCAAAAATAATTCCCAAGTGTCCGTCTCTCCGGACTGTCAAAGGTCTAATCCCTTTCGTGTTTTATTCTGAAACTACGATTTCTAGTGTATATGCAGGTATTGTGTCTTTTTCTGTACAAGTAATAACTATAGTTGCAGTTCCAACAGTTGTGCTAGAAGTAATAACTCCAGTTTCATCATTAAATGTCGTTCCAACAGCAGTGCCTGCATCAAAAACAAATGTTAGATCCGCATAATAGTCAGTTGTTAATGTTTTATATGTACCACCAATTTCAATTCCCAATAATTGTGTAGAATATGTACTTGATGTGGACATTTCGACATCATCAATATCATTTATTATTGTATACACATTGTCATACCAATTTTGGTTATTTATTTCAGTATTAATATAAGCATATA
>JALOBO010000161.1 GCA_023228225.1 Clostridia bacterium
TTGCAAAAAGAGATCCTGGTACTTGCAGAGGAAGAACACAAAACTCCTGCAGTAGAAAAGCACGCAAACAGCGTTATAAAAGTGCTTGAAATCCTGAACTCTACTGAAGAAGTAGACTGTAATTGCAGTGTTAATGAAGTTGCAGTTGGAAACGGAGTATTAAACATTAATACGTTTGAGTTAACTGAGTTCACACCTGAGAAAGTGTTCTTCAATAAGTTGCCTGTGGACTATGACCCTGCAGCTCCAGAGCCTAAACTGTTTCTGGACCTTATGGAGAAAGTGTTCAAAGGAAACGAGGAGCAGTATAAACTAATGCAAGAGGTATTTGGCTTCTGTCTACTGAATAATTACAAATACCAGTCAATTATTTATATGCTAGGTGACGGAGGAAACGGAAAAGGAACAGTAATAAAGATTTTAACCTATATGCTTGGAAATGACGCGACTTCTTCAGCTACACTTAACCAACTGACTGACCATACTAATGTTGACTACTACCTGGCTCAACTGCATGGTAAGCGCGCTAATATTTGTGGTGATGTTGGATCTAAGAAAGTTGAGAACACCGAAAACATTAAAAAGTTATCTTCAAACACAGATAGAATTAGTGCAAGGTTGCCTTATGGTGTGCCTTTTGATTTTATCAATAATGCAAAATTGATATTTGCCTTGAACAAAATGCCACGGAAAGACGCTTTCACTACTGGAGATAAAAGGAGAGATGTAATTATATCTTTTGTTAACCATATCTCGGACACAAAAGAAGATATAAAAGGATTTGCGGAACTAATTAAAGACAATGGTGAAATGTCTGGAGTCCTTAATTGGGCAATTGAAGGATTAAAGAGGCTGGAGAGAAACCAGAAGTTTTCGGATAAACGAACGGTTGCGCAAAAAGGACTTGAGTATGATATGAAAAGCAATCCTATGAAATATTTTGTAGATGATTGCATAGACCAGGATAATCTTGGTGGAGTCCTACCAAATGCAACAGTCTATGAGGCATACAATAAATACCGAAAGATACATGGGATGCCTGAGATGTCAGAACAAGAAATTAAAAACGGTTTGAAATACTGGTGCAGTCAAATAGGTATAACAGTTACAGAGAAAAGAGAACGTATAAGTAAATTGTGTGGGTTTATAACACCTGAAATAAAGTCTATACTTGGAAACTCTAAACAGATAAGAGTATTCACAGGAATAAAACTTATGGAAAATGAGGAGGAAGATGAAAAAGGATTAAATACCTTTGCAGATGCAACACCTACTGAGGAAAAGACTTCTGTGCTAGATGATTTTAAAAATGCTCTGTGTGATTGAATACACAGAACAAATTTTTTTAGTTTAGAAAAGTATTTCAAAGGCAACATTTTAGCACTTTTTGAGAATTTTACTGGATTTTGGAGATATTTTTAAAAAATTCAACTGAAATTTACCCTGTGCCGACTAAAATCAGCTTTGTGCCAGGCACGTGCCGACCCCTTGTGCCGGGCAAAAACGGTAAGAGTGCCGGGTGTGCCGACCTTTTCTCTAAAATAAAGATTAATAGTATAAATTATTTTATAGTATATTTTATACACACCCTCATTCTCTATAGAGACTCCTATGTAAAAAAAACCCGGCACAAACTACGATTTTACGCTATGCGGAGGCTTGTGCCGACCTCTCAACCCATTTCCGCATACTGTTTTTAGCAGCCTGATAGCGATTTACCCCGGCACAAACTCAATAGCCCGGCACAGATTTTTAGTGAAAAGTATTTTAAAAGCAATTTTGAGCATTTGCACAGGAAATTAACAGGCAAAAATAAAATATTTCATTTGTCTAAACTTATGCTCATTTGATACGTCTAAGAATGTCAGACATACAAACATACCAACTTTGTTTATTTTCTTTACTACGAGCTTCTGTGTAAGCCTCATGCAACTTTAGAGAGGTAAACCTGTGGTTTGATATTTGACAGGCTAAAAGTTTTACTTCAAACTGTCTTGCACAGGTTTCATAATATTAGATAGTTATTTATACTTTCAGGTACTATTAGGTACTATGGGAGAAATAATAAAATGCGGGGAACGCACGGTACAGACAAAATGCAGAGTAACGATTAACGACATTGCAGAGAAGCATGGCATATGTCCAGGCGACACTGTGAATGTAATTATTCAGAAAGTTGAAGAACACACAGAGGAGTTAAGCAGTGTAGATTCTACAATTGAAAAGCTCACTGATCTGCTTAACTATACAATGGTTATTAGAGGAGATCTTAAAATCCTTGAAGATCCTGAAACAAATGCACAGTACAGAGGTTTCTTGTTTAGAAATATAGAATTTAATACAAATTACCTTGAGCGCGAAGTTAGAGCAGCTATTAATATGCTTGGTGGCTGTGTTGGTAGTGAATGTGTGAATGATGTTGTAGGTGAGTTGCCCTGGCATGGTGACGCACTCCTGAAGTAACTTACTTTCTTTTTCTTTTCTTTTTTTCCTCCTTCCTTTCTCTTTTTGTGTTTAATTTGACAGGCTAAAGTAATATTTTCAGGCTGTTTATGTTAAATACTTCATAGTGTGGGAAAGTTATATATACTTTCAACACCTATTAATATTTACTAAGGTGGTATAACTAAAACAGCTAGAATAAGTTAAGGTGGTATAAATGGAAAATTCAATGAAAATAATTAATGAGTGTGCTGTAAAAAAGATTGACAGTATAAATAAGTGTGGTATACAGATGGCTCCATATGAGTCTGATAGTAATGAATCACTTAATGTTCAATTATTTTGGAAAGCTGAACAATTTAGGAACGGGAAACGTAAGGATATTATTATAGAGTTTAATGATAAGTGTTATAATGCTTGTGTTACGAGAGAAAACACAAGGCATCAAAAAGGAAACAACCTCAGATTAATGTGGACAAATGGTGGATTGTACACAGAAATACAGAAGGCTTTTTCAAAAGTAAACCATGTAATGTGTTTTAGTAAGACAAGCTCTGGAATAAGGTTTAAGTTAGATATACTCAGTGATGAAGAAGTGAATAATAAATTAAATAAATTATACTGATTTAAATAAACGGTGGTATAATATGGACAATGAAGTTTCTCAGATAGTTAAAGTTAGATTTAATAAATCAAATGGCGTTTACTCTTTGACTATTCCTTTGGAGTTAAGGGAATTTGCAAAGCAATGTAAGTACATGGAATGTACACAGGATAAGGAAACAGGGAACTTGATTTATAAACAGGTGAGAGGTGTCTGAGTATGGAACTTAAGATAGATAATGAATTTAGAGACTTGATTCCTCCACTTTCTACTGACGAGTTGCTTAACCTTGAGCAGAGTATTCTTGCAGAAGGTTGCAGGGATGCTATACAGACTTGGAACGGATTTATAGTAGACGGGCATAACCGTTATAGCATTTGCAGCAGGCTTAATTTACCTTTTAAGGTTGAGGAAAAAGAGTTCTCTTCGAGAAATGACGTTTGTATTTGGATGATCCAGAACCAGTTTGCCAGGAGGAACCTAAGCAATTATGTAAGAGGTGGGTTAGGGCTTAGGCTTGAGGAGTTCTTTAGGGAAAAGGCAAAAGATAATTTAAGCATTACAGGCAAAAGAGTTGCAGAATTTACTAACTTTCAAGGTTCGGCGAATTCGCCGAACCTTGAAGAGCTAGAAACTATCCCAAAGCAACTTTCTAACTATGAAAGGTCAAGTTTAGCTTTAAAACTTAAAGAAAATCAGTCTCAAAAACCAAAAATAGAAAAAATAGATACGAGAGAAGAGATTGCAAAAGTTTCAGGCATAGGCTCTAACACTATTTCAAAGATCAAAGAAATCAAATCTTCTGCACCTGTAGAAGTCTTAAGTGACTTAGAAAAGAAGCTTGTTGCAGGTGAAATATCCATTAATCAGGCTCATAAGTTTGTTCGTACGTTAAAAGCTGTAAAAGATAATAATGCAGTAGGTAAGAAAATTCTTGAGGAACTTGAGAAAAGCCCTAGTAGCTCACTGGAAAACAAAACAAAAGAAGTTATACGTGAAGTCCAGAAGGCAGAGCGTGACAGAGAAATAAAAGAAGCAGAAGAAAGAAAACGTCTTGCACTTGAAGCAGTCAGAAAAGAACGTGAAGAAAACGAAAGAAGAGAAGCAGAGAGAATAA
>JALOBO010000026.1 GCA_023228225.1 Clostridia bacterium
TCCTTTGTTGACCCAACAACATCGCCGATTACAGCGCCAAGTAAAAAGTATTTCATGTTATGCCATTTGTTTTTTTAATTCAGCAATTCTTTTTTCTAAATTTTCTATAGTATTTTGCAGTTCAACATTATCCTTGAATGCGTCAACCGTAATTATTTGTAATCCTTGATATAATTTTGTAGCGGATTCATTAATATGTTTCAACGCTGTTTTTTTGGTTCCTAATAAATTTGAACTAATGAAAGGGTCAATCCCAACTCGAACGCGTTCTTTATAAACAGTATCAATACAGTATGTATCTTGTAACGTTAATTTAATGTTATTTGCGATAATTGGTGTTCTTAATGTTTTGTTATGTTGTTGTAGTAACAATTTTCACAATTCAACGTCAACATCTTTTTTATTACGTTCAGCATAAATTTTATGCACGATATCATAAAATGCAGCGGTAAATGTATCGTGACAAATAATTACAAGTGGTTTTGACCTGCGACCGTCTGCAATTGGAAATTTTAACGATAAATTCATTCTTGATGAATTTTTTGCAATTGATGTTTTATCGCCATAAATTTTATGCACCCAAATTTTACCGTTTTTTTTCAGTAAATACCCATTTTACAGATTTTGTTTTGATTGTAGTATCTTCCATTTCAATAGTTGTACTGATGTTTTTCCATTTATTTGCAGGAATCAACGTTACATGCAAACCAATTGCTTTTGCGTAGTTAAAAGCACCAGTTTCTCTAAAAAGTTCAAAATCTTTTAAATAAGATTGACGGATTTTTGGATTTTCAATTATTGTCATAAGTAGTGATTTTTAATGTTTTTATCAATTAATTAAAATCAAATATACAACATTTATGATGCAATAGCAATAGTTTTGGCAATTATTTTTGATAAATTTCGTGAACTACAATTTTCATTTTTGCAATATCTTGCGAAACGATTCTTAAAGCTTCATCTCGATTATTTTTTTCAGGATACTCTCTTACGCATTCATCACCAATCCATAACATTGCTTTATATGAACGGCTTTTCACAACGTCTTCAACCGTTACATTTAATTTCACAATATCATTTGAAACAATTACATCATCCTCAACAACTTTCGGTTGTTCATTGTTTACTGTATTAAATGATACGTCCAATGTTTTCTTTTGTTGTTCTAATCTTTGCGTTCTGAGATTTTCATCAATATCATCTTGATTAAGACCAAGTTGTCCGTATAAACTTGCAGATTCAACCTTGACTGGGATTCCTTTATAATCAATACATGCTTTTTCATAAATATTCAAATCTTCAACATCTGGTAACAATGTATCTGAATCAAAGCCATCAACTTTTGATAAATAATACTTTATGACATGATACATATCAGGTCCAACAACGAATTTACAACGTTTATCGAAAACATCATACATTCTTTTGTACTCTAACTTTGCAACTTCGCCTACTGTGTTTGCGATACGATATTTTAAAATGGTTTTTATAGACATATACATTCTATATCCAATTGTTGATTTTGGAAATTTGTCTTTAACTATAAACGAATAGCTATTCTCGCTTCCTTCAATCAATCGCGTACATGTTCCATTTTTATGAAACTTATAAATAGAATATGGCAAAGTTACAATATCTCGTACTTTTATAATATAGTCATCCGAATAAGTCCATGGCATATTCAGTATGTGCGCATAAAAGCTATAAATTAATGAACTTTTTAATATGTGTAATTCAATACTTCTATTCGTTGCTGCTTGTCTGTACAATTCTGTTCCGTATACTGTCATATTCTTAATTGTTTTCAATTATAATTCCTAATGCTTTAGACAAAACCCGTTCTGTTAATGAATCAAAATCAGGTAATTCCAATTCATCATTTGTTTTGACTTTTATTGTTTTAAATGCAACGCCATCAGCATCAAGTATTTCCATGCGATAAAATATTTCATCTCGTACATTAACACCAACTTCATAAGTTACAGTAAAGTCATTACTTAATTCATAAACTGCTTTAATTTTATGCGCATTTTTTGCAACAATTGATGCGGCTGTTATTTCGATTTTTTCATCAAAGAAAAAGTTTTCAATAACATCAATTTCTTCTGCTGCATTTATAATATGTTCGCATGAACTGCTTATGCTTATATTTAATTCCATTCTAACGTTTTTTAGGGTTCATTACATTGTCTAATGATAAATTGGCAGATTCCTTTGTTTTAAAGAAATTGTTTGTTCTTTTACGATACGTTGTTTTATAATCGTCAGAAACGTAAGTATCTTGACAAACTTTACCACTAGAATTGATAAACCAATAAAAAGTTGGTATATGAATATTATCTTCGATAACAGTGCATATTACCTTAGTTCCATTTTTAAGTGAATACTTATGAGGAACACCAGGCGTTGTTGATTGCAATACTTCTTGAACAATAAGTGCTGTTTTTTCACCTATTCCATTACCTATTACTTTAACCTTGTCAGGTCTTAAGTAAACAGAATCGCCTTTTTTATATTTTGGCATTGCAAATTCAACAAAGAAATGTGGTTCTTTTGTTGGGTCAAACATGCATGGTGCTGATGTTGTGTTCCAGTACCATACGCCTACACCTCTATCTGATACCATGTCTCCTACGTTATATCCGCCAGGAAATTTTGATTTTAAAATAAATGTTCTTACTTGTGGCATATCTTTCAATTTTAAATTTTATTTTATATACAGAAATTTCAATTAGTTTTACTTAATATTTCAAAATTATATGCATGACCTGTTTGTGAGACAACAAATTTAACTTTCATGCCAATATACGGTTTTATTGATTGCCGTTGCATATATCCTCGGCCGCCTACGTTTTTTGCATCTATTAATACTTGCGGATAACCTTCGCCATCAATTCCTCTTACACTATCAATAAAATATGTTACCCCATCATCACCTAATACTGCAGCACTGTAACTGTCTTTTATTATTCCTTCCATTAAAAAATCACTTTTGCATTTTCGTTTAAATATAATTCAGGATCGTAAGAAACATATTGAATTCTTGCAATATCGTGACAATGTTTATCACGAATTCCACCAGCATCAATTGCAAATGCAGCAGATACTTTCAATTCAGTTTCTTTATAAGTTTCTTTTGTTGCTGTTGTTGGAATCAATACTTTTAAGCCATTTCCTGACGGCGTGATAAAAGCAGCAAAAACGTAATTTAGTTTTGTTGCTCTTTTTTTCAAATCTTCAACATTTTCAACATGGTCAATGTCAAGACAAATGAATCCATTATATTCAGCCATTCCGTTTATAGAACGGGTAATGAATTGTCCTGTTGGCGTAAAAAGTGGCAACTTGTATTTAAGGTCCTCTCGTTTTTTCTTATCGGTTTCTTTGAAAATTGGTTCAACAAGATTCTTAAATTTGCCGTTTTTTATATCAGCAAGAATTTCGGTAATATCTCTATTGCCTGAAGGCGTTGTAACTTTTACAGATGGAAATTCGGAAACAATAAATTTAGACATAATAAAAAGTTTTTAGTTAATACTTGTTGTTAATTCAATGCCGTTTTTTGCAGATTTATTGCGAATTGTGATTAAATAATCTTTAGCAATATTATAATCATCAGTTGCTTTTTTCAATTCGTTTTTGAACCATGCAGAAACATTTGATTTTAATTTTGTTCCTATCGGGACAATATACGTTTTGCCATCAATGATACTTTCAAAATATAATTTATGGTCAGCAATGTTTATAAGTTTACCAGGATGCAGAATTATTCGTTTTGATGAATAATAACGAGGTGATAAATAAGTTTCACCAATTATTGGAGTGCCAGTAATTGATTGATTTGCAACAGGTTCAGCATATGTTGATTCGTATACAGTAACAATGCCTTTTGCAATATTTTCATCTATAAATTTGCAAGTAAAACCGTTTTCATCAACGAATTCTTTTCCTTTTGCTGAACATTTACGAACATGATATGTTTTAACACCTTTCTCGAAAATGGAATCTCGTATTTTCATTACTTTTACGAATTTTGCAAACCTTGATATTTCTGAAATATCAAGGACTTTTCCGATTAAATTTTCACCTGTTTCCATAAATTTGTTTATCAATTAATTAAAATCAAATATACAACATTTTTTGTGCAATAGCAATGGTTTTCTTGATTATTTTATAACGAATCAACCAAATTTCTAATGTCTTCTCTATTCTTCATAGATTCGGACGGGTAAACTGGCGTAAACAAAATATGTAAAAATTGAATAAGAAGGATTGCAATAAGGCAACAACCGATAAATAAATCTTCCATATTATTTTAGTTTCTAAGTTTTAACATTTCTCTGCGGTGTGCAACAAATTCAGATGGTTTCATATTGTCACAATCAATATCACCATGGTAATAACTCCAGCATTCAAATGATGGTCGAATTGTTATGTATTCTTCTAATCCTTCTTTGACAAATTCATCAATTTTTGCTAGCATCAATTCCTCGTTTTTTTCGATTGCACTCGGATTATTTATTATGTTTATTTTATGGCATTCCCACGTTCCTTTTGAATGTATTAATGAATCAGCATTAATTGTTGGGTCATTTAAATGACTTGGTGCAAGATTTTTACAATCATCAATTGCAATCATCCATCTTTGGAATTCAGATATAAGCCATTGAAGTTTTTGGAACTTATCAGAACAAAAAGTATTTGAAATTTCATTAGATAAATCCATGAAATTGTCTTTTGAGTTAGGTTTGAATGACATTTCAAAACAAGTCCATAAAGAACCATTCAATAATCTTTTACTTGCATCGTTTTTTATGTAATCTTGTTTTCGAGTAAGAACTAATGCATTCGGTATTGAGTATTGCAAATCAATTCTGAAGTTTACTTTTGTTTTCATAATTAGCAATTTTGTTTAAAGTTAGACATTATAACTGCAATTTCGGATAATGTATTAGATAACTCATTACATGTAAGATACTGATTAGCATCATTTACATATTCTAATTCGATTTCTTCTGCCTTTTCAACGTCATTAAATCCACATTTGTTAAGGTCAAAATTAAAATTCCAAATTATATCTTCTGCTGTAATCATGTTTTATTTTTATCAATTAATTAAAATCAAATATACAACATTATTTAAGCAATAGCAATTTTTTACGATACTTTTTTATGAATATATAAAATAAATTATTAATATTATGGAAAGAAGAATACCAACAATTGAAGAATTTTCAGCAAAGCCAGAAGAAACTAATGAAGCTGTTGGAACTGTAGACTTACATTTCAAAGCAAAAATGTTCTGTCAAGAAGTTTTGAAATTAGGAACAAAAAATAACTTATTTGATACTTATATGAAAAGTCATCAAATAAATCCAGATGATTTAAGCGATTTCATGGTAGCAGTTATTGAAAACATTCAAACAAATTATTTAGTATAATGAAAAAAAGAATACCCACTTTAGATGAACACATTAATGAATCAAAATTGAATGAATTTTGCACTACTACTGTTTATAAATTCTCTGGCTCTGCTTCTCAATGGAATGAATTGCTTAAACTTTTAGATAAACTTGAGAATAAGAAAGAATTGGCATATGATTCCGAAGATTTACCGTATGGTGCACAATCATTTGCAGTATTCGATATTTTGCCAAAAAAACCTGAGACAGTTAATTGTCATATCATAGATTTAGAAACATTAATTCCAAAAGACTTAATGAAATTTATTTCACCAATATCAAAATAATAAGATAAATGAAAAATAGAATACCTACGTTTGATGATTTTTTATTCGAAAGAACACCAGATAAAATTCCACATCCAAAACATAAATGGTTTGAAGTTAATCCAAAAGATTATGACGATTTGGAAGATGATTTTTATAAATTGATTCAAACTGCATATAAAGATGTTCCTGGCGGTCACTTGAAAGTTCAAAAACCAGATGACGTATTTGATGCTGGATGGACTTATTGGGTTGCAATGGATAATGATAATAATCCCGATTTTAATGTTGTGAAAGGTTATAAAGTAACACCATACGGTTATAAATCAGCAGTTGCAGGTCATGATGTTACAAAGGTATCAAAAACTGATTATCTTACTAAATTTGCTGAAGATATGAGCAAACCTGGTAAATACGCTGAGGTTTCTGAAAAACTAGCAGAAATTCTTATCAATAAATATCATGTTCATATTGTATCAAATCCCGATGCAATTAAAGCAGTACTTGGTAAAAGCGATGTTGTGTTTTATGGCAAAAATCCTGAGAATCCTTCAATGCCTGGTGATGGATGGTATACACGAAAAATTGCAGGCGGCGTTCATGCAAAAATATTAGTAGGAAAACCTATTGTACAGGAATCTGTTACAGAAGGACTTGATAACGGTAAACCTACCGTTTTAGTTCTTCACGGATATGAATCATCAGTATATCCTCCAAGATTAAAAGTATTATCTGCAGATTATAATTTATTAACGCCTGAAATGGATTATGACCATAACCAAGGATTGTTTGAAAAAACATACCAAACGTATAAAAATGCAAATATTGATTTAATAGTCGGTTCATCAATGGGCGGATACTTTGGATATTATTTAGCATCATTACTTGATGTTCCTGCTTTATTATTCAATCCCGCGGTAATCGAAACAACATCAGGCATCAAAAAACAAGAAGTTCGAAAAGGCAAATATAATCCTGCAATTTATGTTGTTTCAGGCAAAGATGATGATATCGTTATTTCATGGAAACTTAAACAATGGTTTAAGGAAAACGCAAGAAACTATGAATTTATTACTGAAAACATGGGACATCGCCCTTCCGATGAAACTTATATAAAATATGTTAAAAAATATGTATAAAAGAATACCAACATTTGATGAACATGTAAATGAAGGCACATGGAATAATGAAAAATATGGTTTCAGAATATCGAAATTTTTAGAACAGCATACAGGTAAAAACCTAACAGGCGAAATGAAAGTTCAAATTATTTTTAACGATTTTTTCAAAGCAAGTACTTATGAATATGCTAATAATTTATTATTGTGTTCAAGAATCGAAGGTTACATTAAATCGTATAAAATTCTTGAACATGATAGATTGATAGGCAGTTACAGAAATATATTTATTGTAGATGTTGATGTAATTAAATGGTACGAATTTTTACGCAAACTAGATGATGGTCATTTAGATAACTTTAAAATATTATAAGAAATGAAAAAGAGAATACCAACATTTGATGAACATGTAAACGAAGGCATATTGCAAAGTTTTATTGATTTGTTCAAGAAAAAACCTGATGTAAGTACATGGACGCCACCAGAATTTAAAATTGAAGCAACATTAAAAAAGATTTTAACTGACGATGGCTGGACAAACTTAGGACGTGATGAAGAAGGCCGACTAATCGGAAACAATACAAAGTACGGCGGTAATGGATTAGATGTTATCGAAACAATGCGTGATGAAAAAAAATTAAACTTCTAATATGAAAACCAGAATTCCATCTTTTGATGATTTCTTATTTGAATCTAATGATAGAATCATTACATTATATCATGGGACGGCTTCTGGGAAATTATCATCTATAAAGCTTAACGGACTTGATACTAATGCAGAAACAAATCAAAAAACGCATGGCTTTAATACAAGTAATCAAATTTCATTAAGCTTTAATTATTCTGATGCATATTATTATGGTTCATTATTTGTTAAAACAAACGAACCAGTTACTGTTTTGATAATTAAACTTCCGTATTCGTATATAGCAGGAAAAGGGCTTTCGTTAAACGAAGTTCTTGTTAAACAAAATATATCATCAAAATACATAATAGGTGCATATAAAGACAAAGATATCGTAAAATTAGATAAATTGTCAACAAATGAAACATATGTAAATCCTGATATGCTATCAACAAGTGATTTGCAACATTATAAGTCGCATTATAAAATTAACGAATCAATTGATGCCTTAGAAAAGATGGGGATCCAAGCAGATCCTGACAAACCTTCAATATTCTTATATACGATATATCGTACGCCAAGTTCCGATGAAATTAAGGAATTTGAAAATTATCCGCAACTTACAGCTGATGAAATATTGAACGGTTTTTGTTATACATGCATTGGCAGAGGAATTACGTCAAGTAGAAATATTGCATTAATAAAAGATAGCATAAATATGCTTATTGCTGCATACCCAGATGATCCTCGATATACTGAAGCATTAAGAATAAGCGATGAATTAAAACCTAAATTTTAAAACATTACTTCATAAATTGTTTTACCTTTTTCTGTAATTTCCCATTCGTTTTTCTCATTGCATACAGCAAGTCCTAAATGAACCATTTTTTGCAATGCTAAAATTATATCTTCTTCAGAAATATTTTCAATAATCGGAAGCTCATGAAAGATTTTTTCTTTTATGAGCTTCGTGTATATTATGCTTACTTGTTTATCATTCATATTAATTGTCCTTTCTTATTAAATACCATGTATCTAAATTTTATGCCCGATTTTAGTACAGCAGCCATTTTTAACGCATTTATATCTTCATTTTTTTGAAATGTCCATTCTGATTTAACTTCAATTATAGTATGCAAAGACTTGATATAAATATCTGGCACATATAAATGCTTTTTTTCATTACACACATAAAAAATATTGCCAAGTTCTTTGCGTATAGCTTTTCCTCCTATTATTATATCTTCTTCATTATAAGATAACAGCAATAATAAAATTGCTTTATTTTCGTATCCTTGCGTTTTCACAACAGCGCCTGACGGCAATATGAATTTATGCCATTTATATCGACCTCCGTAATTCAAAGCATCTGCCCTTTTTATTTTGTTCTCCTCTATACTATTGTATAATAATAATTTTTGTGATAAATTCTCTCGCCATTTTGCGTTATGTGATACAGCTTTCATAGATTCTGAAACGCGTGCACGAAGTTCATGAGTCCATCTATTTGGATCCTTAAGATGTATTTCCATTTTTTCTTTGTACATTGGATCTTCATATTTTTTTTTCATACTGCAATTTCGCGAACACGCAACTCTCCTATATGGCGTAAACATTTTACCGCATATCGGGCAAGCAATATCTTGCAATTTATTTTTTTGTATTCTTGCTTTGCCAATGCAAGAACGGGAACAAAATTGTGCACTTTTTTTATTTGTTTTGAATTCTTTGTTACATACCGAACAATTTTTAATATATGTTGTCATGATTTTTATTTATATATTAAAAGATACGCATTGTTATTTTGAAGTTATTTAAAATCTTACATATACACATCTATCTAAAAAATCTTGAGGAAACATATGTCTATTCTGCGTAATTAGCCTGAAAAAATCGCTATCTAGAATATACGTTGTTGCGTAATCGTTTTCATTCCTAACTGAACGACCAACACCCTGTAAGACCGACAGTATTGTAATCCATGCGTACCAATCTTTATCTGTCTTCATTTTCGCATTTACGAATTTGTCCATGAGCGATGGGTAAGGAACTTTTGCAAATATTTGAAACCGGGACTTATCATTTCCTAAATCTAATCCTTCTAATAGACTGGGACCCATTAGAACTTTATTGTTTGCACTGCTAAAATCAAATAAAACATTTTTTTTATCTGAACTATTTATGTATGAAATAATTCTATCACTTTTTATGTTTTCATTCAAGTATACACTATTTGTGTAACTTCCGGTGTGAATGATTCCATTCTCATTTTTGTGTTTTTCTAAAATTTCTGTTATTTTATTTGCAATTTTTGGCAAAGCAACTTCTTTATTTTTAAACGACATGCTTACACCTTGATAAATTAATATTGGCGAACGGTCAAAATTGAATGTACTAGGTATTTTTCTATACTTTGCATTGTTTGCATTTATACTTTTTGCAAACAGCGTAGGTTCACCCATCGTTGCTGTCATCATGACAGCAAAGTTATTTTTGTCATGAAAATGTTTTTTCATGAGGTATTTTTCATTGATGCAATTAAACTGTATATTTGCACCGTTTTGGTTTTTAATCATTGCTCTAATATCAGTTGACGCAATAATTTGATTATAATCTTCAAATTTACAATGTAGATCTTTGCATTCATCGCACAAGTTTAATCCTTTTCTCCATTCTGCTGGAACTGATTTGCCAGCATATTTTCTTCCTACGAATTTTTTTATTTCATCGGCGTGTTGAACAAACGAATGAAGCATTTTCTCAAACATTCTGTTATGAATAAACAATTTTGCATTATCGTCTTCAGCAACAATTTTATTTATGATTTCTTTCAATTCATATCCGCTATACGGAACTGCCATTGAATGTTCAGCAAGGAATCCTCGTAAACGTTCAAGCATAGGATATGTATTATCATTTACAATAGGACTAAAGTGTTTTTGTACAATGTTAACAACTTTATGCGCCTCATCGCATATAATAAAATCACGTTCATCAAATAACGCATGAGACGAATCCGTCATTTTTTCCAATACGTAATTCATTTGTATCAAATAATACGAATAGTTGAATATTGATGTTGGAGTAAAACTTGCGTAATCTCTTGCAAAATAATAAGGGCAGTCCTTATAACATGGTAGTTGTTTTGTTGCATTTGAATTTAAGTGCTTCATTTTACATTCACCAAGACTATGTTTTTCTTGGTTTTCTGTACAAAGATAATTATCAACACCTTTTACACTTCCAAATCCTAAATGCAATTTCAATACGTCTTGTTCGTATTGGTCTTGTAATGCAAGATCTGATGATAGAATATATCCTTTTTTGCCGAATCTGTTTAATACATATGAGGAGCATAATGCAATTAATGATTTACCGCTACCTGTTGGTGCGTCGATAAGATATATCTTTTTTTCTTCACCCATGCATGTTGCAACAACATCAATAATTGCTTCTTTTTGACCTGTCCTGAACTCGAAATTTGTCCACCCATGATTTTTAACGAACATGTCAATATATTCGTTTATTTTATCTTCAAGTTCTTGATTCATTATTTATCTAATCTTTTTATGTAATATATAATTATATACATAAAGTAAAAAAAGTTTATCATGAATCAACGAATACCTACGTTTGACAATTTCCTGTTTGAAGCAGGAATAAAATATGAACCTGGTTCGATTAGCGAACTATTAGCAGGACTGCGCGGTAACCAAGAGTTTTATGATTTTTGCAAAAAACATGGACATCCAAATCCACAAGCCTGGAATCCTATGGAATTTACGATGAGTTCTTGTACATTCGTTGCAAAATTTTTAGAGGAAAAAGGATTTGGTAAAGCATTATCAAGTCACGGTCCATACGGCATGGCACCACATGCTTTTGTTTTGTATAACGGATTATATTATGATTATGAAGCAAGAGAAGGCGTTAAGAATGTTTATGACTTGCCAAACTTTCAAGATTTACGATACAATGTTAAAAAAGGTGATTCCTGGCCAAATTACAAAAAAGAAATAGTCAAAAACGTACAAAATTTTAATTTTCAATAATGAAGCTACGAATACCAAATTTTGATGATTTTATATTTGAATCTAATTATGAATGGATTCCAATGACCGTTGCATCTGCTAAAATTGTTGCTGATGGCATGATAAAATTGTTTGCGCCAAATAGTGATGAAATTGCAAAAAACAAAAAAATTGCCGAACTTGTATTAGCTGCGCTAGAAAAGCATATTGAACGTATGAAGTATTTCGATAAATTTCCCGACTTCAAGAAATTGATTGAGGATAACGTAAAACATATAATTGCAAATGATAAACGTCATGGCATCGAACCTGAAGACCCAAACATGGTTAAGGCATATGCAATGGAATATGCAATGGAAACAATTTACGAAAGAACAAAGGGCCAAGAATCACAAGAAGAAAAAGACAAGAAAACACAAGTTACATTTTTCAATAAAGTTTTTAATGAAGGCGCGGCATTACGCACAAAAGCAATTACAAATGCTGGTTTGAAATTTTACAAACAGAACTTGTTTGCATTTGAGGAAATAAACAGAAAATTACGAACAGATCATTCAAAAATGAGTGAGCATGATTGGTCAGTTGCAACTGATGTAGGAAATGCAATTGACTTATTTAAAACATCAAAAGAAGTAACGGTTTTCCGTATTATTGATTCTGAAGATTTTCCATTTTCATTAAGCAAAGGAAAAAAGTTTACAGAAAAAGGAATACTGTCAACATCATTTGACATTAATTATCTTTTAGAAAACAAAGAAAATTTTGAATCACCAGTTATATTGCAAATAGTAGTTCCGTCTGGCACTACATATTACAGATTTCCGAATGATTTTGAATCAGAAGTAGTTTTTGATTGTGATCATGAGATTATAATAACTGATAATTCATACGAATATTTAGACACACCAATCATAAAATGCAAAATTATAAAGTAACAATGAATCAACGAATACCAAATTTTGATGATTTTGTTAATGAAGCAAAATCTGTTCCTAGAGAAAATACAGAACGTGAAACTGTATTAGATTACATTATCAAAAACAAACAAGTCCGTTTAGAAAAGCTCAAGGAAATTAAAGCGCCTGAAATTATCATCACAGGAACTGAGAACCAAATACATTTATTAAAATCAGGTCAATCAAAAATTAAAGGACTTGACATTTACGGTTCTAATATTTATAAAACGTTGGAATGGAGAAAAGGCAATGGTGGAGTTGATTTCATACAATTTGTAATGAATGATGATTCAGTTATAAATTATTTTCCAAATGCAAAATACGGAGCATTTTTCGCACCTAATACTAAAAAATAATGGAAAGCTTATATATCATAACAGACGGAGAAAAATACAAAATAGGTTATAGCAAAGACGTGGCTAATCGTAAGAGACAACTACAGACAGCAAACGGATCTTTACTGGATATTGTATTTGAATTTGAAACGGTTCATGGAATGAAATTAGAAAGATCCATTCAACGGTCAATGAAACATAAAAACATTATCGGCGAATGGTTTGATTTAGAAAAAGAAGATATTGCAAAAATAAAAGAACTTTGTATTTTGCAAGAAAAAAACTTTAACATCATAAAGAAAAATGAAACAGAGAATTCCTACGTTAGAGGACTTTATTAATGAATCGTCGAATGAAATTTTCACTAGTTCTGACATTATAGATTTGCAAAAAAATGGTGCAAGACCAGACGACACTTGGCAATCAATAAAATCATCGGCAAAATTTCAAAAAATAGATAATGTTAGTATTTCAAAAATTAATTGGTCAGAAAAAAATGTTGATATTTTAAAGAAACAAGAACGCAGATTAAACCGATTATTCGATGAAGATGATGGCACACAATACTATAAAGATGCCATTAAAAGAGAACAGTCAGAATTACAGCATATACAAAATCTTATTCAAATGGTAAAAAGCAATAAAAAATTAAATCCGATTGTTGTAGATTCAAATTATAGATTGCTTGATGGTTTTCATAGAATAGGTGCATATCAAATTGCAGGTAAAAAAACTATTGACATATTTAAAGAAATTTGATAATTTTTAAATTTATACTGCATGTGCCATTACAAAGAAAAATATACATACACAATGAAAAACAGAATACCAGCATTTGATGACTTCATAGTTGAACGAGAATTTCCATTTACAGATACATCATTTGTTACACGGATTCTTACTAAATTAAAATCTCAAATTTTAGAAAAAAATTTAGGAAACCTTGAAGTTGAAACAATTTTAAATAAAGCATTTAGAAGTTTTTTAGTTTCTTTTGAAAGTAACAGTGGACAATCTGCATTTGATGATATGACTAGAGTCGGACTGATTCAATCACGAATTGACCAAGACGGCAACATAATTGTTGATTATGCAGATTATTTTTATGAAACATTTGAAGACGAAGAATTATATGATGAATTTGGAACAGTTCTTGCAAGAATTCTTGCGCATGAAAGAACGCATGCAGGCCAATTAGATAAAATACGAATGGGAAGAAATTCTTATGACTTTTACAACATTTTAGGAAAAATAGGTAAAGACCCATCAAACCGTTTTAAATATTTGTCAAGCAAACAAGAAATGATGGCATTTGCGGTTGAATGCGTAGAAGAATTCAGAGGAATGGGATATTCCGATTCTGATATTTTACGTAAAATTAAAACACCGTTTAAAGACTATCAAGAATCCAATATTTTCTATTTATACATTGACTATTTCGATTATAGAGGTCATGTATTCGATAACGACGAAAAGGAAAGAAAAAAATGCAAAGACGTAATTGACGGATTCTTAAAATATATGTATCAATATATAACAAAACCGAAATCTTTAGAATAATGCAATTTAAACAACTATTAAATATGAATGAAGCAAAACAAATTTGGAACAAAAAAGTGTTCCTAGGTGGCACATGTAATGAATCTAAATGGCGTGATGAATTAATCAAAAAACTTAAGATTGACTATTTCAATCCAGTTGTTCCAGATTGGACCGAAGAATGCTATCAAGAAGAATTAAGACAACGGGAATCATGCGATTTTTGTTTGTACGTTATTACACCAAAAATGACAGGCAGTTATTCAATTGCTGAAGTAGTTGACGATTCAAATAAACGTCCAGAAAAAACTGTTTTTTGTTTTGTTTCAACAGATGAAGATAAAGAATTCGATAAAGCACAAAACAAAAGTTTGGATAAAGTTGGCGTAATGGTTGCATCTAATGGCGGTACTTATTTGAAATCATTAGATGAAGTTGCAAACTTTTTAAACATGGAATATTACATAGAGAATAATGAAAAATAGAATACCTACATTTGAATCATTTGAATTTAATGATTGCACACAATTATTTGAATTATCGAATAATAGTACTTTATATCATCATTCAATGGCAAAATTTAAAGTAGGTGATGTAATTACTTCACAGAAAAATGGTGATGGCGTTCATTGGCTTGCAAATGATCCAATGGAAATTGGATTAGAATTTTTCAGAAAAAAACATTATCCTGATAGACCTTCACGTTTCGATTGCGTATATTCAAGCATAATCCCAAGAACGCGATTTTCAGACAAAGGATATTTATATGTAGTGCAACCAGTTGGAAGTCTTTTTATGACAGATTCAATGATTATTGATAGCTTAGGCGATGAATTTATGAGAGAACGAATGACCCCGTATTATGAAACATTAACTATTAATGATTTCAAAAAAAATCCAGAGGAAGCTGAAAGAATTCTTTCTTATTATTCTGCAAAAAGATATTGGGATGGCGTTAAATCGCTGCCTAGGGAAAGATGGGGCGATATTGAAGTATTATCAAATTCCGCAATTGTGACACAGGTAATTGAAGATTCAGGAACAGTATTACGTCCAGGAATGGATGTTGTGGTTACGGAAGATAACATTATAGATGTGACAATGACTATTTATAATCAGCACCCGAAAGAAAATGATACTCAATTATTCGATAATGAACAAATTGCAACAATGTTAAGTTATATTGAAAAACATATCATAAACGGCAAATTTGAACAGCAATCTTATAATAAAAATGTCTATGATATTCGCGGGTATTTAAGAAAAGATGCAAAACTTAAAACTACATTTATACGTACAAATTTAGCAAAAAATGTGCATACGTATGATACCGTAAAAGGAAAGTATAGTTTAATAACATTCGATTTATACATCGATGGCCATTTATTCAAACGTGCAAATGAAGCACCGCTTTTCAGACTTGAAACAGCAATGTATTTGAAAAATAAAGCTTATGATATTGGTATGTATCTAAAGAAAGTTTAGTAATACCAGCAGCCAAGGCATTCTTCGATTCTGTTATCAAATTCGTATAAATCAGATAACGTTTGCTCGCCTTCTGGAAATGGCTCGTTTGTTTCAATTTTTTGCAATAAATCTTTAAGGTGTTTTACAAGATCTGTTCTAACTTTATTCGTTAGTTCTATTTCAACACTTTTTTCCATTACTTATTATCTATAATATCTTTGATTGCTTTTTTGTTTTTGATAAAGAATACCTCAACTCCATCTTCATCGTCAATCGAATCCAATAAACCTTTACGTTTTAAATTGTAAAGAAACACTGTTGACGCGCAGTTTTGTATTTCTAATAGCAATTCTTCTTCTGTAGGTTCTGTTAGATATAAACAAATAGTGCCGTCTTCGATAAAGTTTTTTAATGTCTTTTCGCCATAAACACTAGTTATTGCTGCTTCATAAACTTCATCCGGCGCATCGGTAACCATCTCGTTTCTTGATGCAGCGTCATCAATCAATACTGCTTTTAATGTAGGAACAAACGATCTTAAGTAATCCTGAATTTCTTCAGGATACTTAGGAAGGTTATATGTATTATTGTTGAAAGTTATCATAATCCTCTTTACTTTTGAATTCATTAAACCCTGTGATAATTAGATTAGACGTACTTGTATTTCTATCCATTATTTGTTGTTTCAATTTTGAATACAATGGCATTGTTTCTGATTCAACGTAATGAATACCGTAGCCGGAAGCCGAACGTTCATCTTTTCGTCCTTCCATGTATATATAGTAAAAAATAAAATATCTCATTATTTATCTGTAAAGAATTGTTAATGTATAACATACTTCGAGGTAATGTGTCGATTCCTTTGTTGATTGTGATTGCGTCATTTGCAATACTTCGATACCTTGAGCTTCTTCAGATATCAACCAATTATTCATACCATTTTCAATATCGCTAGGATAATTTCCGCTGATTACTTTTACTTTCATATTACATTAAATATTTAATTCCGTTTACTTCAATAAAATATCTGAACCAAGATTCATTACGAATCTCCGATTCTTTCATTGTTTTTTCTTCACTTCTGTAAGAATATCTGTCAGGTTTTTCTATATTGATAACTATTTTGTTATTCTTTTCATCTAATGTATACTTTCCAGTTACATAAGTACTTACCTTTTCTATATCAGATTGTACCCAACTGTACGAATTTCTGTATGGCTCATTAAGATATCCGTTGCCGACAAATTTAAATGTTCCACGACTTTTAGATATCATTGGATATAATGATGTTGAATATCCACGTGAGCATTTCGATTTCCATTTTACAATTTCTTCGTCAATGTTAACAGCTTCTTCAAAAACACTTGATACTTTAATTTTGTTCAATGACAACAAATAATTAGCATTCGATTGTCGCATGTTAATTTTATTTGGTGCATAATTTGGCGGTTCATTTTTTAAAACTTTCAAATCATAACTTTGTTTTGCAAGATTATATGTATCGACAAATTCCTCAATAGAAATAACAGATTTTCCAGATGGCTTCTTTGTTATTACTTGTAATGATGTGAAGAATTCATAATCGCCATTTGAATCCATTAGCACATGTAAACGTTCGTCTTTTATTGTGTAATGAGCAGAAGATCTGTACGCACTGAATGAATGACTTGCAGAAATACCCCAGCATTTGCCAATGTATGTGTATATTTTTTCATTCTTCATTTCGATTTCATCACCATTCAACAAATCCGTAGGTTTTATTGTAATTGCATTTTTCTTTCTTGTTGATTCTGTGGCAGACTCATATAATGCAGAATTTGTTGCAAGTAAAGCAAGATCTTTACCTTCCCATGCCCATACACAAGTGCCAACAAGTTTTCCTTCAATGATTGTTGAATTGCAAACCAATGCAACTAAATTTGCTGCTGTGATTTCAAGGTCAAATCCATAAGGATCTGATATTCTGAACATTGTTCGTCCAGAAGAAAACCATTCGGAACTTCTTTTATCAAATTCACTAAAGTAAAAACCTTCACGTGGAATATTGTCGAGAACCTGTGGCGCAATATTTTTATCTCGCCATCCTTCCCAAGATGTCTCTTTACGTAATTTGCCTTTGTCTCTAAAAGTTGCATATCCAAGTAAATATGATGGGCCATCAAAGTATTCTCCATCTACACCTCTAATATGCTTATGCTGTCTTTTATTGAAACCTACTTCAATTTTTTCAGGAATTAT
>JALOBO010000162.1 GCA_023228225.1 Clostridia bacterium
CAGGGAACTCATCGCAGCATCCAAGTCGGATAAATTCACAGTAACTGTTGTAGCAGCAGGACAACTCAGGGATACTAACTTTGGCTCCAGGTATTCAGCAGTTGAGACATATAATGAGGCTCCATCAAGAGCACTTGAGACAGGTGCAGTGAAGATTGTCAAGGAAGGCACAAAGAATGCACTCAAGGCCAAGGATGGTAATTGGCTTCTTGCATTTGATACACGCGAATTTTGGGATGATGCAAAGACCAAGCAGAATTACGGATACAACAAGCCTTTCAAGACTATCATGTCCCGTGATATCATTGGTATTGTTGATGGAGAAATTACAAGACTCTCTGGTAATGTTGATGTAGTTGCAGGCTCTGTGTATGATATGTATGGTACTAAGAGTGAGAAATCTGGAGTAATCTATCTTAATGATACACCCAAGCCGCGTCTGGTAGATACCAAGGGAGATGCAGAGTTTTACAATGAAGTGTATAAGGCAGCAGCAAAGTCTGACATGGCTACAGATGTAGAAGGTGCTCTTGACGAAGAGATTAAAGGTACTGTTCTTGTCAAGGGCTTTGTGCATTCGGTTGGTACAACCAGCATTGGTGGACAGATGATGAGTGTGAATAATGAAGTTGGTTCTGGATTCACAGCATTCGCAGTAAGTGATGATGCTGTTGATGCATTTAAGGATGCAACTGTTGGAACTGATGTTATTGTTGTGGGGTACTTTAAGAAAGCAAAGGATCCAAGATATACGAAGTCACTTCAGTGTTATAATGCAGTAGTTAATCCCAATGTTGGGGCTGTTGGTAAGACACTGGAAGACCTCAAAGACTTTGAATTCTAAAATTATTTTTTAGGAGACTAATAAATATGAATAACTTGCGAAATATTCCATCATCATATAATACATATGATGGATATAAAGTAGAGTGGTCAGAGATACGCCAAGTTAATAATCGTATTCATGTAAATAAGGATGTAATGGATCATATCTACTCTGCATTTGAAACTGCAAAGGATGTTGAAGAAGTTGCAGCAGCCTTACATATATTCCTTGGTGCTGCTGTATCAGCAGGTACACACAGAGAATTCTTTGAACATTACTTTAGAATGTCTAAACGGTGGATAGGATTTAATAGTGATATAGAAGAAATACTGTCAGGGATTGAATGAGTAATACGGGATATTTATCACCACTATTAATGACCTTATTCTGGTGTGTGTTGGGGTACTTTGTATATGATGGAATTAATGGGGCAATTGCAATATTCGCATTGTCATTCCTATATAGTGCAGCGGCTCTTATATCAATTATACCCGGAATAGGAATAATTATACAGTATTATGTAAGCATATATTTGATATTGCCATTTATAATTGAACTAACGGGTATAACAGTGTCATGGCTAACTACTGCAATGTTAGTGGTAAGCATGATATATGGTGTAATCATAACTATTATTATGGTATATGCTGTGATGGGAGCAATATCAAGATGAATAAGGATGGTGCATAATTGGCATTTGGTAAACAAGAAGAAAAGAGTGTGGTAAGTAAGTCTGATAGGTTATTATCAGAGTTGTATAAGCCTGCAACTGAGTTGACAGCAGACAAAGGACTTAAGATTGCTATATGGGGGAGGGCAAAGGTTGGTAAGTCATATTTCTGTCTTACGCCACCAAATGGTAAAATCTATGCGATTGATACTGAGTCCGGTCTAAAGGTTAATATCCAATCATTTGATGATAAAACTAAGAAGCGTGTATTTGTTGCTGAGATATTACAATTCTCAGGGCTAAAGACAGGGAATAACATTGATTATAATCAAATCCTTGATGTTCTTGATGATGCAGTAAATAAGATATTACTTGCTGTGAAGAATGGAGAGGAAGAAGATATTACAATCGTAATAGATTCGGCCTCAGACATATGGGATTGGTTAGGTACATGGCTTGGTGAACTTCCAGGTGTATCACACATAGGGAAGGATGCAGATAAAGTCAATAGATTGGAATGGGGGAAAGCTAATAAAAGATATGAAACTATAATGACAAAGTTGAAAATGTCAGGATGTAATGTAATCTGTACATATAAGGCCAAAGATGCAATAAGTAGTTCAGGCTCTGATCTTGGATTTGCAAGACCACGATGGCAGAAGAATAGTAAGCATATCTTTGATGTGATTGCAACAATTGAATTAATTGGTGGTAAGCGCATTATGAAATTTACTACTGATGATTGTGGTAGTAGATATGGAGATAAGATACCAGACCTAGAGAACCCATCATGGGAGAAACTACTTAAGCATCTAGAGTCCCACTGTGGAGTATCGTTTGGATAACCTTAAATATAGTAATAGTAATACATTTACTATGCTATCAACAGAATATTTATTTGTTCAATATGTTGTATGTACCATAAATGAGGGTAATAAGGATATGGTAATGAATATGACATTTAACGATGCGATAAATATAATAAGTCAAGCGGGCCTTGAGGTAACAGAATATGAAGATGACATTTCTGATTTCTGTGATGAGGAATATTAAATGGAATATTAAATGTGTAATAGAGAAATCCTATGAGTGCCTATCTCATGGATTCTCATTACGTACCGTATTGACATGTGATTTATATTATGAGAATATACCAAAGTCTACTGAATTCCCACACCCAATAGGAATATGCATTGGTCCAAGAGTAAAGTTGGGTGAGAATTGTAGAATACAGCAGAATGTAACAATTGGGACCAGATGGAAGTTTGATGGAGCAGAGGTACAGCCATGCATAGGGAACAATGTATTTATAGGGGCTGGAGCCACTGTGCTTGGTCCAATAACAGTAGGTGATAATGTTGTTATTGGGGCAAATACAGTAGTATTAACTGATGTACCGGATAATTGTGTAGTGTATAATAATATGAATGTTGGAGTGATACATGAAAAATCCTGATGCAGTAAAGTGTGTGTATTGTAATAGATGGTTGCGTGAAGAACCAGAAGAATGTCCATTTTGTGGAGGTAAGGTGTTTAAGAAAAGAAATAGAAAGAAAGTGTAAGAGCGTAACATTTAAGAGGTATTAAGTCTAATATCTCTTATACAACGGGGCTGCGTAAGATATAGTTACTTCGACTTGAAATTGAAAACTATACTATGTCTGATTATTCTCCCTGTTTGACTATCGCTCCATAGATGGGGTGTGTAAATGATGGTTACTTCGACTTGGTAAATTCTACCATCATTGATTGTCCTCCCATCTTATAGTTTAAGGCTGTGAAAACAAGATATTCTCCTGATTATTATGAAGTTTAACAAGAAAGAAGTGGAGCCACCTATCCTGAATAAAGAGGGTAGCAAGGCATATAAAATGGATTGTAAGGAAGAACTAATATCAAGGGTAGTTACATCCTTGGTTGGTGAATCGAAGTTCTATACATCTGGTAAAGATGCAGATGAAGAGATGTTGAATAGTATACGGGTAGTATTAAGCCAAGATCCTGAATTCGTTTTAAAACTTGCTGTATATGCACGACATGTAATGAACCTTAGGTCTGTGCCATTAGTGTTGCTTGTGGAATATGCAAATGCAACGTATGGTATAACAGATTCAAGAAAGTATGTGACCAGTGTTATTAGTAGGGTTGATGAGATAACAGAATTGCTTGCACTACAATTTCGCTACAATGATGTATATGGTAGGAATAATAAATTACCGATGTTCATAAAGAACGGAGTAGCAAGTGCATTTAATAAGTTCGATGAATACCAGTTCGCCAAATACAATAGAGATGGTACAGTTAGATTGAAAGACGCCCTTTATCTTTGTCATCCGTCACCTAAAGATCAGCACCAACAAGACCTCTTTGATAAGATATCAAATGAAACATTATCAACACCTAAAACCTGGGAGACATACATATCTGCTAATGGTTCAAATAAGGTAACATGGGAGGCTATAATACCATCTATGGGATATATGGCGATGATGCGAAATCTTAGAAACTTCATTGAAAATAATGTAGATGTTAATAAGTATGTGTTGCCAATATTAACAGACAGAGAAAGAGTAATCAAGTCAAAACAGTTGCCATTTAGATTCCTTTCCGCGTATAAGGCAGTAGAACAGTTAAAGTATGAT
>JALOBO010000163.1 GCA_023228225.1 Clostridia bacterium
GTGGTTACCAGATGCATTATGATGTGAAAGGTGCATATAATATCTGTCATTCATATATTATCAAATTACATAAAAATGACAACCCCGAAAAGGATTTTTTTGTGACAAGATGTAAAATGGCAGGTGACGAATTATCTTTGTGCGCGGTCTTAAAGAATGGAAAAACCAAACCCGTCTTTACCTGGGACGGACATATGCTAGTTGGGTGGCAGTCGAAAATTAGTGGGGTAATATATGCTATAAACGATAAGATTATTATTCATGAGAACGAAGAGTTATATGCAATTTGGAATGATTTAAAATGACACTTATTAAAGACATGCCAGTTAAACAATACTCATTAGCTTATTCAGACATGAAAGTTGAACAATTTGACTGCAATTTTAATGATAAAGAGCTTGCCCGGCATTTAAATTATGATTGTAATAAGATAGTTTTTGTTCGAGGATGGTTTTATGGAAAAGTTGGCGATTACACTTATGTTGGAGATTGGTCTATAGGAGAATCCTATAAGTATGTGCTTACCGAGCAATATAGTATTAATATGTGTGCTTTACCCACTTATAAATACCTTTATCGAGAGGCAGGTTTTAGAACTAAACAAGCGTTTGAAGATGAAATTCATCGTATTTATGGTTATCATGCAAATCGATTATTAATTATACATGTATTGGAAATAGTACCTTTTTCAAAACCATTACCTTTACATATTAGACTTTTACACATAATATTTGGATATAACTATAAGTGAACGCGTGATGTATGGATGTATTAATATTATAATTAGTTAGAGGAATTATGAAACAATTTACAATTAAATTCACTGAAGATAATTGGTGTAAACATTTGAATCACAATCCTGACGTAATTATTACGCTTAGAGATGCAGTAAAAGGTGATATCGGGGATGTTACTATTTTAAAGAATGGCATTTATATACTTATTAATTGTTATGAAGTGCCATTTTGCGATTTAATAATTGATAATCACTATGATGCGCTATGGGCAATAGAAGGATTTAGTTCGAAAGATGAATATCTTAATGAAATAAAGTGTATTTATGGTAGTGATACATTTGAAAAATTAGATAAAAAAGCGTATATTCATACATTGTTAAAACTCAAATATCGTGAGTTTAATCGAACAATTAGAAATCCTGTCACGGGAACTGTATATCCGATTCGTTCTCATTCGTCAAAGGAATTAAAAAATGAAATTACTGGATTATGGAGTGACCCGCATGACTGAGCAATTGATACTGGATAATTCATTTCGGTCGTTAGAGGAGAAATTCAATTATTCATCTACTTTTTTTGAACATCCTGATGCCGATGAATTAATTAATAAAGTAGCTAAAGCGCTTAACTATTTCCCAGAGATAACATTTCCAATAACGTTATCCAGACATGGAACGCGCGGTTCAAAATTTGCAATTGCATATGTTGATATACATACTGGTATACCAGAAATAAATTTCAATATTAATTATCATTGTTCGATGAATAGTGTTTTCCATGAATTAGGACATATTCTACAGTATTTTACATCATTTGATATACCATACGGGGAACAAGCCGCTAGTGTATTTGCTTTAGCGCGCATACCAGATAGTATCATTGATAGTAATTGCATTCCTTATATCGGATTAGTTCCGTGGTATCGAGTTGGCGATTATTGCAGAATGGCATTAGACTATAGAAAAACACATCGCAATTATATTAAATGGTTAACTATACAAATTGCTAATGATTATAGAGATGGTAATGGTGTATTCCCAGAAGTAGATAGTTTTAATCAGTATATTTTAACTGATGATTCTACAATTAAAAATAAAATTAATATACAGCAAACCCTTCCTTAATTTGTCCCGCATACTTCAAAGTATCATCATCCGTTTCAGGAAGGACTTACTTGCTATATGTTTATTTATTTATTTTAGGAATATTTAAATGTTTGGATTACTTACATTTGTGGTAGGCATACGTTTATATATATAAAGGTTTAATAGTAAAGTGATTAAAAATGACTACTAAACCTGAAATAATTCATTTGTATAAATCTAATAGAAAAATTATTGGTTATATTGTTAAATATGCTAATAATCAGTACGAATTTCACACTGGGAAACCATCTGATGTATCGTGTTTCAGTTGGAAATATTCAAACCTCACTGATGCGATGAAAACAGGAGATGAGTTTTTTCGAAATCACACTGACTTAACATCAGTATTATATCACTAATCTTTTTATTTGGGCAAACGTATTCTAGTGGTAAGAAGCCTATTTTGAAAATAAGTGTCTCGATAATATCAGAGGTTTGACTCCTTTCGTTTGCGTTAACTACCAAGGTATTATAAAGATAGAAAACAAATAATAAGTATATGGCAAAATTTTATATATCAGATTTACATCTGGGGCATGAAAAAATCTTAGCTTTAGATAAACGACCGGTCGCAACAGTTGAAGAAAATGAACAATTGATAATGACTAAATGGAATGCGGCTGTCACTAATGCTGATATTGTATATATCTTGGGCGATGCTTCATATTATGATTATTATAAAACTATTAATATTTTCAATAAGTTAAAAGGACGAAAAATATTTTTGCGTGGTAATCATGATAAGTGGATGGACGAACAAGAAAATAAGCATAATAGTATGCGCTATCATGAATGTTTACGGGTTGGCGATTATCTATTTAACGAACCAGTAACAGTATCTTTATGCCATTACCCAATGGCTGTTTGGGATAAACAATTCAATGGTGGGTATCATTTATATGGTCATATTCATTTGAATCATCATCCTATTGTATTGCATCCGGATATGAATCGTTCGTTCAATGTGGGATGCATGACTAAATTAATGGATTATACTCCGCGCACATTACAGGATATTGTAATTCGTTCACAAGAATTTCAATCACAAAATCGATGATGAATGTTGAGACTGTTTCGATAATAAAGTATAATTATACTAGATGGTTATACTTTATTTATTTTGAATGCTAGTATTAAATCGAAATATATAAATCCAAGCATGTATTATAAGTATATATTATGTTAATATTTCAACATTTAGTATTAGGATTGTCAATAGGCATTATCTGTGCTTTATTATTACGTCATCCCTTAGCAATTGCCTATTCTGGATTTGGTGCTATCCTTCCTGATTTAATTGATAAACCCTTAGGTTATATGGTATTAGGAGAATCTTTGAATTGGGGAAGAATTTATGCGCACACATTGCCGTTTGCACTTATTATTTGCGCGATAGGTATAATTTGTATAATTAAAAATAGAAAAAAGATATTATTATTGTGTGTTGGCATTGGATGTATTTCTCATCAGATTACCGATAGCTTGAAATTTAATGATTGGATGTATCCATTTACTACGTCAGGTCATATGCCGACAATGAATCCGATATTGTTTTGCGTAATTTGTATTGTCGTTATTTTACTTGTATATTTTGTATGGGAACGATATAGTATATGGTGTGTGATATCGGGTGTGATTTGTTGTCTAGGAATTGCTATTTGGTATGGAATAATGGGTATGCCATCTGCTTTATCCAATTATATCATGCGAATGCTCCCGAATTTATTTCCACCATATGAAATTGTTTGTTTGGTAATGTCAGGTGTGATTATTGCAGGATTAGTATATATTATGCGAATTAAACCGCACATTTATTAATTTTAAAATCATACTCATATTTATATTATTAAAATTCATTGGATGTTTTATTGCTTACGTTTATATATACAGACTGCCTATCATAATTCTATGAAATTAAGACATAAATTATTTCTAATTTTAATTGTGTTATTAGTGTGTGTTTGCTTTAGTGGAAGTGTGTCAGCTGGTGAATTACATACCAAAGAATTGTCGCCGTCTTTTGCCAATATTACTAAATCAATTATAGATACTGAATTAGATGGTATGCAAAAAGATGAATTAAGTGGGTTATTGAGTTCTGTAAGTAAAACACAATTATCTGATTTGATTAACTCTAAACCTAAAATGAAAGATAAAGTTTTACTCATTGTTAGTTCTCCGGAATTAAAATCTAATGCTAAATTAGAAATGCAGAATGAAGTATTCGGTATGAAT
>JALOBO010000027.1 GCA_023228225.1 Clostridia bacterium
GTCAAATTTAACTGGGTTATTTTCCATTTTTATAACGTTTACTTTCCAGAATACAATTGTTGGCATTGTATATCCTGCCGCTTCGTATTTTTGCGAAATCATTTGCCATGCTGATGCGTCAACTCCGCGAATATAACTTCCGTTGAATTCCATATCTGATACAATAAGAATCTTTGTTGGCATTTCAGATACAGGTACGTTTCCGTTTACTGCAGCATTAAGTATCAATTCAAATGCAGCACTAAGATTTGTATCGTATCCTTTAGGACCTTTGATTTGTCTAATTCTTTGCGATAAAGAACCAGTCATTCTCTGCAATGTTGGTTGACTTGTAAATGTAATAAAGTGGTCTTTAAACGCGCCTTCTGTTCTTTCAGCAATATACATACTCAACGATATTGCAACATCTCCAGCATATAAGTTATCAGTTATTTTTCCAGAAGAACTTGTCATTGATTCTGAAACGTCAATCATTGATATAATATTTTCATTGTTGCCTTCAAGAAAATTTGGTAATGCGTTCCATTGCGCTTGTGCAGCGTTTTCGTTTGTACTTACAGTTTTGATTACGTCGTAAGGATATATTGCGCCGGCATTGATTTTTGCTTCACCTTTTTCAACTGCTTTTACGTATGCACTGAATCTTTCTTGGTCATTTTTTCCGAATGACTTCATGTAACGAGACATTGCAAGCGAAGGCACTTTTTGATAATCTATAGATGAAAAATCTTTATTGCACATTGCTGTTTCAACAACATTTGTTAATGTTGATAAAAGAACTCTATAATCTTTTGGCGAAATACCCATTGCAGTTCTGATTTTGTTTGCAATTAATTTTTTATCTTTAGATATTTTTCCACCAAGACGAGGCATCCATTTTGCGCATAACGGTTTCATGTTATTGTCTCCAAGTAAAACTGCGATTATGTAATCAATTGCTGCTCTTTCAGCAGGTGTTGAGAATACCGCAAATAAGTCATCGAATCTTCCGTATTCTGGAATAACTGTTAAGTTCTTTAACAATACTTCAACGTTTTTTGTTGCTAAGTGATTTAACAATTTTTTGAATACTTCACGTTCTCCAGCACCACCTCGAATGTCACGAGACCAGAATAAAATTTTCATTGCAACTAATGGGTTTTCTGCGAATGCACCATCGAACATATCAGATAATTTTTCCATCATTACTTTGTTATCTCTGTTTGCTCTCATTGCTCCTATTGCGAAGAAAAGGTCAACACAGTAACTTGATGTTGTTGAGTTTGTTAACATACCGTTTGCAGTTCTTGCGTCGTTTGTTGTCATAGACTGTAATAAAGCGTTTGCCATAATAATTTGTTTTTATTGTTAATATTTTTATAATATGCTTTTTTCTTACAAAAAAAGCGAGAATACGTTTAAGTCTGCAACAAAGCGGACGAAATTGTATTCTCGCGAATAAATTTACAGGTTGCGCATTGATTGATAGTTAAACGATTACTGGTAAACCAGTGGGACGTCAAATTAGTTTTCAATAATTGCTGTAGGCAACCTTCCTAATAATGTTGCAGGTTAGTGTTTATAGTTTTTGCTGAACTTTTTGAGTTGCTGTAACTAACCTTTTATATTTTCAAAATTCTGAACAGATTAACTTTGAGATTTTACTGTCTCGCAGTTTGTGTATTTGCAGAGCACCCTCCGATAATCCTTTGTTCCGCAATGTTTCGATAACGAACGGCATTTGCAGCGGTTAATGTATGAAGGCGATTGATTTTCCTTCGAGATTAGACTAATGCTTCTAGTTTAAATTAGTTGCAGTATTTAATCTTCAATCAGAATTTGTATTTGTTTGTTTTGTTTATATATTATACACAAGTATAAAATAGTTTCAAAAATTTTTATTTTTTTATCATATCACTGTTCCAAGCCAGTAACGTTGGAACAACACTTTGAAAATCATCTTCGGAATTTAACTCTTTTTTGTCTTTTAATGACTTGATGAAATCTGATAATTTTGATACTATGGTATTAACGCCAATCCCAATATGATTACTATGTCCATCAAAATATACGTAATCGCCATTTATATCATCATACATTAAAATAACAGGACGATTTGCCCATAATCTTGCTTGCGTTCTTGACCAAAGTTCTCGGTATTTGTATGGTGTTGACAGATTGCATTTAAAACCCATTTCCTCTACATTTAATTGCAATTTGAAATTTTTTGTTGGCACGCCATAAATAATAGTAGGATTTTTAACGTAATTCGAAGCAAGAAATACTAAATTTTTAAGTGTTACTTCCGCATACGTTACTTCATAAATACTTTCGTTTATTATTTGACTTTCATTGATGAATTCGTCAAGTGTTGGTATTCTTCTTTCCATTATACTAATTAATTTTTAAAATGACTTTGTGCTTCTTTATCCGTGTAAAATTTCTTTTCAACAATATCATAGTATATGCTATCAGATGTTGAACCTGGAAAATAAAGTGAACAACCGTTAGATCCTTGGCCCATATTTGGTGTTCCATGATTGTACGCAAAATGTACTGTTGTCCAAATATATGCAGGGAAAGTAAAAACACCGTTTTCTTCTTTTCCCATTGGCATTTTTCTACCAGAGAAATTATCAATTGTTACAGAATTCATGCCATATTGAAATATGCCGTATTCATGTCTGTTAATAGGTTTTATAGTCATATCAATATATCCTCTTGAATTTTTAACATCAGATATATTAAGTTGTATTCCTATTTTTTTGTTAACCAAATCAGAAAATGCTTGGCCCCAATTTTTTAATATAGATGCTTCCAATTCAGATTGTGAAGTTATCGTAGAGTCAGATACCATTTGTTCTGATTCGTTTATTATTTGACTTTCATTGATGAATTCGTCAAGTGTTGGTATTCTTCTTTCCATTATACTAATTAATTTTTAAAATGACTTTGTGCTTCTTTATCCGTGTAAAATTTCTTTTCAACAATATCATAGTATATGCTATCAGATGTTGAACCTGGAAAATAAAGTGAACAACCGTTAGATCCTTGGCCCATATTTGGTGTTCCATGATTGTACGCAAAATGTACTGTTGTCCAAATATATGCAGGGAAAGTAAAAACACCGTTTTCTTCTTTTCCCATTGGCATTTTTCTACCAGAGAAATTATCAATTGTTACAGAATTCATGCCATATTGAAATATGCCGTATTCATGTCTGTTAATAGGTTTTATAGTCATATCAATATATCCTCTTGAATTTTTAACATCAGATATATTAAGTTGTATTCCTATTTTTTTGTTAACCAAATCAGAAAATGCTTGGCCCCAATTTTTTAATATAGATGCTTCCAATTCAGATTGTGAAGTTATCGTAGAGTCAGATACCATTTGTTCTGATTCGTTTAAAAATTGTGAAGATTCATTTACTGCAAATTCTTCAATTGTTGGTATTCTTTGTTTCATTCTACTTAATTATTTTTGTATTTTTTACCAATTAGTCAAGTGCTTTGCCATCAGGATATTCACCTTTTGCAATTGCGTATTTTACAATGTCAACAGTATCAAATGCAGGATGCGGTGCTATACCGCCATTGTATTTTTTGTCCCATTCTGCTACTGATGAAGGATTATTAATGTCAAATTCTTTATTTACGTATGCTTTAACAACATACATAGAAAACCACGATTTTGGGGTTCTTACGCTCTCGTTAATAAATTGTTCTAATGTAGGTATTCTTTGTTTCATTGATATACTTTATTTTATATATTCATATCAAATTACAGTTTAGATGCAGCTAATGTTGCAACAGCAGATCTTTCACCTTTTTCTAATATAATGAATTCAAAATTAAATCCATTATTTTTACATGCTTGTTCTTTTAATAAATTAACTTCTTCATGCAATTTAAACGTCCAATTACTTTTAACTTCAATTATTGTGTTAATTGATTTTATGTAAAAGTCGGGATAGTATTCATGTTCTTTATTATTGTTGACGTATTTAATACACCCTATTGAATTCTTTATTTCTTTCACGCCAACAGAAATATCATGTTCGTCATACGATTTCAGTAATTCTGTTAACACTTGAGGCTCGTAGCCTTGTAAATTTACGATACGTCCAGACGGCAATTCAAATTTTTTATACGAATAACCTCTTGATATAATTTTTTCAATGTATGCGGGATCTTGCATTCGTTCCCTTATTTTTACAGATGTATTTTCTTTGTATAAAGGATCTTCCCATCTTTTTATTATTGCATTTGTTATTGTCATGCGTATTTCGTCATTCAGCCACATTCTTTTAGAATTAAAAGATCGTTGTTCCTGCCATTCGCAAGAATTACGAATTTCTTTCCACACATCGATGTATTCTGGCCGTGCCCAAATTTCAACCCCTGCATTATGTCTACGGAGTTTTGTTTCTGGTGATTTGTTTGTTTCCTTCTGTTTTAAATGTCTGTCAATGTTAAATTTTTCTGATGAATGCTTTGCATTCATATTTCGATTTCTATATTCTTCATTTTGCCATAATTCCTTTACAGTATTCGATATTTTATTTCGAACTTCATCAGTGTTTGCAAATTCTCTAGCTAATTTTAATTTTTCTTCATAAATTTTCCGTTGCTCTTTATCTGACCACCGTTTTTTATTTCCTGAAGAAATAACACAACTTTGCGAACAAAATCTTTTACTTCGTGGCTTTTCTTCAAATTCTTTACCGCAATTTTCACAAATGCATATTGACATACCGTACTTTTTATTTTATATATTCAAATACGATATGTCAATATTGCAACTTATAATTTTGCTGCTGCTAATGTTGCAACTGCAGATCGTTCACCTTTTTCTAACGTAACGTGTGCAAACATAGGTTCGCCTTTCAGACGTTCGATTACATAAGAAACTCCGCATGATTCGGCCGATAAGAAAGGATTGTCGATTTGTTGAACATCACCCGTGAATACAATTTTACTTCCTTCACCAATTCTAGTGATAATTGTTTTCATTTCAAGCGGTGATAAGTTTTGTGCTTCATCAACAATAAACAATACATTCGATAAACTTCTACCACGGATAAATGCCAAAGGTGTAACAACAATTTTATCTTTTAATGTAGTATCATCAAATTTCTTTTGACCTTTTTTAACAGTGTAAGATTGCGTTTTGATGAATTTTAAGTTATCCCAAATTGGGTCCATGTATGGGCCAATTTTTGAATCAACATCGCCTGGCAAGAAACCTAAATCTTTATTGTTTAAAGATACAATAGGTCTAGCAACATATATTTCATTAAAATCATCAATTTGTTCTAATGCAGCAGCTAATGCAATTAATGTTTTACCTGTACCTGCAGCACCTTGTATTGATACGATTTTGATTGAGTTATCTAAGATTGCATCCATTGCAAATATTTGTTCCGCATTTCTTGGCATAATATTTGCAGAACTTTTCTTTTCAACATGATGTAAACATTTATCAACAGTTGAATACGCAGCGATAACAGATTTCTTTCCGTTTTTAATAATGAAATATGTATTTGTTAAAATTTCACCTTCACCAGGAAAACCTTCAGATTCAGCAAATTCAGATAACGGAACACCATCAGTTTCAAGATACAATTTATCAATAGCTTCGATAGGAGCGTTCTTTAATAAATATTTTCCAGTGAATCTTGTATCTGTATTACGAATAGAACCTGCAATATAATCTTCTGCTTGTAAGCTTAAAGATTTCGCTTTTACTCTCAAGTTAACATCTTTTGATACTAAGATAACATCTGCATCTGGGTATTTTTCTTGTTGCATTAAAGCAACATCTAGAATTCTATGGTCTGGTTTATTTTCGTGAAAAATCTTAACTGCACTATTTTCTGGTGTATCTCGTAAATACGAAACTTTTATTTTTCCCGCACCTGGCTCATCAATGTCAACCCATGTATTTAATCCATCTTTTGTTGATAACTTATCAATTACTCTGGTAAATTCTCTTGCCTCATAATTGATAGGCTCATTACCTTTTTTGAAATTATCTAGTTCTTCAAGAACAGCGATTGGAATTACCACGTCATGTTCTGCAAATTTTTTGTATGCAGCGTGGTCGTGCAAGATGACACAAGTGTCTAGTACGAAAATTTTTCTTTTTTCCATATATGTAATTGTTTGTTTAAATGTTGATGAATTCTTTTTCTCCAGTTGTATGACTGTAAGTATACACTTCTGGATTAAATTGTTTTGGTTCAGTTAATTCTTTTGCGTATTTTTTACCACAACCTGGTTTTAAATATGCAATTGTTATGTGTGGGTGGTAATCAGGAAAATCTGATGTATATTCAAAGTTTTCACATATTTCTTTGTTAAGCTTAAATAAATTATCGCCTTGTATGTCGTACTTTAATACATCATATTTTGGATTTTCAAAAATGCTAATAGCATCCGAACTTAATTCAATTGTTGATAAAGATGGCAGCATACTTTTTAACTTTTCCATGTCTGTATCTGCGTGTAAGCCGTAAAGTACAGTTACGTGTGGCTCTGTTTCAAATCCGTAATCTTCCTCTTCGGTATACAAATCATTGGCATCAACCAATGTATGAATAAAATTGTCCCATCCGTCGGTATTTACATTTACCATTAGACAACTATAATCGTATACTTGTTTTGATGCCTCATTAATTTGTTTTTGTTCAACAAATTCGTTTAATGTTATGATTCTTTGTTTCATATGTATTTATTTTAAAAAACTTCTAAGTCGTGGGTAAGTAGATAAGTTAAATCTTTCGTTTTTGAGCCATTCAATAAATTTGGATTTGTTATCAATATTTTCGATGTCAATTTCATCATCGTATTCATTTGATTTTTTTGCAGATACGCCAATATCGCGTAATGTTTTTATGGTTTCCTCAGTGTCCTTTACTTGTAATGAATCAATCATTCCATTTGATTTGCGGAGAGGGAAATCGGTTATAGATGATAATCTATTTTCCATAGCAACTTGTTTTTTTAATGTTTGTTTGTATTTTATATATTCATTAAATCTGAAGCATGATGAATATCATAAAAACAAATGCTATATTGAATTTCTTTCCTGTATGATAATTTTGTAACAGCCTTCACCGCATTCTCGTTTTACTCTATCTGTTACTTGTTTATCATCTGCACATACTATAAGTGATTTCTTATCTTTTGCAACCAAGATTGGCATAAATGGCTTTCCGAAATACATGTTAATTTCATCAGCCAAATCATACATTGATTTTTTTATTTCAACCTTTTCTGTTACAAATGTTTCTTCACTCGTGTAATCTAATGTTATAAATTCTTCTTCCATTTTGTTTCTTTTAATGAACTTTTATTTTTTGAATATACAACTACAATATCCATCTATTTGTTAACGATACGATCTTTAGATATCGTTTAATGAATGGATATTATTCAGTTGCTGTTTTTGCTTTTTCTTCCATCATTTCTTTCATGATGTAGTAAATATCGTATAAAACATTCACTTGTAAATAACTATCAGTATTTTGTGGTGCTACATTTAAAAACTTTATTGTAGGTATCTGTTCTTTTTCGATTACTTTTGAATTATTCACTAGATCATAAAACTTTTTGAATTTTTCTAGTTCATATTCTTGAATCCATATAGTTACTGTCATATACATAATTTATTAGATTAAAGGTTTTGCTGTTCTTGGTTTTGCTTGTTTTGCTTCGTTTTCTTCTTCAGTAACAACGCCATGTACTAAGTCAAGATCGTTTCTGAAATAGAATCCACGTGTTTCGCGTGTACCTATGTCTGACTGACATGCCGCTTGACCGCATAATGTTTCATTGCACATAAATGGATGATGCTTCTTATGAAATTTTGATACACTTGAACAAAGAAATTCGTCAATGTGTTTATATTCATTTGCTGCCTTTTCACCCCACTTTATAAATTCATCATACAATTGTTCTTGTATTCCCCATGCACCTAACGCATGTATAAATTCGATTCTGTACGAATGCAAACTGTAACGTTCAGACCATTTGCCTTTTTGTTGATGTGCAGCCAAACGGCCACCTGCTAAAAACAAAAATCCCCAATCGTCAGGTAATTCATTTAGATATGTTTCAACTTTTTCATTAAAATTATCAAGAAATTCAACATCATCCTCGAATACTAAAATTTGTTTATAGCCTCTACGTTTTGCTTCCTTTACAACATTTGTCATACTAGTTGCACAACCTTTTCTGCCGAACGGCAATTGCGCCTCTAACTTTTGACGAGTCGTAAATCCTTCCATGGAATTTGTTTTTTGCCATTCAGCAAATTCGATATTGCCATCATGCGCTTCAAAGAACTCAAAGTTTATTCCGTGCAAATCCATTTCTTTTTGACAATGTTCAGCCCTATCTGGACGTCTTTTCAAATTAACAACGAATACGTTGTTGAAAAATTTGTTTATGTAATGCATATTATTGAAATTTTTGTTTTACGATTTCTTTCCAATTTTCTTTATATTCGTCAATCTTAAAGTGATTCCATAACTCTTTTAAGATTGCTTGTCTTTCTTCTTCGTGTTCATTAAAGTATTTAACACGTTCTTCGATATCTTTATGATTTGAAACAACAATCTTATCCTGTATGCTTTTTGGTATTCCAATAAATTCAGGATCATACTCGCAAGTTATTAATGGCAGTATTCCCAGATATGTATAAAAAACAGGTCTTGGGTTTAATGAGTCACTAAAAGATACGCATTTCAAAACAATGCCATATTTGTATTCTGCCAATGTTTTCCGAACATCTTTCGTGTACATATGGCCTTTGTGCATCGGATGCTTTTTAATTTGTTCAACAAGTTCACCAAATAATTCGTTTGCTTTTGTTGCTGCAGACTGTCCGTAATGACTATTTACTTGTTTTTCTGTCATGAACAAACCGTTTGCTTTTATAGGAATCCACATTGAACTATTTGTAAGATTCAAATCTTTAAAGTATTTATCCCACATATCTTTTCGATGTCCTTTTGAATGCAGTATAGTTCCTACATAAAATAAATCTTTTGTTTTAGTAGTATCAACATTTCCAAATACGTTTTCCTCGTGTGTAATATGTTGCAAATGAGCAATTGGAAATTCCTCGAATTTTCGAGTACCGCGATTATCATCAGCAAAATAAAACCGTTTTTGTGGAATTCCATAGTAATCGAAAATTTCCAAAAAAGCTGCAGGGTCAACACTAAAACTGTAAAGACATTTCAACGGTTTTTTATCATGAAAGTATTTCACAACATTGATGAACATGTTTTTTGTGTACATTGAGAATGCAAGCAAAGAAACTCTATTATCATAATTAGAACAAACTTGTTCAATTGCTTTTTTTCTTAAATCAATTTCAGATGTATTGTTTCCTACATAATCATGAAATTCATTTTGTAAGTATTGCAAATTACCAGTTGGGTCAAGTTCTTTCGATATATATGAAGTTAACGGCAATATGTAATAAATATCATTTGCGAATAAAATTCTGTCTAAAGTAAATGGGAATGAATTATCAAATTCTCTAGTAAGAATTTTAAGATTGTGTACTGCATTATCTTTATTCTCTGCTTTTCTTTTGAATTCTTTACCGTTTATTTGTTTATATCTTGTAAGATTATACGTATAAAAATTTGACATTCCATTAGGAATTGTTTTATCAGATTCTTCACCGATAAAAACAAGATTATACATTTCAGATAAAACTGTTACGATTTCTCGAACAAATCCGAAGTTAATGTTAAAATCGGATAGCATAAAACTATTTTTAGTTATAATACCTAATGTTTCTTTTGAAGGATCTAACGGTTTAGGATTCGCGCATACAAATAATTTTAATGTATTTTTTTTTTTTCTTCTGGTTCTGGTGCGTCAAATAAACTTTTGCTTTTCATATAATTGAAATGATGAATCTATTAAATTTGTTTATTATATACATTAATGATGTTTAGTTTTAAAAAGAAAGCATAAAAAAACCTGGAACTTTAAGAATTCCAGGTTTCAATATTACTTCATTATGTTTACAAACTTTCTGAAAAGTTTTTCTAATAAATCACCTGTTACTCTAACGTCTAATTTGTTTTGTTTATACGTAACTGTTTCTCTTTCGTAATCAGTATTTTTGAAACTCCAAGCAGAAGGCGCAGTTGAACCCATTGCTTTTGCAAATCCTTCGATATCTTGAGGTTTAGCACGTGTAACAGTTAATGTTACTTGTTTGTTTTCAAAAATTTCAGAATCAATACCTACGTATATTCCTCTTTCAGATACACCAGAAATTGAATATGCGTCAAGATCTTGATATACTTCTAAATCAAATTCATTAAATAAATTTGTAATAGTAACCCATAAAGCAACTTCTCTATCTGTTGGTTCTAATGGTTCATCTTCATTAACTTCATTGAAGTTTTTTGCAACTTTTTGTGCATTCCAATTAAATGTTTTTCCTTCGTTTAATTGTTTTGATTCATTGATGTATTCATCAAGTGTTGGTACTCTGTTTGCCATGTTTTTATTTATTTATTTTATCTAATTCTGTTTTTGTTTCTTTCATTTTCTTTTGCATGTCTTTCATATCATCTAAAGACTTCGAAGATTCTAGTTTTAATTTATTTATTTTCGTATCAATTGAATTTTTATCTGTAGCAGTTTCTTTTTCTTTTTCTAATTCTGCTATCTTACTATCAATACCTTGTTTATACTTCATTTCATCTTCAATATTCTTGCTGAAATCTTTAATCGTTGATTCCAATTCGGCAATTTTATCTGCTTTTTTTGTTTCTGCTGGATTAGCATCAGCAGGTTTAGCATCAGCAGGTTTAGCATCAGCAGGTTTAGTGTCAGCAGGTTTAGCATTCGCTTTCTTTTTGCCAACGATAACAGTTTTTCCTTGTTTATCTTGTAGTGATATTACGTCGTAATCGCCTGAATCAATTTGTTCTTTAGAAACAGGAACAAATCCATTTTCTTTAGCAGCTGCAACTTTATCTACTTTAGATTCTTCTTTTTGTTGTGCTGCTAATGTTTCGTCAGCTTTCTTTGCTTGATTTTGCAAATTTTTGTATGTATTTTCAAGGTCGCTATATTCTGAATCGCTATACATACCTTTTGCAACTGTTCGTACTTTAGTAAGTGCTGCTAATTTTGCTTTTGTTTTATACATGCCTAACACATTATCAACGCCGTATCGTTTTGCAATTTCTTCCATACGATCTTCGATTGCTGATACTGCATCACCGTCTGCAGTGACTTTTATTTTTTGTGCTTCTGTTGCATGATTTCGTTGGTCCTGGTCCATTTTCTCCCATCTTGGAGTTTTCTTTAATTTCATTAATTCAATTGGCGCCATTTTCCATGCAAGATACGCATTTGCATATTTCTTTACATTATTTTTCAATTTTGTTTTGCCAATCATTCTCATAAAAAAGTTGGAACCACCTTCAGCCTCATTTAAAGGTAAAAACATTTCGTCTGCAATATTTGAAATTTCGCATTCTGTTATAAATTCTTCAATATTGTTGTCCCATACGAATGCATTATACTGTTCGTTAATCGACCCTAATAATTCGCTTTCTTTTATAAAAACGTTAGCTATAAATAATTCCTTACCTTTTGTGTAATCAGTATATTTCATTGAAACTTTATTTTATTATATATTCATAAATATAATTAAGTTTTAAACTTTTTACCTTTTATGTATATAAATTATACAAAAATATACTTAAAAGAAACATATGATTTACTTTACATCAGACACACACTTCGGTGATGACCGTTTAAATTTGTACGGCAGAGATCTTGTTTGTAAAACATCAGAGGAAATGGATAACTTAATCATCGACAATTGGAATTCAATTGTTACTGATGATGATACAGTTTATCATTTAGGTGATGTTGCAATGAACGAAGAATCTTTAAAACAAGTTTTAAAACTTAACGGAAAAAAGATTTTAATCAAAGGAAACTATGATGATAAAATTGCAGATGAAGTTCTTTTGCAATATTTTTCAGCAGTTCATAAGAATCTTGTTGTTGAACATGGCGCAAAATCAATTCCCCAAAAATTACTTTTCTTAAATCATTATCCAACAAAGGCAGATGATATGATGTTCAATATAGTTGGACATATTCATGGCTTATGGAAAGTACAAAGAAATACAATAAACGTTGGTTGTGACGCTTGGCACTTTAAACCTATTTCAATGGATTTAGTTTTATTTAGTATAAATGGCATTAACAAATTTTATGACCAAAATGTATTTGCTGGCGAAATAATTGCAAATTTAAAATATGCACCTAAAGAATCTCTAGAATCTATTAAAACATTAATATCATGAAAGTAATTCGACCACTTGACGAAACAACAAACAAACCTACTATATTTTTAGCAGGTCCTATCCAATCTGCACCAGATTGGCATTCAGTTGCAATTAAAAATTTTGAACAACTACATGAATACGTATCTAATGTAGAATTCGATATTGCATCACCAAAAATGCTAAATAAACCCGAAGAATTTTATTACGATAAACAGGTTGCGTGGGAAAGTAAAAATTTAGCAAATGCTGCAGCTGGCGGCGTTATTTTGTTTTGGTTAGCAAATCCTATTCCAGAAGAACTTGACCCAAGTAGAAGTTACGCACAAACAACAAGGTTTGAAATTGCTGAATGGTTTGGAAAAGCAAATTACAATAAAGGAATCAAATTGGCAATTGGTGCTGAACCTGGTTTTCACGGAGTTCGTTATATAAAACAACGTTTTGCTGATGATTTAGGTATTCCGGTTTTCGATAATTTGAAAGATACTTGCATACATGCAATTAAATTATTAAATGAAAACTATCCGGGCGATTTGATATTTTAAAACAAAAAAAAGGGAACTTAAATTAATTTAAGTTCCCTTTTTTTATGCGTTTATTTTAATTAACTAACTCGTAAACCTTCTGCTTTTTTCTGTTCAATAAAAGCATTCATTTCTTCTTCAGTATCAAATAATTCAGCAGTAATATATCCGTATGATGGATTTTCAGCAGTTTTAATATCTTTTGCTGACATTTGTCCACGAACCATGTAATATGGATTTTTAAGTTGTGGATTATCTCTTCGCAAAACAACAAACTTTTGTTTTGCTTTTGCTTCGTTTATGTTTTCATTAATGAAAACGTCTAATGTAGGTATTCTCTTTTCCATCGTTTATTTTTATTTTAACCCTCGTCTTTCAACTTCTAGTTTAACAAGATTTCTTTGAAAGTCAAGTGGCGTATTCGGTATAGGATTATCTTTTGAATTATACCATATCATTAAAGTTTCATCACTTAACTTTCTTATTTGTGTTTTGTATTCGGCTGGTGTCCAATCATCACCAAGCCATCCTAACGAACGAAGTATTTTTGTTAAATTTGAAGATTCGTTAATGAATTCATCAAACTTCGGTATTCTCTTTTCCATTATTCGCCTTTATCTTTTTTAATTGCGGCTGCAACTGTATGAACTGCAGTTTCTGCTATTGTTGTTAAAAATAATCCTTTAGATACTAATTCCAAAGTATGTAATATCCATCCAATTCCTGGTATCAATACAATGATACTTGCAGCAATTGCTGTTTCTCCTAAATGTTCAATCATGCCAGCAACACCATGTTCTAAAACATAGCCGGCAAGAATTCCAAACAATGTTCCCATAAACACAAATTCAAATGGTCCTGGCGCGCCAATATATTTTGTTAACATTTGAGATGCCTTTTCAAACGCGTTGTTTGCATTTTTTGCAACAAATGCTTCAGCATGATGCATCCAAGTAAACGGAGGGAATTTTGTTAATTTTTTTGCAATTGATGATACTAATGGCAAATGAATTGTTCCATGCCCGTCAGATTCAAATACGTCATATCCTTCAGTAATCAATTCAGCCATTGATAAGTATACAGCTTTTTCCATTATGTATTCAATTGATTCATTTGTTTTTGTTGCTGCTGTAATTCCTTGTGTCATTGTTTTTGCAGCATCACCTGTAAAATATTGAATCGTATGTTTACACATTGCTCCAAGATTCTTTATTTCTTCTGATGTTTTATCAACACCATGTTTATGAATTTTTGGAGTTGCTGATTCAATAATTTTATCCTTCAATGGCGCATATTTAGATTGCGTTTGGTTATAAATCCATGCCCATGCTTTCTTTAAAAATGTTGCAATTGTATTTGAAATAACTTTAACTAATCCAGTAATATCTGAACCTATTTTAATAAGTACTTCTTGTGTTTTCGATAACGCAGATTTTCCTTTTTCTTTTGCAGTTTCAATTGCTGCAGCTGCTTTATCTTTCCATTTTTGCGCTAAACTTTCGCCAGCTTCATTAATTGATAAACACCATTCATAAACAGCGTTTTCATTTAACGTTCCTTCAAATAAATCGTTTGTTCCGTTATTTTCTTTAATAATAACAAGTACAGATTTTTCAAGTTCGTTTAGGATTATTGACTTTTCTGACAACAAAGATTCGATTAATTTTTCTTTGTGGTCTATTTGAATGAATTTATCATAATCTTTTTGAATTGCAATAAACGCATTCTCGTTTACATATTCGTTTAATGTAGGTATTCTATGTTTCATATTTTTAATTTCTCTTTTTTAATTTATTTAAAAGATTCTTTGGAATAAACGTCAAATCTGTATCTTCTTCAAACGAAACAAGCCATTCGCTATAACTAATGTCTATGACGTCATCACGGTGCTTAGGATCTTTGATTATTTTTAAAAGTTCTTCCCATTCTTTATGTGCAGCAGAACTAGATTTATCACCTTCAAATTCATAATCATCTGAATTCATAAAACTTAAAGGATGTGCAATATATTCGTTGACGAATTCATCAAGTGTCGGTATTCTTTTTTTCATATGCATTATTTTGGTTCAATTATTTCTTCTTTGTAACTTTTAAATGGAATAACATTCACACTTAATAATTTTTTAGTATTAAGGTTGCCACTTGGCAATTTTTCCAATGCAAGATGATATTTATTATATGCGTATTCTTTAACAATTTGAGACATGTCAGTATATTTTGTTGCTTTCAAGAACTTTGTTACTGTTCCTTTATTTTCAATTAAAAAACCAATTTCGTTTGCAGATTCAGATCCTTTTAATGCAAAAAAGTTAACATAATGACTTACAGATATTTCAGCGCAAAGTGCGTTTGCAACTTCAAACACGCTTCTGAACTTTGGCGGTGGTGTACTACAAATATAATATACATTATCTCTACTTGTTGTGTATTCACCATTTTTCAAATTATTTAGAAAATATGATAAATCTTCCTTTGTTGCATTTTCTTTCATGCTATCATTTGATGCATAAAATGCAGAACCGTCTAACATACCAACCAATATAAATATTGGAGATGGACTTGACATATCGGCACCTTCGTTTATAAAGTCATCTAGACTAGGTATTCTTTGTTTCATATTATTAATTTAATTCGTCTTTTAATGCCTTTAAATTTGTTCCTCTATTATCGGCAGCGTGTACGATAACAATGCTATCTTTTATTGCAAGTAATGTACATTTATGTTTTGCAATTACGCCTTCCAATATTTCGATATTAGTTCGGGTAACAGGTCTGTCTAGAAATATAGCTATTGCATCTGTTGCTGTTACAATATCTGCTTGTTCACGTTCAGCTTCTGATACATTGCTTACAATTTCTTTACTGCTGAATTCTTCGATTGTTGGTATTCTCTGTTTCATAATTATTTGATAAATTTAGGCATAACTGCTTTTAAGAATTTGATTATAATAGCAGGTGCATCGCTTGGTTTACTTACTTGAATTTCATAATCATTTGAACCTTTTTTGCTAAAACCAAGTTTTTTAGCAATCTTGATTGATTCTTCGGATGGAATATCGAAAGTTGGGCCATTGCTCCAAACTGTTTGCGTTATCTCAGGAACTGCTGATTCAACATCGGCAAGAATTTGCATTCCAGTGATTTGCAATTTTTGTCCTCTATCACCCAAGTACATAAATATTTTTGATTGCGATTGGTCGCCATTATTTCCGTATATTGATATGCCAGCAAATAACGGTCCAACTACTTTTTTAAATGCAACATATGCAGGTTGTGGTTCTCTTTCAAGGTCAGCAGCTTCATTTATGTAATTTGCGTTTTCATTAATGAACTCGTCTAATGTAGGTATTCTTTGTTTCATAATAAATTATTTTTTATCAGCCACGTCACTTAAAAGACCTTGATAGTCATTAAGTTTCGACAATTTTTTTTCTAAACTATCAATAGCAGATTGCGAACGTGCATTTGATATTTTATCTGTTACTATATAAATCTCTTCATCAATTATCTCTTGAATGTCTTTTATTTTTTCAATAGACATTGCATCTAATTCTTTTTCTTTATAAAAAGTTATTGAACTTTCATTGATAAATTCATCCAAACTTGGTATTCTTTGTTTCATACTAATTTGTTTATTTTATATATTCATAAATTAAAGCATAAAAAAAAAAACGGAACTTTACGCTCCGTTTCAATTTAACTTATATAGTTCTTATGCCTTTAACTTTTATATTGCCTTGTGGGTCTCGTATTACATATTGTTTTTTTCCAACAAACATACCTTGATATCCAGGTTCTACATCAAACGAATGATACGTATAATCAGCGCCACGCATAGTTGCAAAAAATCTTTCATTAATTTCATTAAAATTATTGAAATATATCGTGTCAGTATCAATATAAACGTAATGGCCTGGGAATATTTGTTCAGCTTTATGTAATATTCTATTTACGTTAAACGGTATTCTGTCTGCATTGAAACTGTTAAATTTTAAAGGTGACTTATTGCTAGCAATCATACCGAATACGTAATTTATAAATATCTTTAAAACTAAATTTGCATTAGAATAATCTTGATTATTTTCGATTTGTGCATGTTTCAATTCTATTCGCAAATCTTTTGCTCTTGAAAAAATTGAATGAAAATTTGAATGCGTACATATTGAACTATTTGATAATTTTAGTATTTCTGTTGGATATGCAGATACTATACTAACAGCAGTTAAATTTGTTGCCCATTTATTTGCAAAATTGCTGTTTACAACAACTGTACCTGGGATGAATGATTCTTTGTTTGTGTAAATTACATTCATGTTATAATCAATCTCTGGCATTGTTGGCACATCACCATGTAAAAAATGTAATAAAGAATAAACAAAATACCAGACTTCAATCTTATTTTCGATTTCAAGTAGTTCTTTATTGTTTAATACGTTTAATAGATTATCAACAGTTCGTATCGGTGGATTACTTTGCCATGTTTTAATTGCTCTTTGTAAACCGTTGTTGAATGATTCTGCATACAATGCTGCATCGTTTGGAAATGATTGTTTTACTTTTGTCATTGAAGTTATCGTTTTAGTTACTTATTTGAAATTATCGCAGTATAAATCAATTGAAGTTATCGACTTGATTTTTTATTTGTTTAATTTATATACAGGAAAAGATAAAAGTTTTACTTCAATATAACGCATAAAAAAAGGGAACCGAAGTTCCCTTTTTGAATTATATGTTAATTTAATTAATCCTAAGATTATACTAAACCTCCAGCTGGAGTAGCAACGAAGAATGTGAAATACATTGTTTCTGGGTGGAAACCTGCTTCAACAAGAGCGTAACGAGATTTAACGGCAACTTTCGGAGTCATTGTACCTTCAGCAATTGTTTGGATAGTTTCAGCCATCAAGTAAGGCATGTATTTTAATCCTGGTTCTTCATCAGCAC
>JALOBO010000164.1 GCA_023228225.1 Clostridia bacterium
TAAAAATAAAACAAAAGATTTATGGAATGTTTACCGTAATACAAAAGCTTTATTAGATTACCAATCACAAAACAATAAAAAGAAATAATTATGAGCTGTAAACCAACATACAAAGGCATTAGATATAATTCTTTAGAAGAGTTATATAAAGCTAATGGAGTTAATCCACAACAAAAACAACAAGCACAACAACTGTATTCTGAATATCTTAATACTATAACTAATGAAGCTATAGTATACAAAGGTTTTAAAAACAAAGCAGGATATATACATAACACCCCTAATCATTCGTTTTTTACTAATAGTTTTAATATTGCTGATAAATGGTATAATGATAATATAGGGATAAAAACATTTGCAATTCCAAAGGTAAGTGTAGAATCGTATAAGGCAACGACAAATAAAGGTGTTAGTACATTAAGAAAACAAGAAGAGAACTATATAAATAATTCTGATGCAGGATTAATTAAATTAGAAACAAATGATATAGGTGGATTACAAACTCAGTATGTCGTAAATAAAAAATATCAACCGTTAGAATTAGGTTCTAAAGAAGATATAGAAGGATTTAAGGCTTTTGCAGAAGGTGATAACACAAAGAAAGGGATAAACGCAAAAGAATCTTTACTTATGCCTATAGCTACTATCACTTCTAAAAACAGAATAGAGACGTTTTTAAGCCACGTACAGCACGTTTTTCCTAATATAGATATAAACTATGTATATGATGATAGCATAGCTGAAATTGGCTATATACAGGACGGAAAGGTGTATATTAATATGAATAAAGCAGGTGCCGACGTAATGGTACATGAACTAGCTCATGTCTTCTCTCTTATCATAAAAGCTAGCAATCCCACGTTGTGGAATAAACTATCTAATGAAGCACAAGAATTAATAAATACTAACTCTCCTTTAGTGCAAGATATAAGAGCAAGATATGGTGAGTTGTCTAATGAAGATATGATAATGGAAGTGATAGCTAATGCTGTTCAAAATAACACTGCTGATAGGATAGAAGCTATACTGTTAAGACATGATAGTAATGATGAAGAGAAATCATTAGTTCGTAAGTTCTTTGATAATATAAAATTGTTTTGGGATGCTGTAGTAAAAGGATTGAATACCTTATTAGGAAGGACAACAATATTAGCAGATAATATGCCATCAATGACATTAGAACAATTAGGGGACCTTATTGTAGATGCTATAGACAATAATAAAGTGATGTCGTATATGAGTAGTGATGAGTTAGCAAAGCTAAAATATGATAAGTATAATGCTATTCCTAATAGGAGTATTAATAATGGCAATGATTTAGCTAATAGCTTAACAGAATATACTACTGCTTATGCAGGTAAAACAGATAATGATATAGTAGATATACTAATGAAGGATACTGCATTAAATAATAATATATTGGTAACAGGGGACCAAATATATGATTATAAAGAAGCAGGGATGACGGAAGATGAAATTAGAAAACATATTATAGAATACGTGTTACCGTATTATAATAATAGCATGACAGAGGTGAAAAATAAAATCGTTAGTGCTATTACCAATAAATTAAATCATGATGCAATGCTTTCTGAAAAGGAATTGCAAAATGCTCTAGGGAAAAATCAACACAACCAACCTAGATATTCTATTATCACTTGTAAGAATTTAATAGATATATTAAAATTAGACAAGACAAAAAAAGTATATCTGTTAAAAGATATAATGGATAATAAAGATGGAATATTAGACAAAGAATTAAAAGACTTTAAAGAAACATTTTTAAAGTTAAATACTATTGATAATTATAATCCTATTATAGTAATAGAAAATATTACTACGGATAATAAACCTAAATTAATAATGTCTATTCATGATATTACTAATAAATCATTTAAATATGTAGAACGTAATGTAGGCAGACAAAATATATTATATAAGTATGGGGTTACTAATAAGCAGGCTTTAAAAAGTGGAATACAGTTAAAGAATGAAGAGTTTGCAATAAGAAGTGTATTGTTAACTGCAATGGCTAAAGTATTAATGCAAGACAACATAGAAATAAATGATTTAGATGTTATAAAATTCAATGAAGGTGTCGGAGAGCAGAGAGTGTTAAAAAAATGTGTAGATATGACAATGACATTAGGACAGCTATACATATTTTCTCAAAATAAAGAATTTATGGATAGCATAAACAATGACATATTAAAAGAGGTATTTACATCAGATAATGAAGAATACAAAATTAACAATATAAATTATTGGGAATTATTAGGGAATCTTTATGAAGCATATTATTATACCGGAGAAACAGAACATGAATTCGACCCTGATAGTGATGATTGGAATATAGTAAACTATATGACTGAATTTAAAAATGATACATTAACAATACAAAAGAAACTTAATCTAATAAAATGGCGGTTAGCACAATTAAATAAAATAGAAAAATCTAATCTTACTGAATACCAAATTAACGAAATGAGATTATTATTAGATGCTTATAGTCAGATGAGAGATGGTGAGATGTTAATATATGATTATGACCATAAACAAGTGATAGATGCATTAGGAAAATATTGGTCTACCTTTGATATAAACAGTCATGAAGTGCAAGTGGTAAGAAAGATTGTTATTGAAGGCTCTAATAAGATTGTCGATACAGTAAGGAAGAGAAAGGAAGAAACAAGAGGTGTATGGGAACATTTTAAAAAAGCATATGGAGGGATAAAAAAATATATTACTAATCCATATTTCATGTATGAGAATATGTTTGCTACTATAAAGACTAAGGAAGGTGAGGATGCTCATATAGGACGTATATATTGGACTACAGACACAACTAAGGATGAATTCGCAGGACAGGCACAAGAGAAAATAAATGCAGGTAAAGTGTCTCAAAAGGACTTAGAGATGGCTAATATCATTTGTGATAAAATAGAAGATATATATATAGAATATTTAAAACATCAACAATGGAAAATTAATGGAGGAGAGAAAGCTGTTGCTGTAGGTACAAGTAATTATGATACATTGACAAAAGAACAATGGTTAGAAAAGCTATATGCTAGAGGATACAAAAGAGGTATGATACCTATCATGCCTAAGACATATATAGATGGAATGAAATCTGCATGGAAGAGATTTGGACTTGAAGTACATCAAGCATCAAATGAATTCACAGAAGCTACATCCGATATATTAGAAGAAAATACAGATGGTAATGTTATTGATGATTTAAATAATATATTCTTAGCACAATTAAGCAATATAGAAGTTCCGGAAAATACTATTACAAAAGAAAATAAAAAACCTATTGTTGACAGTAAATATGGATATATACATAGAAACAATGCTTTGGGATTGATAAGAGATGACAATGGAGAATATAGATTTAGTCCTAATAAAGGGAGAGAAATAAATGCTAATATGAATGTAAGTTTAGAATATCTATTGAACTTTTTTGATTTAGCAATGACACGAAAGCGTGTTTATGAAAGAGAAGTGTTGCCTGTTGTTAATGCTACCGTTAAGATGATACAATTAGGAAAGATGTTTTCTATTGATAAGAGTAATGAAGCAGTAGTAGATATAATAAGAAATTATTGTGAGATGGCTATATTAGGTTCCTCTTCTAAGATACGTAATTTTGGCAGGATTGAAAAAGCTAATACAAGTATCGGTGAAGTATTAACGACATTAGGGAAAGGATTTGTAGGCTCTCAGATGTTTCTTAATATTAATATAGGTATAAACTCAGCAATAATAAATTTATTAAAATCTACAGCAGAAGCTATATCAGGAGATCCTTTTTTAAATGGGGGTAGAACTTTTATGAAAGCGAACATGTTTACTTTTAAGAATGTAAATAAAGTGTTTAAATTAGCTACTAATCTACATATAATAAGAGGAACAGAATATGATACGTATACTCCGGGTTATGGTGGTAGTGTATCAAATAGAAGTTGGTTCACACAGTTTACATCTTCCATATTGAATTGGGCTACAGATAGTCATTCAAGGAGTTCTGTAATGATAGCAAAGATGATGGCAGATGGTGTATTAGAAGCATATCAGAATACAGATAAAGGTT
>JALOBO010000165.1 GCA_023228225.1 Clostridia bacterium
TTCGTTGTGCATGTATATTATTCTTTCATCAATCTTTACTATTTCTTTTCTTGTTTCTCTTGAAAGGAATTTTTTACTCTCTTCTATATGATATATTTTCTGTACGTAGTTATTATTTTCGTCAAGTTCAAGTACCCTGAATCTTGACAATCTGTCATGTGCAAATTCTACGTTGCTTACGTCTTCCTCTTCTTTAAGAACAACCATAGACAATACTTTTATGCCGTTAACCCTTCGTCTTTTCCAGTTGATAACATTATATGCTGAATAATATGTGAGATAAGGTCTGTGATTGTTACGTTCTGCATCCAGCACACTTTCATCCGGGTCTGCTTCTGGATAATCTACGAGTATTCCTCCCCAGTTTGTAGGAATATTGTCATTTATCATATCAGAAGTGAATTGATAAATAGTGGTTCCGTTCATGTCTATATTATCGAGATAACCTTTGTCTATAAATTCCTGCGGTACAATTATTTCCGGCAACTTTTGAGTAAGCATACCGTCGATATTCATTTGTATACGTCCGGTAAAATTGGCAAACGTAGCCCTTCCTTTCCTTGCTTTATAAGAACGTTCGTCTTCTTTGTATTTTTTAGGGCAGTATTGTTCTTTGCTTTTTATTCTATCATCACCTGCTATACAGTCGGCAATCATATCCCACTGATTTTTATAATCTACATAGAGACTGTCTGCTGTAGAAACTCCGTCTAAGTCTATCACACCTGCATTATATGTATCTCTTTCCATTTCTGCTCCTATATACCAAGTATTTTAGGTATGTAAATTCTATTTTTATGAAGGAATGGCATCCTGTAACATATCAGATATGCCATAGCATCACTTATATGGTCTAATCCTGATGTTTTATCAGGTTCACCTTTATCGTTATACGAATATCCGTTCAATGATTTTACTAAGTGAGGACACCTCGTAGCAGAAATAAATACCCGTGATTCACCTTTCGCGTTCATTAACGATGCATTTACCGTATTGAACTTGTCCCTTGTCTGGTACGGAGCATAAGGAGAACATACTTTAAACCCATTGCTTAAAATTATATCAAAATCACTTTTACCTACTATAGAAGAAGTCTGTCTTTTTTTACCAGTAGGGTCTGGATATGTTATTATGTTTTTACCCGGAAACCTTTTTTTAAGCATATCGCACAATGCCTGTGTACTTGAATTTTTCTCACTTATTTCATCGAAAAATATAATTCTCTCTTTAAGTTCGGCATCAGGTATCGAAAAGGCTATAGCCGCTGTCATTGGATTTACGTTGAAATCTATCCCAACGAGTATATCATGTGGAAGATTTACTTCTCTTATCAGTGCATCTATTTTACTATTTGAGTTTATTGATTCTGTATATCCATCATAAATACGATTAGTCATTGTTTCAAAAGAAGCAAGATATTCCTGCGCAAACATTTTCGGACTCATCGTTTTTCTTGCTTGTTCAATTTCCTCTTCTTCTATATTGCCTCCTTCTATAGAAGTGTAATGAAAATAAGCCCAGTTTTTATTACCTGATTCCTGTAATCTCTTTGCTTTCATTGCTAAATCGTAGAATTCATCATATCCGTTAGGGGTTGAAATAATAAGTAGCTTATGGTCTTTTCCCTTGTCCGTGGTTGCAGGATAAACAATATCATATGTACCTTTTGGCTGGTCTCTGTATTCGTCAAATATAACAAAATCGGGACCACTTCCTCTTAAATGTTCAGGGTCATCAGCAGACTTTAAATATACTTCTGATTTAGTACTGTAAAATTTTGCATACATTTCCTTTTCTTTTCTTTCGTAATACTGCAAAGGAATGTATCTATCCATCCAGTCTCTCCACATATTTTCACGGGACTGCGCATTGGTAGGAGATATAAACCAAGTTTTTTTAGGACGTTCTGCCTTTTTAGTGCTCTCTTCAAACATCATTGAACCAGAAACCCACGTCTTTCCAAATCGTCTTCCTGCGCATACAACAATACGAGATGCATGAGAAGATATTATTTCTGACTGTGGTTCAGATAATTGATATTTATAAGTCGGCATTGTCACCATCCTCTTCCTTAGTCATATCTTCTTCATCAGTATCATCTATATCTATTTTTATACCTGCGTTTTCTGTGTCTTCCGGTAGTTCTTTCAGGGAGTTTTCTTTTACCTGTTTACTTACAGCAGGTGCAAGTACAAATTTAACTCCCGGAGTATCATCTTTTTCTACATCCTGCATAACAGCAGCCTTACCATCCACATATTCTATAACAAGTCTTGAAAATGGAGCCGATATTTTAGGGTCTGGACTTAAAGCATTTTCCATACAATGTTCTGCAAATTTCTGTGCATATGTCTTTTTTACTTTTATAGGTCTTCCTGTTTCACCGTCTTCTTCAATATCATACATTTCATGTTGCATAATAGCTTTAAGACATTGAGATATAGCATGTTTTTCATTTTTTGATACTTTTGCTGTAGATGAAGTTGGTGTAAGTACTCCCATTTGTTATTCCTTGAATTGCATTATGTCTTCTATGCCTACACCGAGTACCTTACATATGTTTTCAAGAGTATCTGAATAAATACCTTTCTTACAATGCATCCGGCTTATTTCACTTTTTGTTAGTCCAGCCATTCTGCCAAGTTCAACCTGACTTATATGTCTTTCTACCATAAGTTTAAACATAGGTTTATAATCTATCATTTCACAATCCTCATAAGCTCATTCGGCTGGCATTTAAAATATTTACATAACACATTAAGATGTTTAGTACAGAATACACCGCCGTTTATCATCTTCTTAATTGTAAGAGGACACAGACTTACACTCTTTGCAAGGTCACTTATACTTATTTCCATATCTACCATTTTCTTTGCCATTGGTACGCAATCTATCATTTATATAACTCCTATACATATATGTAGCACATGTCTATTAATTATGCAAGCAAAAAGTTTATTTAGTGTTATTTGTGTTGACAAATATAATCAAGTATGATATTTTATAGATAAATTTTACCGAATTTTTGTTAGGAGGATTAAATGTCAGTTAATAAAGCAGAAATAAAATGTTATGAATATATTTGTTTATTACGAGATATTGAAAAATTCCCACACGGATTATATGGTTTGGATGAAATGCGTACAGAATTGCATGATGAAATATGCAGTCTTATGAATATTGAAAAAAGTAGAACAAAAAAAATTACCGATAACTTGGATAAGTTTGATTATTCTGGTACTTCTATGTATCTTGCCCTATTGGAAGAAATCAAAAAAGATACTGTTACAACAAAATAAAAGGAGAACAATTAATGAGCATAATAATAAAAAATGCCTATATGTGGGAAAAATCATATGATGAACTTATTGCATATCTTAATACAATATCAGCAAAATTTCCTAAAAATATATATTATAATTATATAAAAAAACTTCCAAAATCTATAATAGAACAAAAAACTCTGCAACACCACAATGGAACTTTTCTCTATAATGCAATTAAAAACGAAACAGCAATGCATGAAAGTGGATATGACTTAGATTTATCGGCAGAATTTATGGTCTACCAGCATAATGGTAAAATAATAATTCAATTTTTTGGTAATGATGTTTTACTTAATTTTATGGATGATATTATATTACCAAGCTATGATTATTATGATAATTCAGACAAACCTGAAAATGTTTCTACTGAAAAATGGGAAGAAAGAAAAAATTGGTGGATAAGTCTTTATTTTGATTATGGTACAGAACTGGCTATCCATTGTGGATTATCATATCAGATATATTCAGATATCAATGCTTGGAAAATAAATCAACTATATATTACGGATACTGAAAATGTGTGAAAATAAAAACAAAGTAAGAGTGCAAGTTTGCTATGAAAAAGGGTGTGATTTACTCGACAAAGAATACTCGCTTGAGATAACAGGATTTATCGGTTCATTGGATATTTCTGACATCGACGAACAAAACGGAACCGGTGACGTATCATTAATTCAAGATGCTGTATACGAGTGGATTAAACCAGATAATCTTCCAGATGCTCAAGTAGTTATAATACTTGATTTGGTGGAATCTGGAGA
>JALOBO010000028.1 GCA_023228225.1 Clostridia bacterium
TTTAAGTATTGGCACCGCAATTGTGCCCACTTTAAGTTTATCGCTTACAGCGGGCGAAAATAAAACATTAAATGTAAAAACCAAATTGGCAATAAAAATTGCGTGGTTAATTGCATTGCCATGTTTTATTGGGGTAATGATATTTTCTAAAGAAATAATATCAGTGTTATATTCAGGTGGACTAGAAAATACGGTTATTGATGAATTTTTAATAGCGGCTAATTTGCTTAAATTATCTAGCATTAGTATTATTTATATTGCATTTTTACAAATTTTTACCGCAACGCTACAAGCATATAAAAAAAGTTATGTGCCACTAATTAGTCTATGTATTGCGGTAATTTTTAAGGTTGTACTTAATTTAATTTTAATTCCTATACCCACAATTAATATTGTAGGTGCGGTAATAGCAAACATTTTTTGTTATTTTACAGCGTGTGCTTTAAATCTTTTGTATTTACGAAAAATTATAGACTTAAAAATAAATTTAAAAAAATTTGCAATAATTCCTATTGTAAGTGCGTTGATTATGAGTGGTGCCTGTTTGGCTATATTTAAATTACTAAAACCACTAGTTAATATAGCGCTTGCTTTAATTATAGCAGTTTTAATTGGTGCTTTGGTATATCTAGTACTTATCATACTTTTAAAAGTGTTTGAGACAGAAGAAAAATCTTATATGCCATTTTTAAAACGCAAAGTAAAAGTATGAACTTAAACTGTATAAAACTTTTGTTTAATGGCTAAAATGTAATTGTTTGGAGGAAAAACGATGAATAAAACAGAATTAATTGCTAAAATTTCAGAAAAAACATATTTTACAAAAAAAGATTGTCAAGCGTGTGTAGATGCTATGATGGATATTGTAGTTGATACTTTAAAAAAAGGCGATAATGTTGTACTTGCAGGATTTGGAAAGTTTGAAGTAAGAGATAGGGCAGCAAGGCGCAGTTTTAATCCCGCTACTCAACAGCCTATTCATTTAAAAGCAAAGCGTGTTCCGGCATTTAAAGCGGGCAAAAATTTTAAAAGCACTATTGGAACAGCAAAATCCGCAAGTCCTAAAAAATAAAAATATATAGATTGCACCGTTAGACAAATGTTGACATTTGTTTTGTTTTAATGTTAAACTGCTTTTATGAAAATTGGAAAAGTAAAACTTGATAATAATATAATTCTTGCACCTATGGCGGGTTACACCGACGTAGGTTTTAGGACGCTATGCAAAAAATACGGTGCCGGTTTAACAGTAACCGAAATGATTAGCGCAAAAGGCTTGTTTTTTAACGAGGCAGGAGCAAAGCCACTTTTAATAACTTCCGAAATTGAAAAGCCAGTAAGCGTACAAATTTTTGGTAGCGAACCTGAATATATGGTTAAAGCTATCCAGCACCCATGGCTTCAAAAATTTGATATTATTGATATTAATATGGGTTGCCCAGTTCCAAAAGTATATTGTAATGGCGAAGGTAGTGCTTTAATGGGCAATTTACCGCTTGCCGAAAAAATTATATCTGATTGCGTTAAGGCAACAAAAAAGCCTGTAACCGTAAAGTTTAGAAAAGGTATAAGCGAAGACTCTGTAAACTGTGTAGAATTTGCAAAAATGTGCGAAGGCTCAGGGGTGACTACCATAACTGTGCACGGTAGAACACGCGACCAGTTTTATAGCGGTAAGGCGGATTTAAGCATTATAGAAAAAGTTGTAAAGGCGGTAAAAATTCCCGTAATAGCAAATGGCGATCTATGTACAAAAGAAGACTATGAAAATGTTATAAAACAAACTGGTTGTGCTGGCGTTATGGTAGGACGAGGCAGTTTAGGCAGACCTTGGATTTTTGCAAAAATGCTAGGCAAAGAATACACTTATGATAATTTTGAATTAATTAAAGAGCATATTGGTACAGCGGAAAAACTTATGGGCGAAGATTTTAAATTAATAGAATTACGAAAGCATTTTAGTTGGTATTTAAAGGGTTTACGCGGAGTGGGCGAGTATCGCGAAAAACTATATTCTCTTACTAATGCCGATGAGATTTTGACATTATTAAAACAAGCGTTATCAAAAAAAGATTAAGCAATATAAAAGCACACATTTTGTGTGCTTTTATCAAAAATTATAAAATTTACTCTAATAGTTTTTTATAGATAGATTTGTAAACTGCGGATTTGCTTTCTATACCAATTTCGGTATTTATTACAATATCTTGTGTACAAAATGGTTCTTTTGCATTGTAAACAAGTTCACATTTTTGTTTACCGGAAATACCGCAATCATTTGTAGCACAAACTATTGTAAGGCCTCTATCAAATGCGGCACACATGATATGATTATATATATTCTCATTCATTTCAGAGTCGGCAATGCACACAATAAAATCTGCCCCGTAAAGTTTTAATGCGTGTGCTATTTCGGTGTGATATACATCGGTATCAACAATTACACCAATTCTACCAAGTGAAGTTTCATAAATATTGATTATATTAGATGATAAAAAATCGCCTTTGCCGTAAATCGTATCAGATATTCCACATAATTTTCCCGAGTCACATACAACTATGGATTTACGCATTTCACCATATAAATCAAAATCAATTCCGCCCAAAATAACACAATTAAGTTCTCGCGATAATTGAGATAGTTTAAAGATAATTTCGGTTTCGCCTTTTACTTCGGTTACACTTGATACTTTGCCAAGTACGCCATACGAAACAACAAGAATATCCGTAGATAAATTAAACTCAGATTTTTTGCTTAAAAATTCATCAAAACTGTATTCTTTTAAAAAAGCAATTTTCATATAAATCCTCAACTTTTAGCTAATGGAATTGTCCTCTGTTTCATTATATGAAAAAGGCTATTTAGTGTGATTTATATTGATCTCATCAAAAAGCAAATTATTAAGCACAAATCGGATATGTTATAAATAATTATTTGCTAAAAGATTGACAGTGTAAAGCCTTTTTGTGCTATACTCTAAATGCAAAGTTATTATTTAAAGTGATTTTGTGATTAAATAGCACAATTCAATATAAATTAATATTTTTAATTTAAGTGGCTGTTAAATATAATAATTTTATTAATTAATTTTAATTTTTACAGGAGAAATTAATGAGCACGAATCTCGAAATAAAAAATTTACAAGCAAAAGTTAATGATAAACAAATTTTGTTTGGTGCGAACCTTAATATTAGCGGTGGCGAAATTCATGTTATAATGGGTCCAAATGGTACCGGAAAATCCACATTCGCTTCTGTTATTATGGGTGACTCACATTTTACGGTTATCGGTGGCGATATTGTTTTAAACGGTGAAAGTATTTTAAATAATACTGTTGATGAGAGAGCAAGAAAAGGCATATTTTTAGCAATGCAATATCCTATGACAGTTAGCGGAGTTACAAATAGTAATTTTATTAAAGCGGCAGTTCAGGCTGTGCAAGGGCAAACCGTATCAGTTACCAAATTTATGAAAGAATTAGATATTGCAGTAAATAAATTAGAAATGGACAGAGATTTACCTTATAGATATTTAAACGATGGTTTTTCAGGTGGCGAGAAAAAACGCAATGAAATTTTGCAAATGCTTATGCTTAAACCCAAAATAATTATACTAGATGAAATTGATTCTGGACTTGATGTTGATGCATTAAAAGTAGTAGGAAAAGCAATTAAAGAAGCAGTAAATCTAAATACTGCTGTGCTTATTATCACGCATTACCAAAAGATTTTAGACTATGTAAAGCCTACACATGTGCATATTATGATAGATGGCAATATAGTCCTAAATGGTGGGGTGGATTTACTAACCCGAATTGATAAAGAGGGCTTTGATTTTATAAAAATTAAACAAAACAAAAGTCACGCTACCAAAAAAATAAAGTAAGGGGAATTGTTATGATTAATTATAAAAATTCCACCGATTTTTTAAACTTAAAAAAATGTAGTGCAGATACTATATTAGATTTACCATATGTAAACTTTGAAAATAGTTTAAAAAAAGTTGATTTTATAAACAAATATAGCAAAAAAGCAAGCAAAAATATTTCTAATTACAAAAAGCGTTTACTAATTAAATATAAAAAATATACTAATATTATTGTTTTACTTGAAGGCGAAATACTTTTAAATAATCTTGATAAAACTTTGGTTGATTGTGAAGTGAATACGCTACAAGATAATAATCCTGACACAAATTTAATTGAATTATTAAAATCAAAATCAGAAAATAAAATGCAAGCACATTTAAAAGCAAATTTAAATAGTGTACTTTTATTAAAATTTAAAAAAAGTGCAATAATAGATACGCCACTTCTTATTGTAGTTGCAACAATTAATGACCTTTCGCATTATATGCAAATTGTATTAGAACAAAATTCTTGCGTAAAAATAATCGAAAAATTAGAAAATGCAGGCACAAGTTTTATAAATGCAAATACCAATATTAATTTAGACGAAAACTCTAATTTAGAGTATGTGCGTATTGAAAAAAGCAATAAAAATTCTTTCATTTACTCATCTATTAGTGGAAATGTTAATGCAAATGCAAGTTTAAAGTATTCGTATGCGGATTTAAATGATTCAAATGTATGCTGTAATACCAACATAAATTTAATGGGCGAACTAGCATATGCAGATATAAATTGTGTTATACTCTCGGCTCTTAAAGAACAACATATGCACTTTATGCAAATAGAGCATTTTGCAAAATGCACAATCGGTGCAATTAATAATCACGCTGTGGCAAACGACCAGTCGGAAATTTACATTGAAGGCGTAGGTAAAATTAATAAAGGTATGGCGGGTAGCGATTCCAATCAGCAAACAAAAGTTATCAGTTTAAGAGATACGGCTACCGTAACCGCTAAACCATTTTTATTTATTGATGAATTTGATGTCAAGGCAGGACATGGTGTAGCGGTAGGGCAACTTGATCAGCAAGAAATTTACTATTTAATGAGCCGAGGACTTACCAAAGAAGATGCACAAAAACTAATTATTCAAGGATTTTTAAAACCGATTGCCGATAATATTTTTATTAAAGAAGTGGGAAAAGAATTTAAGCGATTAGTAGAAAAAAAGTTAAATTACTAATTTTTTAGGGGAATATATGAATACAAAACAAAAAAATATAAGAAATGATTTTTACTTATTAAAACACAATAAAGTGGTTTATTTTGATAACGCTGCTTCGGCATTAAAGCCAAAGCAGGTTGCAAAAACAATAAATAATTACTACACAAAACTGGGGACAAATAGTAGTCGCGGAGTTTATAAACTTGCATATGAAGTTACTACACTTTATGAAGATAGTCGTGAAAGCGTTGCAAAATTTTTAAATTGTGAATCGCGTGAAGTTGTATTTACAAAAGGAGCAACTAATTCGCTTAATATAGTTGCAACTAGTTATGGGCTTAACAATTTAAAAGCGGGTGATGAAATTATTACTTCAAAACTTGAACATCATTCTTCAATTTTGCCTTGGGTAGAAGTGGCAAAAAAAACCGGTGCTGTGCTAAAATATGTTCCGCTTGACAAACATTCACGAATCACAGTAGAAAATTTTAAAAGTGTTTGCACTAATAAAACTAAAATAGTCGCGCTTACGCATATGTCAAATGTTATGGGTTATTTAACACCCGTAAAAGAAATATGCAAGATTGCTCATTCATTTAATGCTATAACTATAATTGATGGAGCGCAATCAGTACCACATTTAAAAATTGATGTGAAAGATTTAGATTGCGACTTTTTTGCATTTTCAGCACATAAAATTTGTGGTCCAATGGGCGTTGGAGTTTTATATGGCAAATTTGATTTATTAAATAATATGATACCGGTAGAAGTGGGCGGTGGAATGATTGAAGATGTGGTTAATGGCGAGCCTACTTACAAAAAAGCACCCTTTAAATTTGAAGCAGGTACTCCTATAATTGCAGGAGTTATTGGATTAAAAACCGCTATTGATTATATTAACAACGTTGGATATGATTTTATTTATAAAACAAGCAAAGAACTTAAAGATTATTTATTTGCAAGATTAAAAGAATTAAAAAATATAACTATATATAATGATGATACAGATATTCCGCTTGTTGCATTTAATATTGATGGAATACACTCACACGATGCAGCAAGCGTGTATGACAATTATAATATTTGTGTGCGAGCAGGTCATCACTGCGCTAAACCATTAATGGATTATTTAGGACAAATCGCTACACTAAGGGTTTCGCTCTACTACTATAACACAAAAGAAGAAATTGATAAATTTATAGCAGTTACTAAGGCAGTACAAGAATTTTTTAATAAAAATTAATAGAAGGGGAAATTAATGAATAAAAATAATTTAAATTTGTTGTATCGCGAAATAATAATGGAACACTCAAAAAACCCTCGTAATAAAGGACTTAAAGATGGGTTAGATGTTGTGCATATGACAAATCCCATATGTGGTGATGATATTTCAATTCAAGTTAAAATAAATAACGATATTATAGAAAATGTATACCACGATGGCTCCGGGTGTGCAATATCAAGGTCGGCTTGTTCGGTTATGAGTGAAACCGTTAAAGGAAAGACTATAAGAGAAGCAAAAGATATTGTGAAAAATTATGTAAAAATGACAAAAGGTGAAACTTTTGACAAAAATATTGATATGGGCGATGCGATAGTATATGAGGGCGTCGCAAATTTCCCCGCACGGTTTAAATGTGCCACAATAGCGTGGGAAGGGCTACTAAAAGCATTAGAAAATAATAAATTGGATAAGAAGGAATAAAACTTGGAACAAACACAAGATATGGTAGATGTAAATAATATAATTTCGGACTACAAATATGGCTTTAATACAAAGACTGAAAGTGTTTTTAGCACCGAAAAAGGCATTAACGAAAATGTTATCCGTCAGATTTCGGCTGTTAAAGGTGAGCCAAAATGGATGCTTGATATAAGGCTTAAAGCATATAGTGCATTTATTAATGCGAAAAATCCAAAGTGGGGTCCGGATTTATCGGGTATTAATTTTGATGATTATACATACTACATTAAGGCTAGCCAAAAAACTGAAAATACGTGGGAAGAAGTCCCCGCAGAAATAAAAGAAACTTTTGATAAATTAGGCGTGCCAGAAGCGGAACAGAGATTTATGGCGGGACTTACCTCACAGTTTGAATCTGAGGCTGTTTATCACAGTACATTAAAAGAAGTGGAAGAGCAAGGAATAATATTTACTGATACCGATACCGCATTAAAACAGCACCCCGATTTATTTAAAAAATATTTTGGAAGAGTAGTACCATATTCAGATAATAAATATTCCGCATTAAATACTGCGGTTTGGAGTGGCGGTTCGTTTATTTATATTCCCAAAGGGGTACAACTAAAAAAACCGCTACAATCGTATTTTAGAATAAACTCAGAACGAATGGGGCAATTTGAACGCACGCTTATTATTGTAGATGAGGGTGCTTCCGTAAATTATGTAGAGGGCTGTACTGCTCCTATTTATACAAAGGATTCGCTCCACGTTGCCGTAGTGGAAATATATATTCATAAGAACGCACATTGCCGTTACTCTACTGTGCAAAATTGGGCTAATAATATTATTAATCTTGTTACAAAGCGTGCAATAGTTGACTCATATGCACATATGGAATGGATAGATGGCAATATTGGTTCGGGGTTAAATATGAAGTATCCTGCTTGCATATTAAAAGGCGAATATGCAAAGGGCACTACAATTTCAATTGCTTTTGCGGGTAAAAATCAAATACAAGATGCCGGTGCTAAAATGCTTCACCTTGCACCACATACTACTTCTAGTATTATTTCAAAATCAATTTGCAGACAAGGTGGTGTTGTTAATTATCGTGGCAGAGTAGAAATTGGCAAGAATGCAACAGAAACAAAATCGCACATTGAGTGTGACACATTAATTTTAGATAAGATTTCCTCTTCTGATACTGTGCCTGTAAATATAGTTAATAATGGTAGCGCCAGAATTGAGCATGAAGCAACAACTTCACGAATTAATGAAGACCAACTTTATTACTTGATGAGCAGGGGACTCACAAAAAATGATGCAATAGAAATGATTTTAATGGGCTTTATTGAACCGTTCGCAAAAGAACTTCCTATGGAATATGCCGTAGAATTAAATCAGTTAATGAAATTAAATATGGAAAATACCATTGGCTAAATAGTAGTATATTGACAATTAATTATAAATATGGTAGAATATGTTAGTACTAAAAAATTGTTTGGAGAAGAAATAAATGGTTATAGAAAAAGGGGCTTTACAATCAGTCAGCAAGAAAGACTTAAAAGGTTTTGTATCATTTACAACTCCTTTAAATATTACAAAACTTGGTGGCAGGGGTAGTGTTTTTAATAATAATGAACTTGTAAAAGTTATAGTTACAGGCAATGTAAATGAAATTGGAAGTTTTGCATTTAAAAATTGTATAGAATTAAAAATAATAATTATTGAAGAGGGCGTAAAAGTTATTGATGACTATGCTTTTAACAGTTGTCTCAATTTAAATACAATAATATTACCTTCAAGCATTGAAAAAATAGGAAAGCAAGCATTTTCTTATTGTAGTTCAAAATTAAAAATCGAACTTCCACGCAGTACAGCAAAAATAGTAATTAGAAGTATCCCCGAAGGATTTAGAGAAAATTTTTGTGAGAAAAGATTAATTATTAACGATAAACCAAAACTTGATATCCAAGGTTTATAAATAGTTGTTAATTATTAAATAAAATAAATTAAATAAAGCCAAGATGTAGAAGTTTTGGCTTTTTTAATATCGTTTATTAGTATAAACGGAATGAAATCATTTGCCTTTTAAAAAGGTTTAAGTTTATAATAATTTTCAGAGGTATGAATGGAAATTTTCTACACTATTTTAAAATTAATCGCTGGTCTTGGGCTGTTTTTATACGCTATTCATGTTGTGAGCGTTGGGCTTGAACATGTAGTAGGCAGTAGACTTAGAAAAAGCATTACTAAACTAACAGATAGTAAAATTAAGGGATTTGGTTTTGGTGTAGTAATTACCGCTGTTTTACAAAGTTCAAGCGCCTCAATCGCTATGCTTGTGGGGCTTGTAACATCTGGTATTATCAATCTATCGCAAATTTTTCCTATTATAGTTGGTACAAACATAGGTGCGGTTATACCTATGATTTTTGTATCTTTTCAAGCATTTAATATCTCAAAGATTTTATCTGTACTTTGCCTTATTGGAATATTGATGATTATATTCTCAAAAAAGAATAATATAAAACAAATTGGTAATTTATTAGTTGGTATTGGGTTGTTATTTTTAGGGCTTATGCTTATGAGCGAAGCCGTAATTGTATTTAAAAATAATCCGCAATTTATTAATATTATGTTAAGTTTAGATAATCCGCTATTATTAATTTTAGTGGGAATGGTTTTTACAATACTTATTCAAAGTTCGCTAGCATCGACAGCGGTTTTGATAACTCTTTGCAGTACGGGCAGTACGTCACTAATGACAATTACTTCAATTGCATTTTTGATTTATGGCATAAATATTGGAACCAGCATAAGCACTTCGCTTTCGGCTTTTGGTGGTACCGTAAATGCGAAACGAACAGCATTTATGCATGTATTATTTAATGTAGTTGGAAGTATTGTAATGTCACTACTCACTTTTTTACCATGGCTAAACATATTACAAAAACTAATATCAAATGTGGGTATGCAAATAGTTACAATACAAATTATTTATAAAATTTTAATTGCTATATTACTTTTACCATTATCAAATTTAATTACAAAATTATCACAGAAAATAATTCCAATGCATCACAATATACGAATAGAAGAGATTGATGAAATTTTTGTAATCAATGATGATATTTTTGGGACACCGAGTATAGCATTAAAACAAATAGGACAAAGTATTTATAAATTTTATGAACTTGTGAGCAATCTTATTGATAACACAGTAAATATAGTCCTTAAAAAAATTATTCTTTTAGAACCAAAACTAACTGCTAAGCGTGAAAATTTAAAAAAAATTGCATATAGCATTACAAACAATCTTGTAAAAATTTCTGGGGATTTAACACAAAAAGATGCTTTTTTAGTATCTACATATCACGAAATACTAAGCGATATAAAAGGTATTATATATAGTTGTCAGCGACTAATACAATGTGAAAAATATAACTTTACCACAAAACAAAATAACGAAGTGCAGGAAATATATAAAGATATTAAAAAATTATTAAAAAATTCCTATGAAATTATAAGTGTGATGACGCAAGAAACATACGCAAACACAGAAGAAAAAGTAAAAAATGTGCTTGAACTTAATACAAAAATTCTCGAATTGAAAAGTATAACTAAAAAACAAAATATTCTTGTTAAATCTGGTGAAACAACTAAACTGCACGATAGCATTTTGTTTAATAATACTCTTAATGAACTTCAAAACATATGCGAGAGTATTACGAATATCGTTATTAGAGTGTCATAAAAGGAGAAATTGTATGAAGACAAAAACAATAGAAGATTTTAACGTAAAGGATAAACGCGTTCTCGTGCGTGTGGATTTTAATGTTCCGCAAGATGATAATGGGAATATTACCGATGATAATAGGATAATGGAGGCTTTACCCACAATTAAATATTTAATAAGCAAAGATGCAAAGGTGATACTTTGTTCACATTTAGGTAGACCTATTGGATTTGATAAAAAGTTCTCGCTTTTACCTGTACAAAAAAGACTTTCTCAAATTTTAAAAACTGATATTGCGTTTGCTGATGATGTTGCAGGTCCGGATTCAGTACAAAAAGCAAACGAATTAAAATCTGGCGAAATACTACTACTTGAAAATTTGCGTTTTATGCATGAAGAAGAGGAAAACAACACGGAATTCTCTAAAAAACTTGCTTCCCTTGCAGATATTTATATTAACGATGCGTTTGGCTCGGCACACCGAAAACACTCTTCAACTTATGGCGTAGCCGAATTTTTGCCATCGGGAGCGGGCTTTTTAATGGCAAAAGAAATTGAAATGCTTTCAACAGCAATAACAAATCCTAAACGCCCATTTATTGCAATATTGGGTGGGGCAAAAGTATCGGAAAAAATTGGGGTTATTAAAAATCTTTTAGAAAATGTTAATACGCTAATTATAGGCGGGGCAATGGCATATACATTTTTAAAAGCACAAGGCGTAAATGTTGGCAATTCGCTAGTAGATGATAATAATATTAAATTTGCTATAAGTATGATTGCAAAAGCACAAGAAAATAATGTAAATCTTCTTTTACCTATTGATCATATAGTCGCAAAAGAACTAAATAAAGATAGTAAAAGCATAGTTACAATAGGGGCTGAAATCCCACAGAATTTAATGGGTATGGATATTGGACCTAAAACAGTAAAACTGTACAAACAAGCGATAAAAAATGGAAAGACCATAATTTGGAATGGACCGCTTGGCGTGTTTGAAATAAAACAATATTGTGAAGGTACTAAGGCAATATTAAAAGCAGTTGTAGCAAGTGGTGCAAATTCTATAATTGGCGGTGGTGATACTGCTTCGGCGGTAATTAATTTAGGCTACAAAAATAAAGTAACACATATTTCCACTGGTGGTGGGGCAAGCCTAAAATTATTAGAAGGGGCAAGATTACCTGGAATTGAAAAATTACAAAATAAATAGATTTTTTAAGTATTTTTAAAATACTAAAAGTGTGAAAAAAATGGAAAAATTAATTGTTGCAAATTGGAAGATGAACAAAACTGATTCCGAAGCGGAAATTTTTTTAAAGCGTTTTTTGGATTATGAATTTAAAACAAATGTCAAAGTGTGCATATGCCCGCCATCAACCTCGCTAAACTTTGTTAATATGTACATACATGAAAATGATTATTCTGGACAAGTCGTACTTGGCGGACAAAATGTAAATGAAAATTGCACAGGTGCGTATACTGGCGAAGTATCTATATATATGCTTAAACAATTTAATGTTAAATACGTAATAGTAGGACACAGTGAACGAAAAAAATATTTTTTTGAAAATGATGATATTATTAATAAAAAAATATCTGTTATACAATTAAATGATATTACTCCAATTCTTTGTGTCGGAGAAACGCACGAAGAATACAAAAATAAATTAACGCGTAAAATACTTGCAAATCAATTAATAGGCGCACTAAAATGTGCAACCGATAATGTAGTAATTGCTTATGAACCTATTTGGGCGGTTGGCACAGGGTTGTTACCTAGTTTAGCGGATATAGATAGCACACTTCATTATATTAAGCAGTGTGTTAAGCAAAATTTTAATTTTAATGTGCAAGTTTTATATGGTGGTAGTTTAAACTCTAAAAACGCTGGCGAAATTTTGACTCTTGAACATATTGATGGGGCGTTAGTAGGTGGGGCAAGTTTAGATTCGGAAGAATTCTATAAAATAATTCAAAGTTGATTTTTTAATAAAAATAGTAATAATAGACAAAAAATTAAAATTTCTAAATAAAAAATAGATTTTTAACATAAAAAATTCAATTTTTAAATTAATAGTTAAACTAAAAAGGATATAAAAATTATGAAAAAAACACCACTTGCACTAATAATTATGGACGGCTTTGGAATTAGAACGCAAAAAAAATATAATGCTGTTAAATTACAGGGTGCATCTAATATTTTTAATTATGCAAAAAAATATCCATATATAAAACTTACCGCAAGCGGAGAACTTGTAGGACTCCCTGCTGGACAAATGGGCAATAGTGAAGTAGGACATTTAAATATTGGCGCAGGCAGAATTGTTTATCAAGATTTACTAAAAATTTCAAATAGCATTGAAAGCGGAGAATTTTATAAAAATCAAATATTGATTAATTGTTTTAATCATGTTAAAAAATATAATTCTAATTTGCATATCATGGGGCTTGTTTCCAACGGAGGCATTCACAGCCATATTAAACATTTATACGCACTTTTAGATTTTGTAAAAAATCAGTGTATAAAAAATGTTTACATTCATTGTTTTACCGATGGCAGAGATACATCACCAAAAAGTGCCTTAGAAACTGTGCAAAATTTACAAGATTATTTAATTAAAAATAATATAGGTGAAATTGCTTCACTAGGCGGTAGGTATTATGCTATGGACCGCGAAAATTTTTTTGATCGTATAGATATTGGACTTAAAGCAATAAATGGAAATTCTAAAAAAGTTTACAATGGTGCAATAGATATAATAAAAGATAGTTACAAACAAAATATTACCGATGAATTTATTTATCCTGCTTCTATATGTACAAAAAAAGGATTAATTGGTATTAATGACAATGATGGAATTATTTTCTTTAATTTCCGCGCTGACCGTGCGCGTGAAATCACATCTGTAATAACTGGACAAGAAAAATCATATGAATACAAAAAAAATGTTTATGAGTTAAAGGATAACCTTTTTTTCACTGGCTTTACACAATATGACACCAGTTTAAAAAACATCAATATTGCATTTAAAGATGAAAATTTAAAACATACACTCGGCGAAGTGCTTGCAGATAATAATTTAACGCAATTAAGAATAGCCGAAACTGCTAAATATGCACATGTAACTTACTTTTTTAGTGGGGGAAGAGAATCAAAATTTATAGGCGAAGATAGGGTATTAGTGCCATCGCCAAATGTAAAAACATACGATTTAAAACCCGAAATGAGTGCTTACGCGGTAGCCGAAAAAACTGTGAGTCTAATTAATGAGGGGCTGTATGATGTTATTATTTTAAATTTTGCTAACTGTGATATGGTGGGACATTCTGGTATTTTAGAGCCAACAATAAAAGCGGTAGAAGCGGTTAATAACGCCGTAAAATTGGTAGTTGATACAATATTAAAAACTGGCGGAACCGCCTTAATAACCGCCGACCACGGCAATGCCGAAGAAATGATTGATAATAATGGTAATCCACATACTGCTCATACTACAAATCCCGTACCATTTATATTAGTAAGTAAAAAATTTGAAAGCAAAAAGTTTTGTAATGTTAACAGTCCAAAACTCGCCGATATTGCGCCAACTATTTTAAATTTGTTAACTTTAAAGGTTCCAACTGAAATGAATGGTAATATATTGCACTTAGAATAATTGTGATTGCTTTATTTTATAAAAATATTGACAACAACGATAAAATAATGTAATATAGTTTAGATATAATAATTGGCATGCGGAGGATAAGATGGCTTCTATACGAAATGCAATTGATTTTTTAATTAATAGGTTAATAAGAGATTTATCGCGAGATACTCGCATTACTATATCTATATTTTTGTTTTTGACTGCTACTATTTTCTTCTATTTTTTTATTGATTCATTAAAAGTTGGCAAAGGTGGAAAAGATGAAAAGATTTTTGTTAAAATTTCTTTGCTTATAGTTTCACTATTATTTGCAGCACTTTCCACCGTTTATATTTTTGTGATTTAATTGCTTGCTAACTAATAGTTTTTATGGTACAATTCGCTGTTTGGAGGATTAACTACATTATGTTAAATTTGTATGGCTTGCTTTTAAGCAACACTGTTGCACCTTGGATTTCTACGCTATTTCCTATTTTAAGAATAGCATTTGTAATTATATTAATTTTGTGTTCTTTATCCATAATTGTGCTAGTATTAATTCAAGATGAAACCGCTATGGGCGGAACAAATGCTATTTCGGGGGCATCTGAAAGTTTTTACTCACAAAATAAAAGCAACACACGAGAAGGCAGATTAAAACGCTTAACTATTATATTAGCATCAACGATTTTAGTTATTACAATTTTATATTTCTTGTCATTTATTATTTATGCCGGTTAAGTATTTTGTTTATTTAAAGCAAAATCCGTTATAATTGGAGTGTATCCGAATTATAGCGGATTTTTATTTGTTTTAACAGCAATAATATATAATCTATTTGCTTTTAAAAGTTGTACAAAGTATAATACTAAATATGTAAGATTAAAAGGAATAAAAAATGAATATTAAAGAAGAAATTTTAAAAAAAATTAAAACAGAAAAATATAATTTTTTAAATTTTAAGCAGTTACTTGAAAGGTTTAACGAGTTTAATAAGCAAGATGTGGCAGTAGTTCTTAATCAACTTATAGATGAAAGTGAATTGATAGAAAGTAATAAAGGACAGTATGCAACACCCAAAAAACTAAAACTAATCAAGTGTAAACTTATGGGCAACAGTCGCGGGTTTGCGTTTGCGATATGTGATGACTTAGAGAATGATATTTTTATTCCGGCTAGGAGTTTACATGGCGCGATGCATAATGACATTGTGTTAATTAGTAAATTAAAAGATAAAACCGAAGGTGAAGTTGTAAAAATAATTTCGCGGGGGGCTACAACTATTGTCGGGACTTATTCATGTTTAGTAGGGCAAAATTTTGGATTTGTAACTCCTGATGATAACAGAATGTTTAAAGACATTTTTATTCCCAAAGGCAACGCTAAAAATGCAATCGGAGGCGACAAAGTTTATGTATCAATTACAGAATTTGCTACCGAAAAACGAAATTCCGTTGGAAAAATTACCGAAGTACTCGGCAAACCCGAAGAAGTAAATGCTCAAATGCTTTCAATTATTCGCAGTTATGATTTATTTGAAGAATTTCCAATAGCAGTGCAAAAAAAAGCAGAAGAAATTGCTACACAACCCATTAAAATTCAAAATAGGCTTGATTTAAGAAATGAACTTATTGTTACGATTGACGGCGAAGATGCAAAAGACCTTGATGATGCGATTTCAATAGCCAAAATTGATGATAATAATTACAGGTTGGGCGTGCATATTGCAGATGTAAGCGAATATGTTAAATATAATTCTGTTTTGGATAAAGAGGCATATAAGCGTGGCACTAGTGTGTATTTTCCAGATAGAGTACTGCCTATGCTCCCGCGTGAACTTTCTAATGGGATTTGCTCACTTTCCGAAGGCGAAGATAGACTAACACTTTCCGTTATTATGGATATTAATTTAAAAGGCGAAGTTACTAATTATAAAATAGCCGAAAGCGTTATAAGATCACACAATCGTATGACATATACTGATGTAGCCAAAATTTTGGAAGGTAACAGAGAAATTACCGCAAAATATAAAGAACTTAAAACTAAGTTTTTGCAGATGTTAGAATTGTCCAATATTTTATTGAAAGCACGCAAGGCGCGGGGAAGTATTGATTTTGATTTGCCCGAAGCGCAAATTGTATTAGATATTGCCGGTAAGGTTACCGATATATTAAACCGTCAGCGTAATGATGCACATAGACTTATCGAATCGTTTATGATTGTGTGTAACGAAGTGGTAGCAAAACATATGTTTAAACTTAAATCGCCGTTTATTTATCGCGTGCACCAGCAACCAAAAACAGAAAAACTTCAAGCATTTATGTTATTTGTCAGCAGACTAGGAATTTCTATTGACTGGAATTTACGAAAAGTAAACCCAAAATTATTACAAGATTTTTTGCATTCAATAGATGGTGAAGTTTACGAACAAGTTATAAATAAAGTGTTATTAAGGTCGATGCAAAAAGCAAAATATTTACCTCAGAATCTAGGACACTTTGGACTTGCATCAGAATTTTATTGCCATTTTACTTCACCAATTAGAAGATATCCCGATTTAGCGATACATAGAATTATTAAAAATTGGTTACACGGCGGAGCAAAACAAAAAAGTTTTGAAACTTTTGTTTTAAATGCTTCAAAACAATCTTCCGAACGCGAAGTGCTAGCCACAGAAGCCGAACGCGATGTTGATGATATGAAAAAAGCAGAGTATATGAAAGCGCATATCGGGGAAAAATATGATGCAGTAATCAGTGGGGTAACTCCTTACGGAGTATTTGTTGAACTTGCTAATACTGTGGAGGGCTTGTGTAGACTAGAAAATATGCCGGAAGATAACTATACTAACAATGAAGAAGATTACGCACTGGTAGGTAGAACACATAAATATATGCTTGGACAAAAAGTCAAAGTTGAAGTTGTTTCCGCAGACGAATTTTCTCGCGAAATAAATTTTGCGGTAATTGACTAGAATATTTTTAAAAAGTATGTTAAAATATGGCATAAAATTCATATTGAAATAATTTGTCAAATATGATATAATGAGGTATAATCTTGAAAATAATAGCCACAAATAAAAAAGCATACTTTAATTATTTTATTGAAGACACCTTTGAAGCGGGGATTATGCTTACGGGCAGTGAAGTAAAATCTTTAAGGGGCGGGAACATTAATATTAATGACAGTTTTGTGCAAGTGCGAGATGGCGAGGCAACCATCAAAAATATGCACATAGCACCATACGAAAAGGCAGCCGAATTTATTCCTGAATCTCGCAGAACTAGAAAGTTGCTACTAAACAAGGCCGAAATTTTAAAACTAGGCAGTAAAGCAAGCGAACAAGGTTATTCAATAATACCTACAAAAGTGTACTTTAAAGGCGAATTTATAAAGATTGAAATCGCACTATGTAAAGGCAAGAAACTCTATGATAAGCGTGATGACTTGCAAAAGAAAGACATTAAACGAGAAACTGATCGTGAAATCAAAAATTTGAGTGCATATTAATTATTTAATATGGGGGCGTCAAGGGTTCGACGGGTGAGTGCAAGGGCAAATTAAGCGTGTTGCAGGCTCGACTGCATTAAAAACGGGAACAACAATA
>JALOBO010000166.1 GCA_023228225.1 Clostridia bacterium
AGAAATTGGAAAGCTGTGTATAGACCAATGCAGAACTTGCAAAAGTCATACAAGGTTCTACGTCTTTCAACTCCTCGACAGGGAATACGATATTAGAACTGTTAGCATTCATATTGGCATATACTATGAAGGAATCCTCATCAGTTTTAAGATGTACAATCTCTGCAAACTCGGAACAAACATCTATCGCACGTTTGAAATCAGGCATAGATATTGAAAAACTCACATCAAATGGAACATTAGGCATTCTGGTGGAAACACCTGTGATATAATTCTGTGTGACAGTATATGTAGATTTTCCACACTTAACATATACCAAACTTCCCTCCGTCTCGATGCTGACTTCTCCTTTCAAGGTTTTAATGATGACATTCCATTTCTTCATATTGAAACTTATGTCTTCATCCTTGTCATAATCATACACTCCGAAAACAGATAAGTCAATCTCAGCATGAATCAGACATGTGTGGTCTACGCTGACCTCTACAATCTCTGCCTTATCCTCACGCAAATGCAATATGGAATCGCATGAGAACATATTCATAACATCTAACATTGACTTCAAATTAGAAGCATCTATCGTAAATCTTACCATGTCTATGTATTCTTTTTATTGTTCTTAAACTTATCGGTATATAATTTATACAAAGTAGGAAAATGATATTTTATAAGAGATTCGGTTTCAGAAGTAGATTTGATTTTGTTCAGATACATCCTAAACACCTTTTTAACAGGATAATAAAATATAAAAAGACCGAATGCCCTTATGATATCTTGAAACGGCTCAGGTATCATAAGGAATTCGACCCATTCAATCTTTATCTATCAAACCGACATCTTTCATGATTTTCTCAATTTCTGGCTCCATATCCAAAATAGCCTGAATATATCCCATGATTCCGATATCTTCATCCGTAAGCAATGCATACATCTTGGCAAGCATCGTATTCAAATCTTCCCAATAAGTAGTTCCATGCTCTGTATCATATGCTTTGATTTCCACTTCATACTTATCGACGAGACCTTGAGCAGTCTTGATGATTTTAGATGCCAATGCATCCTTCATGCTGATACCTTTCTCTTTCTCTTTGATTTTGTAAAACATTATGCCGAACACGATTACAGCTGCAATCACGAATGCGATAACTACGTTAATGTCAAAACTCATCCTTTCACCTAGGTGTATAATACATCTTAGAAATATAAAGAAATACATTGACCTGCTACAAACTACGTTTTAAATACTAAAACTGCATACACCTACTTGCATAATTCAAACTTCGACAGAAAGATAACTACTTCCCTATGGTTTTCGGGAGGTTGGTTTTTAGAAGTTTGTGCAGGTGTCGAGTTGTTCAACTACAAAAGCCTCACGTGCGCGTACGCGCAATCTTCTTATTATAATGTTTTAGGAACCCTAATTATATATTTATTTTTTTACTTGAACAAGTTGAACATTGAACAGTGTAAATAATATTCTTATTATTATATATTATATATAACTAAGATTGGATGGTTTATCTGCCTAGGTTTTGTATGAGCATCTCCTTGTTCATAATCGAATTTGGAAGCTTGTATCTTGAACTTAACAATCGTTATTGTTCATAGAACGTCAATTAATCATCAATGATTTCATACGACATATTTAAGTATTCTAACTCTATTATAGCCTTTATGTCAAACTGCGATGAAAGAATCTTCGATGAAAAAGGAATCCTCATTCCTTCTTCTACAATAAATGTCAAAAGAGTATCTTTAGGATATATCGAGAATAAGACCTCTGATTATTATTTTGTAACAGAAGATTCAGGCAAATTAAAGATAAATTATGCAGAAATAACCAGATATATGAGGGATGATTATTTCGTAGGACGTAGTAATGTCATAGATGGAAGACATCGCGGAGCTATCCAGAGGATATATGTCTATTCGGATTCTCAGGGAGTTTATATCCCCTTTGACACGGAAGATATAGTATCTATGTGCATCCATCTGATTCACAAACAATACAAAGACTGTTTGATTCCTGCTAATTTCGATTCGATGATTCGGATGAATGTGATTCCTTCCCTGCCATTGATAGAAGACATTGTCATCACTCCTGAGTTTGAAAAGATGAGAACATTGTACACGGATGGAGAAGTCATCGCTTTTAAGAATGGATATTATAGTTTGAGATATGATATGCTCCTACCACCAACTCCATGTATCTTCAAAACATCCGCGTTGCAAGTGAATTACAACCCAATCAATATGAATCATCCTATCGAAAAATATTATAGGGAGATGTTCGACGATGACGACACATATAAATATTTTTTCGAATTAGTTGGATATACGCTTTATGCATCTACATTTTTCATCCCTACTTATTTTGTCATGTACGGTGAATCTGGAAGCAATGGTAAATCAGCTGCTGTGAATGCCATCATGCGCATTGTAGGAAAGGATAATTATTCACAGGTGACTCTGGAAGGAATGGCTAACGACCATGTGGCTGCATCTATGGAAGATAAAGCGATGAACATCCTGTCTGATTCGTCAACAGGAGCACACGAATCCGCATTCAAATCAGTATCGGCTGTTCCATCATGTATGAAAACATCATCTTCAGGTGAATCCATAGAGATTAATCCCAAATATAAACAACCGCATATCGGGTTCTTATCACCCAAATTCGTATTTGCATCTAATGTGTTTCTGAATTTAGGAGATACAACAGGCGGTGCTCAGAGAAGATTGCAAGCAGTTCCATTCAATAAGACCTTCAAGGAGAACAGGACCATCGCTGAATTATTCAAGGAAGAATCCGCAATAGAGTGGTTTGCTTTGGAAGCATTGAACGGATTCAGAAGATTCATAAACAACGCCATGCACGGGAAAGAATATGAGCCAGGTATGAAGCTTACAGGCGAATATTCTGAATGTGTTTGTGCATACCAGACCAAAACAGATATGATGGTTTTCAGTAACATCATTGATGATTATCTGTACAATGTGTTGGAGTTGGACATCATGAATAAACAACAAGTACATGATTCCCTACTCAATCGTGAAAGATTCGAAACAGATTTCGAAGCGTATAAAGAGTTGAAGGCGTATGCTGATGAAATAGGGAGACCTTGCAGTTCTCAAACCAGATTTACTCAATATATGAAGAAGTTTGGTTTAAAGTACACAAGAGTCCACACAAGTTCGTTTGGTAAATCCGATTACATGTACGTATTCAAAGATATATGAGATAAGAGAGTTTAAATATTCTTTCAATCATACATAAACATGAATGAATCGAACAAGTGTATAGAAGTATCCTTGCCTCCATGTGAAAAGTTAGATTGGGGGAAAAGATATTATGCACTGATATCTGACAGCTTATCCACGAAGATAGTGTATTCAACAGGTGAGTCGGTATCGGAGTGTAAAAGAGTAGCATTGGAAGAGCGTGCTGGATTTGGGAATATGTCACCCCGTGCGTGGATTACATTACGCAACAAGATAAACAGATGCGACTTAGATGTAAGAGTACAGCACAATTCACAATCCAATTCATATTATGTGATAAAAATCTGTGATGCCAAAACACATATATACGGAAAAGCGTTCGGGTATTATAGGATTCGCTATCTTTGCAATGATACATATGATAGCGATACAATCAGATTCGATAGGATTCTGCCTGAAGATTCAAAGGGTGGTAAGTTTGGAGGTACAAATGCAAGAAGATGAGCAAAACATAACAGGTGTTAAGTCAAACATAGATAGAGAGCTTATAGCTTCTCAGTTAAAGGAATTGAAAGGAATAGGAGATGCAGGAGCTAATAAGCTCATCGATGCAGGTTATTTGACAATGCTCGCAATAGCATCTGCACCCATAGGAGATTTCATAGATAGAACAGGATTCGCTAAATCGGCAGCTGAGAAAATTATCTCCAATGCACGTACTTTGGCTCAGATTGGAAATCTTGAGAACTGTGAGGAAATGCTGATTTTAGAAAAAGAATCTCCAAAACTCACAACAGGTTCTGAGGAATTCAACAATCTAATCGGAGGAGGGTATTCTACCAGACTATTGAC
>JALOBO010000167.1 GCA_023228225.1 Clostridia bacterium
AAAGTCGTAGACAGTTACGCAGACAGATTGTTAGAAATGTTTAAAGGCGTTTCTTATGGATTTGAAAACGATGAATTTCATGAGTTTGTAAACAATTCGTATGAAGTTGTAAGAAATTACAATCGTAACAAGAATTGTGATTGTGATGATTATGAAAAACTTAAAGCACTGCGTGAGTGGTGTGTTGCATATCTTAATTTAGACCTTAAAATGTGCAAATACTAATTGTAGGATGTCGTATTTTGATGTGTGACTATAATTTTATTTTTTTGGATACGGAAACAACTGGTTTAAACCCCGACGTTGACCGTATCACAGAATTAGCTTTTTTAAAAGATGATTATGTTTATGACGAATTTATAAGAATTCCAAAAGAACTTGATTACTCAGAATCAGTACAGCAGATGACTCACATTTCTCGGCAAACGCTTGAATTACAGGGTAGAGCCGAGTCGGAAGTAGCGCACACACTTGCTAAACAACTCACTGAAGATTCTATATTTGTTGCACACAATTGTCAATTTGATTTAATTTATGTAAATAGGATGTTAAACAGAAATGATATACTTTTACCAAGTTGTCAATATATAGACACGTTAACAATTGCTAAAGATTTGTATCCATATCCGCATAAATTATGTAATTGTATTAATTATGCTGGTGTTGAGAATGTTCAAAATACACATCGTGCCATTGATGATGTAAAAGCATTGAAAGCCGTATTTAATAAATTTGTAGAAGTTAATGTGCCAGTTGAAAAATATGTAAATTTATTTGGATTTAACCCTAAATACGGTGTATTTAAAGAGATGGTGCGTGGAATTAGGTATAAGAAACAATATTATGACCCAATTAAACCACTCTATGTTTAAGAAATGGTATATTGCTATTGTTTTAGCAATATGCTGTATTACATCTTTTTTAATTAGATGTATTCCTTTTTTTAATGGTGTAACGTTTACTAATTTACCGGATAGTCTTTATACTATAAGATTGATGGAGCTAATTGAATATAATGGTTATTTACCGTTAATTGATTATTTTACCGCGTTTCCTGCTGGTAATCATGTTGTTTGGGGTAGTGTTTTTACGCATATTTGTATTTTGTTAAAACCATTATTATTTTTTGTGCCACCGTTATTATTTTGTGGTGTAATCATCTTAGTATATTTTATAGCAAAATATCTTTTTGATAATAAAAATATTGGTTTGCTGAGTGCAATATTAGTATCTGTAGTGTGTGGACAACTGTTTTATCGTTCACTATACGGCGCTATTGACCACCACATCGCGGAAGTGTTTTTTAGTTGTTTATTTTGTTTATGTTATATTTTATTAGTTAAGAAACAAAATTATCGGTTTATTATACCGTGTATTATATCATATTTCTTTTTGATTAATGTGATGACAACATGTGTGTTTTTTGGATTGATAGTTTGTGTTTCAGCCTTTGTTTTATATTTTGTTAAAAAAGGTAATGGGTTTATATACCAAGCTAATGTTTTAATTTTTGGAGTTATATCTGTATTATTGTTGTTAACTATAAATACGTTTGAGTTGAACGTTTACGATTATTCATTGGGACTTGTATTAGTTCATTGTTTAATAGTTTTCGGTAACATTGTTTTATTAGTTTGTAATAAATGGCATATTTCTAAAGTAATTGTTGCGGGGTTAAGTGGTATATGTGTGATTCTTATTGTTTTAACACCAGAATTATATAATATGTTTAGTCAATTTATACCATCAACCGTAGCCATTGCTGAAATGTATTCATATTCGTTGGATATGGCGTTTTTAACATTTGGGTTTATGCTAATTGTAGCATTAATTGGTGTTGCGCGCGCTTTTAAATTCATTGAAAAAGCTGAAATAATATTTTTGTTTTCGTGGTTGACCGTAATGTTATTTACAACATTAGCACATTTAAGATGGGAATATTATCTGGCGGTCGTAGTATGTATTTTTGCTGGTTTTGGTTTATGGTCATTATTTAAGACACGTCGGCTATTAGCAATCGCATTATTAATACTGATTATAATAACTTCTTGTTTCATAGGGGTATATATAGCTGAAACACCAACTAATGATGAAACCGAACGATGGCAAAATGTGGGTGATTGGTTGCAAAAAAACACACCACCTTTAGATTATTATGACAATGCTCCGGTCGGAGCATATTGTATTTTATCGTCATGGGAATATGGGCATTATATTGAAGTGTGGGGGCATAGAATCCCTTATAGTAATCCATTCCAGTCAAACTCCGACTCTGAGTATATGTTGCTTTACGGTAACGCTATTGATGCCAAATATGTAATTATTACAGAAGAATTGTTAACTAATAAATTTAACGCTGTTAAAAATTTTGCGAATGTAGAAATTGCTGTTAATGACACATTTATGTATAAATTGTATCATGAAACTGTAAATAACTATTCTTTAGTTTATGAATATAGTGGGATTAAAGTTTTTGAGAAAAGCTAACGTTTATATTTAATGAGCGCATGTAATAGTTATGATAGATTACTTATTTAGAATTGAAGCGTTTAAAAACGCTTCAAGTTTTAATGATATGTTAAATAAAATTTATACAGCTAATAGTGTGCCTGTTGAAGTGTGCGCGCTTATTAAAAAAGTAAAAAACAACCCTAAATATTTTGTTGAGAACCAAGAGTCATATTCTGATTTTGTAGCGTATACCAAGGATTGGGATAATAAAATAGACCCTAAAATGTTATTGAGTAAAGATGTTTATAAGAAATCGCATAATGTTTATTGGGAGTTTATTATTGTACCACAACGTAAACCAACACTTGAATTAACATTGGGTGTATCTGATGATGACACTCTTATTAAAAATGCCATATATCCCGGTAAACCCAAATTATCATCAATTGAAGGTAAAATCCGTGAGCAAGAACGTAGAATTCATAAATCAAAACTCGAAACCGTATATTTTTTTAATAAAAATGGAAATGTTATTTATTACAAAACAGGTACAGATATTGACGCTGGTTATGACTCCAATATGGCTAAAAAAGCTGTGTATATGACACATAATCATCCTACGGTTGCGACAAACAATCCAGAAGTATTTAGTGTTGCAGATATAGAACCTCTATTGAAATTCAAAAACATCAAACAGATTCGTATTGTGTCTAATAATATATTATATACCTTGAGTCGTGGTAATTGCAGTAGTAATGTTAGTAGTATTCTGAATCAGTTTGAAAATATTAATGAAAAAGTTTTAAAAATATTTAATGAAAAATATGCTGATGCAAAAGATTCAAATGTTATTGCGTACACTAAATTAAACAAAATCGAATTAGACGTTTTTCGTAAAATAGCAATTGCGACTGGTTTAATTTTTAAAGTTCAAAAATTGTAAATTTTATATATTTGAATAATTCTTTGTAAATACATTTAAATATATAGTTGTAACACAATAGTGTATGTCACTCAATGTAACAAAATCTGCAAAATTAACTGCACGAAAAATGAATAATTTTGTTGAACAAAATATCTCAGAAGCTTCAAAAATTTCACATAATTTTAAAAAGATGCTTTATGGCAGAAAAGGTATGAAAAATTCAGTAAAACTTGGTGTACAACTTGAACGTAATGCAATGAAACAAAACGGTAAAATAGTGATTGATTTACGAAAACAGTATTAACTTTGAGGTGGTATAATGGAATTACCAACACAAATTATTAAAAATTTAGGATTACAGGTTAGCGCGCAACCGGCTGAAACACAATCTAGTGGACAAATGTACGAAGAAGGTCTCTACAATAAATCCATACGTAGTAACAGAAGTGATAATAATCTATATTCTCGACGTCAAAATCAAGATTCTAATATAGACACAACTTCGTACGATGACCGAGATGATGATTATAACGACACTAGCGTAGCGAATGAGTATGATGATACTGCACCACCTAAACGTGATGTTTTTAATCATTCTTCAATGGGTTATTCTGATAATATTGTAAATGGAGAGTTGCTAAGTTATGATAGTCAAAACCAGTATGGTGAAAATGATTTTAACAACCGTAGAGTTTC
>JALOBO010000168.1 GCA_023228225.1 Clostridia bacterium
TCATAACGCCACACTATAAATGCACTAGGCAATATAAGCCCAAAAAGAGCATATAAAATAACTCTTATAATGAAGATATTTCTTTCTTTTTTCTCTTCAATAGTTAATTCCTTTTTTTTCATTATTTTGTGTCCCCTTTCATTTCAATTTTATCAAGGTTGTTCATTAGTTCAGCGTTGCCCTTTTTAACTTCTTTAATTTGGTACTCTTTCCACTCTTTATGAGCCAATTCTTCTTCATTTAATGGTTTAAAAGTTTTATCGTTGATAAATTTAATATGTGTTATGATTTTTTCGTTGATATATTCGGCGTCCATATCATTAATTTGGCAACCAACAAAAAAACCTACAAAACCAGCACTAGCAAAGTCAAATAACCTAACAAATAATTTCATTAATGTTTCGCCAGTAGTTTGAGTTGCCCCAGTTGGCATTAATGCTCCAAATATAAGTCCAGTAGCAACAACAACAAACGATTTAGTCATAACTGACCATATAAGCATTAAAGTTTTCTTCTTTTGTTGATTAGCCATTTTTTCACTTGTGTTTTTATCTAAATCAATCTTATCAAGTTTAAGATAAGTAAGCGGGCAAACAAAATCAATTTTACATTTACCATCTAAAATAGCAATAATTGTTTTATATTGTTTCTTGTTTAATTGTCTAAAATGTTTTGATTTATCATATTCAATTGCATGAGAACACAACTCTTTTAAGACATTTCTATCTAATTCTAAATATCCGTAATTTGTAATACCGACACTATTTAATAATTTATGCTCTTTATCAATTAAATTATTAGGTTCTAGCACTTGATGACACCATTGCTCGAACTCTGCAAATCTATCTTTAATATTATTAGTTAAACTTGAACTAAATAATGCTCTTTCTTTTGCAATTTTACTATTGGCGTCGCCAGCATTATAAGGTTGAGCAATCATAATCATACAAACTTCACCCATAATAGTTAATGCAACTAAAATAATTTCATCACTAATAAACCCAGTTGTTCCCCACCTACTAGGATCTATTGCAAGTGGTACGATAGAACAAACAAAAATAATGCAAACACCTAAAAATAGTGCCAATAGCCCTAAAAGTATTTTTCTATTTAAAAACCTTTTCATTTTTTCACTGGTATTTATCATAATCTTTTTATCCTATCATAAATCTTTAAAGACACATAAACTAACACAAATATTCCTATTGCTAAATAAATCCACCTAGCCCAAATGCTACTGAACCATGCAAGAACATTTGCCCCAGCCACTTGATAACCCACACCCATAATAATTAGTGCGATAACAACAAGTGAGCATAATGTGATTAAAAAAATTTTATCTTTTAATTTCATAATTAAATTTGCGTTCCATCGTCGCTCGTAGTGGCAGTATCTTGAATAACATTATCAACAGCAGTTTGTGTGGCAATTTTCTTATCTTCGGTTGCTTTTATTTGAGTATCAATCGCTTGTTTAGATTGCTCTAAAACTTGTTTATCGACCACTCCTAAACTTGCTATGCAGTCTAAAATTGCAACTCTACTTTCAGGAGTGTTTTCTTGACTTAAAGCCATAATTTTTGTAAGAACTTTTAAGACTTCTTCTTGATTTTTACTAGTTTGTAAAAGTGGAATAGCAATAGCAGTAATTTGCTCTTTCACACTACTATCGACTTTGCTACCAATTTCAGTCATTATAAGTGTCTTTAAGTTCTCGTTAGATAAGTTTTTATCTTTTGCCATACGATAAAACTTGTAAACAACTGTGATAACAGTAGTAATGTAGGTAATCCAAGTCATTATCATTGCGACTTGTTGTGGGGTGAACCATTGAGCCAACCACTCTTTCCAATCAAAATCGGTTTTGGTTGTAGTTTTATCAGCAACAACTGGCGTTTCTTCAATAGGAGTTTCAGTCATTACGACTGGCGAACCAACCAATGCACCAATTAACAATAATTCTTTAATCATAATTTTTTCTCTTTCCTTTATTTAATAAATTCTTTAATGGCACTAGCCAAAATGCTGATTTTTTCATTGATTTTGTTTTGATAATTATTATAATCAGCCTTTAAGTTAGCAATATCTTTTTTCATCTCTTCAATTTTCTTGTCTTGCTCTTTTAAAACATATGATTTTTGTTCACACTCCCAACAATTTTTGCTTTTGTTAAAAACTAAAATGTCTTGGTCTCGTGGTTCATAATCTCTATTAACATCAATAACAATTCTCATATTTCCCTCTTTTCTTTTTTAGTCGTCTAATTTATAAGTCAATTTTTGATTTATCTCTTCTTTAAAAGTCCTATTATTTATAAAATAACCTAAATAAACATTTGGCTCACGAACCCCATAATACACTTTGTCCCATTTTTTCGCGTATTTAAACGAAATATAAAAATCTGTTCTGCTATCAGAGTACAAAATAATACCATCTTTAAAGAAAGTGTACATACAAGTAAAATAGGTTTGGTCGCGATATGCATCATTATAATATGGATCACTTAACCCATTTCCACAAGAAAATAGAAGCAAACATGATAATATAGCAACAACTTTTAATATTTTTTTCATGAACTTTCTTCCTTTCCTTTTAATGGTTTATCGTTTAAGTCGAAACCATATTTTTCTAAAATGTAATCGTTCATATTTTCATAACTAATCTTAAAATCATAAATATCTAAATCAATAAGGCTTAACAAGATAATAATTGATCTTCTTTGGCATCTCAATGTTTCTTGGTCAATTTCAGTCTTTGCATTTTGTCGAGTTGTGTAAAAACTTCGATATTCTGCTTGCGCTTCTCTAAGTATTTTTCTTTTTCTTGTCACAATTTGCCCTCTCTTTCCTATGCTAAATAGCCCTCATAATTTAAAGTCCAATTATTAATTCCATCAGTCAAGTTAAGTGTTAAATTCCACCTTTCGCCACTCTCTGTTGTCGTGTGAGAAACAGTACCATATAAATTAACAGTACTATTTACATTTAATGCACTTATAGTTTGTGCGCCACTTTGTGCTAAATCATGAATTGTGAAATCACTCATTGTACCACTTAAATTATAGGTTGAATTGTTAGTAATGTAAACATTTGCACGATAACCACCTTGCCCATCATTTTCCATAATTACATTTACTGGGATACTTGTTGCACTAGGAGTTACGACATAACTATAATCATGATAACCATTTGCACTATCTGTATAATCAGTAGCAGTTAATTTAGAAACAATATATCCACTACTTAAACTAGTTGCAATCGTGAAATTGGCGGAACTATTAGCATTAAGGGTACCAATTAAAGTTTGTGGGGCTGTGCTTGTGGAACTTTGAGCATTAGCATAAACATCACAAGCAACATTATTAGTATTAGTTATTTGGAAATTAACATCATACATAAGTCCGTTTGGAGTTACTGAATTAATCGTAACAGCTGGTGCAATAAGGACAACCTCTGCTGGTCGATCAAAAGTCGCTGTTCCATTTGGACTATCATTATAATCAGTAGCAATTAATCTTCCACTAACATCAATAAATGACATACCATTTGTCCATGCTATTGTATGGTCAGCATGTCCTTGCGATGCAATTGAACTATCACTTAAACTGTGTGATATGCCATCATCACTTGAATAAGTTCCATTAAAACTAGTTACTACATTATTAGGATTTGAAATTCTAAATGTGATGCTATTAGGAGTATTTGAAACAACACTAATTGTTGGGGCTGCAAGGGCAGGAGCAACATATGTATAACTTACACTACTAATTTCACTATCATTATAATCGGTTGCTTTATATTGCACTACAACATAACCATTAGACAATGGCGCAGAAATTGTAAATTGTTTTTGCTCGCTTGCTTGAATAGTTCCTATTAAAGTTTCTGGTGTCCCGCTACTAGAACTTTGAGCATTAGCATAAACATTACAAGCAATTGTGTTGCTATTATTCATACTAAAAGTTATATCGTATAATAAACCATTAGGCACAACACTTATAATAATTAATCCGCTAGGTGCAGTAAGAGTAGGAGTTACATG
>JALOBO010000169.1 GCA_023228225.1 Clostridia bacterium
GGTAAATCATATTCTAGTGATTTCTGATAAGGTGCTAATTTACCTATTTCATATTTATATAACAAGAAAGAGGTATTGGTTGTATTATCAGTAGTGACCTCATCAAATTCTACTGATAAAGTATGTCGGTGACCAGAATCTGTCATATAATTGGGAGGTGATTTATCTCCTTTAAAAAATTGCATTAAAAATATTTGAGTTTGTAGCATAGGTAGATAAGCACCTGGGTTTAAAAATGCAGCAATTATTGCTTCATTACTATAGAAAAGCTCAGTTTCACTAGTTTTATCTAAAAAATCCTGTTTATAAGCATCAAGGAAATAACTTTCTCCCACATCGGTAGATCCCACCCCATAACTAGATGTTAAATTACTAATTATATGATTATGGGTGTTGTTTTGAGCCTCAAATGTTTGAACACTAGAACCAACTCTTAAATATCTGTCATTGTACAGTGATTCTTTATAATATAATCTGTTTTCTTGAGTGCATAATATATAAAAATATTTAGCAGAACCGTCCCACTCATCCTGCATATCATCATTTTTGATTATCAAGGGAAACGAAACTGAATTTAAATCAAAGTCTTTAATACCCATTATATCATTTGATAAAAATGTATGTAAGTGTTTATAGGTGTTAACTTTCCCAATAGTAGGATAACCAGTTAATCCACCATCTTGAAAATACCCCCCTAATTCTGAAAAGAAATTTCCACCATGAGTGTGAGTTCTATCTGCACCAATGTAAAGGTAATTATCATCACTACTATATAAATCCCAACCTTTAGGCACATCGACACTTGATTCATACATTAAAATACTATGCAAGGGAAATTCATTAACCACCGTTTTTAAGTTCTTCTTATATATCTTTAATTTCAATAATCTTTGTGGAAAATTATCATCATAATTGCTATAATTATCTATGGCATGTTTATGGGCTGATGTAGTAGCCCCTTGACCCCCAGAACCTATCTCTACACCACCCTCAGTATCCCCAAGACTGGTTTCACCTGTTACACGGTGTCTATGTTGATATTCTGTATAAACATTTCTTTTAGCAATTTTAATTAAACCACCATCATTGATTATTTCATCCCACCCCTCATCAACTAAATCACCATAAGTGTCAGAATCCCAGAATATACAAGCACCTACTGGTATTTGTATTGGTGTAGCTATACCTGGTGCTCCAGTATCTACAGCAAAATCTACACCCTCACAATCATAAAAATGTGTGTCATCTTTTGCTCCATATGTAAATTCATCCTCACCTAAAAATGCAGTTGCTCTGTCACCACTCACTGGGGTTTCAAATCCCTCTGTTGATTCAACTGTCACTGTTGTGCTATCACCACTCACTAAATAAACTGGTGCTGTAGTTGTCGTAGCTGTAATTAATTTTGATTCTGATTTAACTACTATGTTATCATAAACAGCTATTTCAGATATTGCAGCAATATATACCTCTGTAATACTTTCTGATATAGCATAGTCTATTGGCTCTATAGATTCAACCTCTAGCATTAAATATCTTGCTGTAAACCCCGCACCTAAATCTTCCTCATTAAATTGAACAGTCTTACCCGATTCTAAATGAAAATTATTAGATGTTTCACCTATAGCAAAATAGTCGGTGCCATCAACTGAATATTTTAAATTGTAATACATACTTAAATCAAACTTACGTATATCATCTGGCTTATAATACCCACCAGTTATATCGATAGCTTGAATTTCTGATACTTTACCTAAATCCAAAACCGCTAAACGATAATTATTAGGGGGCGGTGAGTAAAATTCTATTTGTACTTGTGTATCCCAACGTCCATCAATAATAGATGCTACATCATGTATAGGCACTAAAACTGCCCAATATTGAAAGTTAGCTGTAACAACTGCTTGTGCAAATTCAGTATCAATTAAATTTTTGTTAATATAAAACAATGCTTTATCATAATCTATTCTTAAAGCATCAGATGAATAAACTACTGAATAAGTTGCAGTGGTAATGGTTTCAACAACCTCTGCTCTATCTGAACTAGGATATAAATATACACCATTGGCATAATCAAAGTTTTGTTCAAAAGCTGTCAATGTTAATACAGTTTGACCACCAGCATTATGGAAATGTATTGGCTTTCTTGGGTCAATAGATTTATGTCCTAAAACTAAACGATAATAAAAGTAAGTATGTGTTTTAACATATTGGTCTTTTGATTCACCATGACAACCAGTTCTAGTTTCAGTATTTGAACGGAAATCTTGATAAACTGGTGCTTGTAAAATTTGATGTGTTTTATTATCTATAGGCACATCATTAATTCTAACCTCAGGTATATAATCACTTAAATCTATTCTACCAATCCCTGGAGTATTGGTTTTGTAAACTAAAAAATTTCCAGTATTTAATGTTTCATCGTTTAGTAATAATTCATTATAAGCAATCCCACGATATTCCTCACCAGTAGTTACAAAGTCAACAGCCTCATTACCTAAAACTAAATTAGTTGGCTCATTGTTGTAAGCATAAAAAACTGTTCTAGTATAAACATCGCTATCTTGAAAGTAATTCATTGAACGTTTTAATTTTAATTCATAATCAGCGTTTAATCTTTGATACATATAACTAGCATAAATCTTTTTAGAACCATCTGTTCTGACTGTATAATTAGGTGTTAAATAACTTAATAATTGCTTGATTGCATCAAATCTAGTTTCAGTTGTGCGTGGGTGAAATTTAATCCCATTTATCTCCACTCCTGTTGCTTGGATTGTCCCAAAGCTATAATCACCATGGTAATACACTGTGGAAAATATGCTAATTGGTTTAGATAACACAATTTGCCCAGCATCTAAATCTATATGTATAATAGTCACATCTGGTGGCATAATAAACTTAGTTATATCTAGTGAATTTATTTTTGAATACTTAAAGTACCAAACTTGCCCTGCTGGATACGTTGTTTCATATATAACAGTTGAATTAGCTGATTTAGCTAACAATGATTCTTTATCATCATCATCATTAGGTATCCCAACTAAACGAGCCATATCATTTGATAGATCAACTTTACTAGACCAACTAAATAAGTCACCATTTATTTCCCCAGTGCCAAAAGTTGGATAACCAGTGCCATCCTCAATTGTTATATAGTTGATACCATCACCAGGTGTGTAATCAGCGACTAAACTAGTTTTAAATTTAATCGTTGAATCACTAGTATTAGGTGTTAATATATCATAATCACTTTCTAATTCTGACCATGTAGCAGTTAAATGCTCATCTATTAATTCTTGCTTGGTACGTTTGTTAAATAAGTAATTACCATAAGCATCTGGTGTAGTTAATATGTCAAATATAACATCTTCAACCTTTACACCACTTATATAAAAATAATATGACCTAGCCCAAACTTCATAATTATATCTAGCATTAATCGGGGAACCTAACTTTAATTGCCCTTGTGAATATAATATTTCAAATCCATCATCTTGCAATTCCTCATACTGAGAACCTGTCTTTTTAATTAAAATGATTGGTGGTTTTTCTGGTGATATAGCATTATTAGCAAAGTCAAATATTTGTGCTAAACTTTCATTAGGTGATGATAAGTAATTAGGTTTTAATTTTTCATCAGTTACCTTAACAGTTTCACCATATATTGAATAATCAATATCAAAGTTTTTCAACCTAGATAATTCATCTAAGCAAGTCAATCTAATTGATGGGTTATTAGGAGAACGGTCAAATATTACTTGTGTTATGTAACCATAGAATATAGGAAATATAGTTGCATCACCATTAAAGTAAGCATTAAATTCAATTAAATCACCCTCTGTTATTTCTTGTGTACCTTGAAATAAAGCAAAATCATCATTGCTCAATTGAAAATTAGCACTTGCAGACCCAAAGTCTTTACTGAACGTAACATTTAAACCAAGTAATAGTCTATCACTATAATCAATATCATTTACTTTAAAAATATAAACTGGTTTAATATGTTGAGTATCTATTTGATTTTGTATTTCCGTAC
>JALOBO010000170.1:0-1683 GCA_023228225.1 Clostridia bacterium
TCCCTCTACTGAGGGCAAGTCCCCAAGCTCTTCCCGCGTTCCGCAGGTGTTGAATAGGTTTCAAACCCCTATTAGGTTTTGATCTATGAGAGCGAATTTTTTAATGTTGATAGCGGCATTAATGTCTCTATCATGTTTTGTTTTACAGTCTGGGCAAGTCCATTCTCTGTCTTTCAGAGTCAAATCTGATTTGTGATACCCACAAACATGACAAACTTTTGAAGATGGTTCAAACTGTCCAATTCTCAGAATAGTCTTACCGAACCATTCTGCTTTATACTCTAATTTTGTTACAAAGCTACTCCATGCAGAGTCACTGATAGCCTGAGCTAAGTGGTGATTTTTAACCATGCCTTTAACATTCAGAGTTTCCAGAGCTATTGCTTGGTTTTCGCTAACAAGTCTAAAAGAGAGTTTGTTCTGAAAATCATTTCTCTGATTTGTTATTTTATCATGAAGCACAGCTAATCTCTGTCTGGCTTTTTCTCTATTCTTAGAACCTTTTTGTTTTCTTGATACTCTTTTCTGAAGGACTTTAAGCCTCTGCAAAGAGCTTTTCAAGTACTTAGGGTTCTCTATCTTCTCACCTGTAGAGAGTACAGCAAAGTCTTTGATTCCTACGTCTACGCCTATTGTTGTGTTTTCTGTAAAAGGTTGCTTTGTTGGGAGTTCTGCACCGTTTTCAACAAGGATACTAATGTAGTAATCTCCTTTACAAGTCTTTGAAACAGTTGCTGTTTTCAACTCACCTTCAAAATGTTTGTGCAGAACTGCTTTAATTTCTCCAATTTTAGGCAGCTTAACAGTGTTGTTTTCGAAGTCAACACTATAGTGCTGAGGTACTGGGAAAGACTGTATAGGGTTCTTTTTAGACTTAAACTTAGGAAATCCTGTCTTCTCTCTAAAGAATCGAGTGAAAGCAGATTCAACCTGTTTAGTCATTCCCTGAAGAGACTGAGAGTTAACTTCTCCTAGCCACTCATTAGAAAGTTTTAGAACTGGAATTAATTTGTTTAAATCAAACCTAGAAATAGATTTTCCAGTCTGTTCATATGTTTTAACTTTTTGATCAAGTGCCCAGTTATAGACAAAGCGACAGCTGCCTATGTGCTGATTAAGTTTACCAGCTTGAGCTTCTGTTGGATATAGTCTAAACTTGAACGCTTTCATCATACAAGGTATTATATGCTTTACCAACATATATAGTTTTTGGTAAATATGGAGTATGAGCACAAGAATCACAGTAAGTTTTTGCTTATGTACCATGTTATTTTTGTTTGCAAGTATAGGAAAAAGATACTAGAACCAATTAACGCAGAACTTAAGCAAGTAATTCATAGTATTGAAAAAGAGTCTGATTTTGAAATACTAGAAATGGAAACGGACAAAGATCACATCCACCTGTTAATTAAGAGTGAGCCTAAAGTTTCAGTTGTATCTATAGTTAGAAAACTGAAACAAGAGACTACAAATAGACTGTGGAAAAGTCAAGGCAATTATTTAGAAAAGTATTATTGGAGAGAAAAGACTTTGTGGAGTGATGGGTATTTTGCCTCAACTATAGGAAATGTTAGTAAGGAAATAGCTGAGGCATACATTAGAAACCAGGGTTAAGTTGACGCTTACATCCACTAGGCTAAAGACCTAGTGGTTTTACGCTTCTTCATATAAATGTTCAACTGT
>JALOBO010000170.1:1693-4039 GCA_023228225.1 Clostridia bacterium
TAAATTAAAAAAATAGGAGAGTCGCGGCACTCTCAATATCTTCGCTTGTTTTTTAATGCAGAAATACCGAAAATCAGCATCATAATACCTAGGATAGCAGCTATAGGCGTAAACAAACTAGAAGTTGCAGACTGTATAGCTGTGTTACTTTCATATGACTGTTCATATGCTGTGCCTGTGACATTAATATTTTCGTCATTTGCACTGAGTACACCATACATGTAGCTTACGCCTATCATTAATATAGCCATAAGTGCCAGCATTGGCACTATCTTACTCATTGAGCTCATTCTTATCACCTCTCTTTAATTTAGCTGCTGCGTCTTTTAGATCCTTCTCGACATCCAGCAAAAACACTGGATTTTCTGTTATAACTTTTATATAAGTGTGCTTACAATAGCATATGCAAAAGATAACTGCTGCAAGATAAGTTAAAATTTCTACACCTGGCGAAAGTACGTCAGTCACGGCAACTGTGACTATGGACCCAAGCGAAATTAGAAACCCCCAATCAAGAGGGTTTGCAAACTGCTGTTTCATTTATATTTCCTCCACTACTTTACTTTCTTTTATAAACTGGTATATCTGTAGCAAAATGGTTATACTGATAACGATACCTATCAACTGAAATACTTGTGATACTGCACTATTCCGTATTACCTCAGTTGCCGTGACTACTTCATTCGTGGAACTTAGGAATCTTTCTGTGGTCGTTAAAGTCCCGTCGATAAACAGATTAGATACTTTAAAACTGATTATTGTAGGAATAAGCATAGTACCTATTGACACTGCCGTAACTCCTCCAGATCCCCATGTGAACAAACCAATGACAAAGAACACTATGCCCATAGCAAGAAGCATCCAGACAGTGTTTATGTCCGTGGTTGTCATCTCTGCGGCAGCAGGGGAAATTAAGTAGAGCAGTCCTAGTATTGTTAGCTCTTTTCTCATTCTATCACCTACAATATAATAGGTGTTTAAAGTATTTAAATCTGTTCAATAGGCTTATATATTTTGACTGCGTATATGTATATAGAAGAGGGTTTATACTAAATAATAAAAGGAGATTAGATAACATGGCAATATATGAAGTATCGTTCAACAGCGCAAGTGGAAAGGGAAGAGCACGCACTGAAATGAAATTTACATCCAAAGCACAGGCTATGATGTACGCTGACAGTCTGAACAAGTACAACCGTGGCATAAATGCAAGAGTAGTTAAAGGTGGTAAGAAGAAATAAAGCTGAGATAATTTAAACATGTACTTATATTATAAACCTAAGTATACTGTAGGAGGTATAACATGGATATGATCACAGTAAGAAATAAAAAGTATGTAATTGTAGGTGTAGACACAAAGCTACAGCACAAAGAGCAGTAGACAGACTGCACAAGAAAGGTATAAAGGCAACAATAGCTAAAGCAGAAAATATTCGCACAAAAGGCATGTTCTATGTGTGTATGGGAATAGCTGACTACAGAAAATTTAACGGAGTTCCCACATAATTAAATTTTAAAGCTGAGTTAAATCTCAGCTTTAAAATTTAATTATTTTTCTAATCATTACTTTTTTGATCGTTCTTATCCTTGAGCGCAAGATAAACCATATAAAATGCACTCAAGACTTCCACAAGATAGGCTAAACTATTAGGATCTTGAAAGAACAGTGCGTGAATTGTTGTTCCTGTGCCATACAGCAGGAAGAATTTATCCATAAGTGTATATTTCACTTTGTTTTCGCTATTAGTAGGATTACAAGCCATTCTAAGCCTCACCATTCGATTTATTTTAAGTGGGTGGTGTGTTTGTACCTTGGAAATGTAAGAAAAAGAGTGCAATTTGGTACAAACACACACTACAAATGATTTATACATTAAACTTCTTAGAAGATCCTTTCTTTTTCTGTGCGTCCAATACCTGAGTAATCTCTGCCAGGATAGTTGCGACACCTGCAAGATTATTCTCGTTAAGGTCCATCTCAAGTTTATCAGCATACTCCTTCATGCCGTCTATACCGGATGCCCTGAGCTTTGCAATTGCACCACGTGCTATAATCTTTACTGTCTTATCTGTTACTTTGGTTACTTTTCTACCTATCATTTATACCACCAGTCTATTCTTTAGATTCTATAGGTCTAAGTGAAGCACCACAAAACGGACAGTTACTCACAATTAAACCCTTGTCCTTGCAACCTGTATAAAATATTACAGCTTTTAATACAAAGTGATTACCGCTTTCATTCTGAACCAACCCATATAAAGGAGTAAACCCGTGTGCGTGGGAAAACTCAGGGTTTAATCTTTGTGCTAGGTGTGGACCTAGCATCAAACAACCTTTATCATTAT
>JALOBO010000171.1 GCA_023228225.1 Clostridia bacterium
CGAACCCCAGTTAGCTTTCACTAAAACAGTTTTCAAGACTGCCGCATTCGACCGCTCTGCCAACTTTCCTTATTTACGCTCGTTTATTATAGTATATTATTTATTAATTTGCAAGTACATTTAATATTGTTTATTTTGAATGTTTTTTGTCGCCTTTATTTATATCTTTTTCTTTTTCAGAACTAGTTACTACATTTTTTTTGATGAAAAGATTAGTCCCCTGTTTTTTTCTTGAAGTCCTTAAATAAATATGCACACCAAAAGCAAACAGTGATATAAAAAACACCACGCAAACGAGAATTAATAATATCACATCTAACATAATAAATCCTCCTATTTGTTACTGCATTCATAATATTATAATATATTATTGGCTAATTTACAAGTATATTTTATTCGCTAAAAACGAAATGCCCAAAAGTTTTTTTGGGCATTCTTTTTAGGTGGTTAATAATAATTAAAATTTATACTGTTTCTATATAATCTGCTAAATCAGTCGGAAATACTAATGTTAAGGGTTTATTAACAGTTAAATATGTTGAAGATATTGACATTTCTAATGCTCCGTATGTTGCTGAAAAAGTTTTATTTCGTAAATTACCTAAAAAATCTACATCAAGTACTATGGTCGGAACAAGTGAGGAAGTGGTTATTGTAAATTTTTGTCCAAAATAAAACGGACTTAAATCAAATGCAAAAGTTGTTTTCAAATCTTCAAAATCGCTGGATTCTATTTCACTGTATGTTGCTGGAAATACCGAAGAAGAAAAAGTATCAAATATTGAAGTCATTGCTTCTTCTATTGTCATAGTTTGCCATGTTTTGCTTGTTTCAGATAAGGTATATAATTTACCTTCTTTGTAATATACAGTATATTCCTCTGTTGTAGTTCCTTCAATTTTTTTTACATTTCCGGTAAACTCATATGAATCATCTTCAAGTTTAACAATTTTTAAAGATGCTTCTGTGGTGGCACTATCCTCAGTTGTAGTATTTATCTTTTTAGTAGTTGTAATAAAATTATAATAATCCCAGTTTGAATTATTTTCTATTGCATTATTAATTATGGTAATTGCTTTATCATTATCAGCCTTAAAAATTAAAGTCATTGCGTAATTATTGCTATAAAAAATATAGCCTAAACCACCTAAAATTGCCAAAATAATGATTAATCCCAATAATTTTTTCATAGTTTCTCCTTTTATTTATAATTACATCAAATCTTATTATGTGGATTATAACACTTTTTTACTTAAAAATTTTTAAATTATAATTTTTTGAAATCCCTCCTATTTTATTTTCCATATTTTTTATCTAACAATAGCATAATTTCACGAAAGTTTTAAATTGTAACATAATTATAAAATCTTATTTTTATTTTTTTATAAATTAAAGTATTTATGCATAAAAGACTTTACGAATAAAAACTTTTTTAACACAAATACTATTTACATAAGTTTATGGGAGGATACGATGAAAGCAACCGGTATTGTTAGAAGAATAGATGAACTCGGTCGTGTGGTTATTCCAAAGGAAATACGCAGAACATTACGAATGCGTGAAGGTACACCACTTGAAATATATACCGAAAAAGAAGGCGAGTTGATATTTAAAAAGTATTCGCCCATTGTGGAATTAGAAGATTTTGCATTGGAATATGCAGAATCAATTTGTCAATTTACGGAACATATTGTTATTATAACCGATATGGATACGATTCTTACGGTATGTGGTACTAATAAAAAAGAATACATAGGGTTGCCTGTTAGTATTGATATAGAAAAAATTATGCACGACCGGAAAAGCGTTATATCAAACAAACTGGAAGGTGCAACAATTTATCCTATTAAACGAGACGATGAAATAAATTACACCGCACAAATATTAGTGCCGATTATAGGTGATAGCGAATGTTTTGGTATGGTTATACTAGCATCAAAAGAAGAAAAAGCATTGTTTACAACTGCCGAAATTAAAGTGGCACAAATTGCGGCTACGTTCCTTGCAAGCCAAATTATTTAAAAGGGGCACCAAAAACTAACGCTTGTACGCACGCTTACGCCTGCTTGCAAGCATTTTTGGTTGCCCTCTTTAAACGCATTTTTGATAAAAATGCTAATCCCCTCCGTTTTTAAGTTGCATACAAAAAATCTTTAAGTCAGGGGAAACCCTGACCCAGATTTTTTTGTATGCCATTTGCTATCGCAAATGAGTAGGTTTTTCCGCTTGACCCACCTAGCGTATTGATACGCGTTGGAATCTGTTTGGGGCTAAATCATTTAAAAATCTTTGCGTTTAAACTACTTAGTGTGTACTACTTAAATAAAGAGATTTAATGGTTGCAACATTAGACTTTGCAAGTGATTTAACATTAATTTTACATTCTACATTTGCTGTTTTATTCCAGCGGTATAAAATAGAACAGAACACGCAAACTAAAAAAATGAAAAAGACATTTATTTGGGGCGTGCTTATTTTAAGCGCTGGGGCGTTTATTGCAAAAGTTTTAGGTGCTATTTATCGTATTCCACTTACTAATATAATAGGTGCGGAAGGTATTGGACTATATCAAATGGTTTTTCCGCTTTATTCGCTACTACTTGTGGCTTCTAGTGCTGGAATACCTACTGCAATTTCGCGTTTAGTGGCAGAAAAAACTGCACAAAATGATAATGTTGGTGCAAAATTAGTTTTTAAATCGGCATTAATTTTAATGCTTTTGCTTAGCGGAATTGCCTCTATTATTATATTTTTTTTAAGTGGCACTTTTGCACGCTTACAAGGCAACACAAGTGCTACAATGGCTTATTATGTAATAAGTCCTGCGGTCATATTTAGTGCGGTTATAGCATCATTTAGAGGGTATTTTCAAGGTAGACAAAATATGGTGCCGACCTCCATATCAATGTGCATAGAACAAGTGGTTAAAGTAATTTTTGGGTTATATTTTGCTAATCTTTGGTTACCTATGGGAATTCCATATGGTGTAATGGGGGCAGTGCTGGGCGTAACAATAAGCGAAATTGTTACAAGTATAATAATGGCAATCCAGTATTTTACCTACGTTAAAAATGAGAAAGTTATTTTTAAAAAAACAAAAACAGCATTCCATTTTTCAGAATACAAATTGGCTATTATAAAAGTATTTAAGGTGGCGTTACCTATAACGCTTGGCTCGCTGATTTTACCATTAACTTTGCTAATTGATAGCATGCTAATAATTAATATTTTATCTTCATCTGGATTTACAACTCAAATATCCACTTCACTTTATGGACTAGAAACAGGCGTAGTAAATTCGCTTATAAATTTTCCAGCAGTAATATCTTTAAGTATAGCAACGGCGATTGTGCCAACTTTAAGTTCTGCTATAACAACGGGTGAAAATAATAGTGTGAGTATAAAAACTAAATTAGCCATAAAAATTGCGTGGTTAATTGCATTACCGTGTTTTGCTGGCATGTTAATTTTTTCCGACCAAATAATATCGGTTTTATATTCTGGCGGATTAGAAAATACGGTTATTGATGAATTTTTAGTAGCAGCAAATTTGCTTAAACTATCCAGTATTAGCATTATTTACATTGCATTTTTACAAATATTTACTGCAACTTTACAAGCATATAAAAAAAGTTATGTGCCACTTGTTAATTTATTAATTGCGGTAGTTTTAAAAGTAGCGTTAAATTTGATTTTAATTCCAATACCACTAATAAATATTCAAGGAGCAGTAATAGCAAACATTTTTTGTTATTTTACAGCGTGTGCTTTAAATCTTTTGTATTTACGAAAAATTATAGACTTGAAAATAAATTTAAAAAAATTTGCAATAATTCCTATTGTAAGTGCGTTGATTATGAGTGGTGCCTGTTTGGCTATATTTAAATTACTAAAACCACTAGTTAATATGGCGCTTGCTTTAATTATAGCAGTTTTAATTGGTGCTTTGGTATATCTAGTACTTATCATACTTTTAAAAGTGTTTGAGACAGAAGAAAAATCTTATATGCCATTTTTAAAACGCAAAGTAAAAGTA
>JALOBO010000172.1 GCA_023228225.1 Clostridia bacterium
ATGTCCGATCACCTTACCGATGGTATTGTTGTAAAAGCTTTCCGCGATCATCATATCGAACTCCAGCCGTTCCTTCCAGTCTTCCCGTTCATGCCATTCAAATAGAGAGGAAGGTCTGGTCCCCGAGAGGAAGCTAACCATCCCCAGGGAGAATTTAGTCTCATCACTCAACGATACGAAAGAGTTCGGAGCCGACCCCCGCGATGGTAGTCTGGAGGATAGCGGCAAAGATAGCATACTGGTCCTCGCCGGGCATTTCTTCTGCCGCAAACGGACCTTCAATAATCAGCGACGGCATGACAAGGGCAGACCAAGCTTCGAAAGCTTCGGCAGCGCGCTCCTTATCAGCCTCGGTGAACATAGGTCTACCGGTTTCCTCATCTACGTAGGACGGCATACACTTCTGCATAAGAGCAAAGTGGCGCGCACCTGCTCTCCCTACAGGGCGCTTAACCACATACTTGCCGTTTGCAGTCTCGATCGTATATCTCATCTTAGGGGAAGTCTTAACGGGTTCACTCTCAGTCATTAATATCACCTTAGGCAGTTAAGTCGGTGTATTCAAACGTGTCGCCGATAACACGGTAGTTAATAGTCTTTTCAATACCAGCGCGGCCCCTCATACTCCTGGAAGCATCGGTATAAACAGCTACGTCAGTTTCGATTTTGCAGAGGGCGTTCCCATTGCGGTCTTTGAATGATGCAACCATGTTTGTCTGTCCAGGATCATGGTTTGAGGTGTCCCCGCGCGTCGTAAGAGGTGAATACGATGTGCCTCCACCGTCTGCATATAGGGCGCGCTGGAACTCCGTCCATTCTCTCTGTGAAAGAGTGATAGCGCCACTAATGTTAGGGACAGCATTAATAACAAGACCCTGGAGTTGAGAATGTCCAACAACAAAGTCATCTTGATCGAGACCGCGCTCTATATTCATAGTCATAGTTTTAATAGTAGTAGAGGCGCCGCCTCTCAGAGTAACGGTTGCGCCCCAGAAGAGGGCGGGCTCTGCATTTTCATATGCCACAGCGGCCTGCGGTGCAACTTTACTTGATGATTTTGCAAAATAATTCCACCGCGTAGTTACAGCCTCACGCGCGGTTAAATTCATCTCCATACTGCTAATTCCGACGCCCAGATAACGGATAGCATTTTCAACACCATTTCCGTCTGTGCAGATTTCCATAGACATACTCTTCGGCGTGGCAGCAAGAGTAAACGCTCCGCCTACAGGTGCCCCAAACAAGCACTGAAACATGGGATCCATCTGCGCCGGCCTAAGGTACGACTCAATGGTGCCTGAATATTTCTGGGCGCCGCCGTATGCGTTATTTGTCGTCTGGCTATCAACAGTTTCCTCGAATATCAACCCGGGGTCAAATGACTCATTAACAGACGTCACCTTGAGACCGGACAGGTCAGTACCGGGAGCAACTCCATAAGAGGCTTCAGATCCGATTGCTACATATCTTCTAGTCAAGATTAATCACCTTGTGGTAAGTGCATTCAATTTCTACGATATAAGCTTCTCCCTGTTGTTCAATGTCCGGCTTTCCGAATTCGAAAGTTCCGACACCGTATGCACTGTCATCGATTAATTTCATCTCAAGATCGTGAATAAGATTCGCGACCCCATCAATAAGATAATCTACATCTTGTTCAAGATACCTGATGCTAACGGTAATCTGACCATCATAACATCCAGTGTCTTCAGTGAACAAATCGATATCAACAGGAACACACGTAATCTCTCGGGGAACAAGCTTTTCTTTTCGCATCTTGGATACTGCGTATCCGAGGGAATCTAGGGCTTTAACAATAGTAGAATACATAGGTCATCGCAGGTTTTTAACTATGGATATTGCGATCTCCTCTTGAAGGCGCGCCATAACTCGATCTATGTGTTTTTCAAACACGATTGACCATTTTACCCACGCTTCGTTGGTAGATCCGGCATGGCGACCGCTGTCAATACGAACGCCGAGCGCGGGCACAAATGCCTTATTGCTGGGAGCTACTCCATATTTAAGAGCATTGAGGTAGTCGAAGCCTTTCTTGCCTTCCATGTCACCGATTAATACTGACATGTAGAGACGGTCATGCCGGATTGCATATATGGTGTCGATAGCATTAACAATTTGGCTCGGCTTACGGGTAGAGTATCTCCCGTTACCGTATCTATCAGAGGCGCCGAAGTATTTCTTGACATTCCGCTTCCAGAAGGTGTCGATATCATTACACGCGGCGCGCACTGCTCTATTTACACCCGGTGTGTTCTTGACCTCGAGGGTAAAGGAAGCAAACTCAGACATTTCATTCCTCCGAATCGACTGTCGAGGAAGTAAGGCCAACTCCCATTACTGGGGATGATAGAGACTTGGTGTCAATAGTGAGATCGCTCTTCAGGGGAACTGATGATATGAGTTGAAGAGATGCCAATGCTATTTCCCTAAATGTCCCCACTCGCAGATACGCAGTTTGGGGAAGGGTCTCTAAGATCCTCTCAGCCATCCCAGTGTAGTTGAGATATGAATAATATATCCCGAGGTTGGTAATTGCCAGTTGAAAAAGGTCTTCGTCGGCGTCTTCTATTGCGATGGCTTTGATAAATGTATATGCGCGCTTCAGATCCTTATGTATCTGGTGGTCACCAATATACTCTTCGGGAACTTCAGTAAGTGCAGACCGAACTTCTAAAATGAGTTGGGAGAGGTCTAGAGACATGAGGATTCTCCCTACGCCCTAACGTCAGTGATTTCGCGGATCTTGCTGTTTGTAGTACCGCCTTCAACTTCAGGCATAACGAAGGTTTTAAACAGCTGAGTGATAAGGTAACGTTCGCCTACACCCATTTCACGTTCGGATTCCACGAGTTTGATGTCCTGACCAGTGTAGAAGATGTGGGAAGCTGTCTCTTCGCCAGGGACAAGGATGTTCACAGAGGTGTCAAGCTGCTTAGTAGGATTAAACGACATGTCGTACTGGCGCCCGAGGTAGTCTCGAATTGTGTCTTTGATCTCCCCGATCTGTACCGGCTTATTGAGGTGCGCGAACAGTCCTGCGGGATAGTAGATCTGCAGCTGCCCGAGAGTGTGTTCATTGATCTCCGAGTTGTCGATGATATCGCCGATACAGTCTGCAACATCACTCGCGATGTCAGTCGTTGGGTCAGTCCAAAGGCCGCTCGCCTGTTTAGTGCCGCCGGCCGCATTCGTAATAACCTCCTTGATCTCACAATCCTTAGACCACGCGAGACCCCGAGCTGCTGCGATCATCGAGTACCTCATCTGAACGCTGTCAAGACCGCGGGCCTCTGCCTCATCGGTGATCATGAGCTCGACAGACTCCTTCTCCATAACCTCATTGATCGTGAACCAGTCGACCTTGCGGTAGCGAGCGCGCGCGCCTTCTGCAATCTTCTGGGGATCAATCCGCTTGGTCTTCGGAAGCATGAGTTTGAGTTCGAGCCCATCCATACCCTGCATGACTACTGCGTTCTTCCACACCATGAGTTCCTCTGCCTTCAGGTAGACGATCTCTCGGAGGAGTTCCTTCTTCGCGTCGTCATCGGAGGTGATTACACCATTATAACCGTCATCGAAATACTGTTTCATGTTTATCACCTTAGGAGGAAGCGTAGTATTTACCCACACGGATGCGGATGTAACCGCCCGCCAGAGCATCTTTGCTCTCGAGTGCGAGACCTACAATCCAGCCGGCACCATCCTTCTTGTCAACCTTTCCGCCGGCAGCGATCTCGATTGCATCCCATTGGCTGATTTTGGCATTAGCATCAACGAGCGGGACCTCAACCTCCGTTCCTTCAATAAGCGCTGTAACGCCGACCTGAACGTTTGCCGTGGCAACTCCAGTGACAGGGTGTTTGGTTGAAGTATACGCGAATCCAACAGGTTCCGTGTTACCGTCATTCAACTTGACTTTGAGATTTTTACCAGCAGTCTGGTTCCCTGTACCGGGCATGAGAACATAGCCGGCGTTGGGGATTGCGTCT
>JALOBO010000173.1 GCA_023228225.1 Clostridia bacterium
AGAATATGTTGAATACAGAGGATCGTTGTAAACGTCCCAGAACAGGCCCGTCTTTCCTGCCGGAGTAGATATCACCACAAGCTGGCCATTGGTGGTCAATAACATCGGAGATACGACAGACATGATCGCTTTATTGATGTATGCGGCTTCATCCAGAACCACCAGGTCGGCGGTGATCCCTCGGATATTGTCTGTATCCGGTGCGCATTTGATGCGGGATCCATTGACCAATTCGAGCGATGTCTTGTTGTCCACGACGGTTCTCGGAGCATCCTTGCCGAGATCCTTCAAGATGGATTTCAAACGATAGAAAAGTTCAGTCGATTGATTGAGCGTAGACGAAACGAGAAGCGTCATAGACTTAGGGGTGTGTATCGCCATATGCAGGGCCTTCACAGCCGTCATAGTGGACTTCCCCGACTGCCTGGAGCAATTGAGTACTATCTTCTTCCTGATGTCTGAAAGATAGCGCAGCTGCCACGGATCGAACACCAGATCGGTATGGGCTTGTATGACCTCTCTGGCCCATGCTTTGGGTCTGAATGTATACTTCAGCTCTAGAAGCTCTGCATCGGTAAGAGGCAATTGTTCAGCGGTCTGCATCATCGTCACCGAACAATTCATCCACTACATCCGGTCTTGCCCGCAGACGTTCCTTGACGGCCTCTAATGATACGTTGTTCCTTATCTCGATATTGATGCTTTCCTTCTCCCTCATATCCAAAGCATCTGCGATGAACTCGCACGCTTTCAGATCGCCCTGCGCCCATGCTTTGCCCAACTCGACAAGACCGCGCTGATATAACGATAAGTTGGATTCTTTGAGTTTAGAGAAGTCTTTGAGGTCGGAAAGGTCTATCGCCTTCTTTCCATCGGGAGTCATATCCATGATGGCTGCAAGGTCTTTTTGAAGCATTTTACGTCTGTTTTTGTTCTCTGCTGTCCTTTTTCCGCCCTTGCTGCCCATTTTCGCTGCATTTTCGCTTGTTATCTTTTTCGGATTGGTCGGATGAGGATTGGACATGATATCTCTTTAATGGTCATTCGAATTAATAACATTTACGTTAGGTTTATTAACATACGATACATATCATATATCGGGAACGGCAAGCAGAAGACAGAGGAATCATCCCATTGCCGTCCCTATCCTTAGTCGGCTCATTCGTTTATATCATCTTCAATCCCTCTGTCCTCTGCAGTTTTATCGATTCATAACAAATACATGATATGTTATTAACTTTGATTTCAACTGTTCAAAAGATAGATCCTTCAAGACCATCACATGATGTCCCTTGGGTTGGATGTAACTATCTGTTTTTTCATCTTCCGAAAATTTATAGTTTAGAGTTATAGTTGCCCTCAAATTTCTATATAGGAAACGTGTAAGAAATAATGAATGTATCTCATCCCTCATGTTGCTATATCTATATACTATAATCTTTAAATTAAATATAAATATATAAAAATAGAGATACTTAGTATTTAAAGAAGCATCAATTTTTGTGTTATAGTTTCATTATACTTGTTTTCAAAAAACATCTCTTCAACAATAAATGGTTAAAATCTTAACACGTGTTAATAGAATCATCGATTTTTACATTTTAGAGTTACCTTATTGTACAATTTCATCCTATTTAGGAAGTATATAAAGTTAACATGGATGTAACTTGTTTTTATGTCCATTGTTTTCCAAGGTTCGGATATTGTAAAATATTTATACCTTGGTAGCATATCCTTATGCATGGCTAAGAATAACGATAATTCCAACCCTGTTTATGTCTCGTTGACCAACGCGGAATATCAGATGTTGGAGAGCATAACCCGAAACAAAGGATACAGATCCAATGCGGAAACGCTTAGGATGCTGTTCCGCGACATGTACATGAAGGAGTGAGCTAATGCCTGATGATGCCGAACTCGATACATCTATATTCAATGATAATTCCAAGAGGATATCGAAACTGCTGTCCAAACGTTCGGAAGGACGGGATACAGCTTCTGCGTGGTATTCTACCGATAATAAGCACTCATTCTTACCTTACGTGTTTCGCGACAGATTCATGGAAGATTTCAAGGTCACCTCTCTGAACGGGCGCATCGTCGCATATTTCGATGATCGCTATATCTCCGGTGATGAACCATTCCGCGGATTGATCAACTATATGGATGATGGCCTCAACATCTCCGACAGGAAAGAGGTGTTCTCAAGAATATGCGAGATGATCGCACTGTACAAGATAGAGACCCCCGAATCTCCGGCGCATTTCATAAGGTTCAAACACAAGGTCTTAGACGTAAGGACGATGGAGCTGCATGAACCCGATGAATACCACATCTACAACATCCTTCCCTGGGATTACGATGCGGAAGCATACAACGAAGATGTGGACAAGATGCTTGATGCGATATCGGTTGACAATAAGGATACACGCAGACTTATCGAAGAAATGATGGGATATTGTATATTCCGTTCCTTGAAGTTCCGTAAATTCTTCATCTTGTTAGGAGGAGTTCGTAATGGTAAATCAACGTTTCTCAATATGTTGCAATATACATTAGGAACGCAGAATGTCTCTAATTTATCGCTGCATTCCTATGCAGGTAAATATGATACCATCAAACTATATGGGATGCTCACCAACATAGGCGATGATATCTCTGATTGTTACATCGAAGAAACAGACAATATGAAGAAGCTTATATCCGGTGAACCCGTCAAAGGAGAAGAGAAATACGAACGTTCCTTCTTTTTCAGACCTTATGCTACATCTATTTTCTCGGCCAATGTATTGCCCAAGATGAATGATGCCTCCAATGCCATGATGGATCGTATCATACTGATACCATTCGAGGCGTATTTCTCGGAAGAAGATGCGGATATGACCTTGGAAGACCGTATCATGTGCAGATCGGGCGCAGAATATATGTTAAAACTTGCGGTGGATGGATTGAAACGTCTATTGGCTCGCGGCGCATTCGACGAGACCGTGGAAACAAAAGAAGCCAAGAGCGACATGGTTCGCAGCAATGACCACATATCTGATTGGCTCTCCAATTACGACCCGCTATGGAAATCCGTATATGAGGTATGGAATGCATATAATGACTATTGCATATCTAACGGTATAACAAAGAACGTGTTTCAGAAATCAGGACTTACCAAACGTATCAATGCATCCTTGAACACACGCAAACATCAATACTCGAACAACGAGACGGATATGATATTCGAGCCTCGCAGCACATCGGGATTGACACCCACGGAGATACGTTCGCTGCGCAGCATAGGATGGACAGGACGTAAGCACAATGACCGTCCTGACGAACCTTGTACTGTAAGGCCGCCTATACAGGTGCTCAATGCACAAGACCGTGACAAATCAAAGGATAGCGTTGTTCTAACAGCATTCAATATGTACAAAGACACGATGAACCTGCATTATATGGATTCTATACCAGAGACCGATCTTGACGCGGGTACGATGGGTTCTAAAGATGTTATCGCAATCCTTTTGGATTCGGGCGATATAATCGAGACGGATTCAGGATACGTTTACAATAAGAGGTATTGATATGATGAACATAGGAGTATTAAACGAAGTTATAGCTCAAGCACACACTGTTTGGAAATACAAGAATGATTTTGATATAGTGAACCCGTCCGACATTAAATTAGATGGCGTATCTCCCAAGGATATATTCAGTATCCTTTGGAATCACGGCATCATATATGAGAAAAAGAAAGGAATATATGGATACATAAAGGAGGAGTGAAGATGGAATATATAGAACGTGCAATAAATCTGATAAGACAGCGTTATACAGAATGCGATGCGTTCTGGTCGGTTTTCCCATCGGAAGGATTCACTCCATCCGAACTCAAAGGATTAGAGAACAGAGGGATACTGCAACAGGATCGCATTGCAGTCGACTTGAACGAATTGGATAAAGCATTATATCAGCCTGTATCGACTGATTGGCTGACGTATGAAAGTT
>JALOBO010000174.1 GCA_023228225.1 Clostridia bacterium
TTGTGTTTGTGGGGTAGTATAGGCTTGGTCAATAAAAACACCGGCACTAGCAAGTCCAATAATTGGACGCTTAAAATTATAAGTCAAACCATATTCAATAAGTAAGTTTTTGCTAACAACTAGCGAATTTTCTTCACTAATAACTTCAAAAAAACAAGGCAAAGCAATGCTCCCCGCATATATTGTTCCGGCACTAAAATGCACGATAACATAAATGTCATTTGCCTTAATCTTGTCTTTGAAAGCGCTATAAGTTTGCTCATCAAAAACTTTAATATTGTATTGCGAATAAGTTGTATCGTTATTAACAAGAGCAAGCATTTGTCCCTTGACAACATTCATTATCTCTTTGTTTAAATCAAGTGCCATTTAGTGATTCCTCCTTTATTTTTAAAATTCCACAATTTTATTGCTTTAATAACCGCTTCTTCAACAAAGTTTTCGTGGTTGCCATAATAATATTTCCTTGTAATTTTGGTAATTCGTGGTCTTTGGTTTGGCAAACGATATTTTTCAACAACACTACCCTCATTAGCCAATTCTTCGGCATAAGAGCCACCACCCGTATAAACAATAACACCCGTGTCGATATATTCTGCGGTGTCATAATTAGGTGCGTGGATATATATTTTTGCTTCACTATCATTAGACACAATCTCAATATGAGTAGCAAGAACATTAGCAAGGTGTTTTTTTATAAAGCCCATTTTGATTTCATTTGAGATCATTACGGCAAGATCTTCAAGTTCGATTGCTGAAATCATATTTATTCTTTTAGCCTCAATAGAATATAAGTTTTTCCTTGTGGTTTACTCATATACTCTGTATTTTTGATATATTGTTTAAACTGCATATTTTCAATTATATAATCGGCATTATTATTTTCAATATGTAATTCACAAGCAACCCCACCACTATAACTTTCTCTTAATTCGCTTATATCATCAGTTGTGGAAATAGTAATTTTAGTTGTAGTAAAAATAAAACCACCACCAAGGACATTTTTATCACTTGTATCATTGCCCTCGCGTTTAGCCTTAAAATAACCATTTGTTTTAGCACTAATACTTAAAGTTTCACCTACATTATTAGTTTCAATTAAATGATATTTGCAACGCAAGTTTTCGCGTGTTTTCGCGCAATTAAGATATATTCCCATATTTTGCCTCGCTATCTTTTACCACAACCAATATAATTCGCTTATATTGCTCCCGTTTCCCCTTAATTTACCACTTGAAATATTCCCGGCCATATTAAGTTCATCAATGGCGTTTGGAGCAATTTTAGCACCATTTAACTTAACTCTATCAACAATAGACAATGTATCATCGCTAACCCCACTTTGATTGCCAATATTGCCATTAGCAATTAAATATTCACCTTGACGAACAATCGCCAATCTAAAATGTGCTTTTTGAGTATCATCCATATAATTATTGTAATATAAAACTGCATCACGCTTAAAATTTCGATAAATATAACTGCACAATAATTCTTGACATAAGAGCAAAAATCTTTCTTTTTTATTGCTAGGGTTATCATCATCTACTAAATTTCCTAAATTAATGCCACTTGCAGTCAAGAATTCATCAGGAGTAACTATTAAATTCTTTAATAAATCAATACTCATAAATTTAGCCCTCTTTTTCTATTTCTTTGATAATTTCAGCAACTTTGCCATTTTTTAAATCAACCAGCCATTTACTATGCTTTTGTTCTTCTTTACTTATAAATTCTAAAACTTTTGCATAATTTTCTTTGTCATCAGCACTTAAATTAGAGTTTGGTAAAAGTTTTAGTCCTTTATTATAGCCATCGATAGCCTCTAATTCATCTTTATTTAAAAATTCAAGAAAATTATTTATTTCGTTTTCTGTCGCTTCATATTCGCTTAATGCTTTATTAGCCTCTTCTTCGCTCATTTCCGGTAAATTTAGTAAAAAATTAGCCACACCTTTGTCAGTAAGCGCTTTTTTTTGTAGCCCTATAATAAGTGCTTTATCTTTTATATATGCCATTTTTTAATTCCTCATTATTTTTATTATATATTATTTTTGAATAAAATAAAATATAAAAAACCACCCCAATAGTAGGGGTGGTATAGACAAGGAGAACACTTATCTAATTTTAGGCGTGTTTTGTAACAGCAATTGCACTTCTTGATTTAGCAACACAAACACCTTTATCATCAAGCAACGCTACATAAATTGTTGTTCCAGTTGGAGTAAATTGTTGATTAAGAGTAACAACTAGTCCATCACTGGTAATATTAGCATCTGGTGTAATTGTAGCACCAATTTCTTCTGTAAATGCAGTATCTTTAACAACAATTTGTGAATAATAAGTTCCAGCTGGTTGTGTCCACACACCAGTGATCTTTGTTAAGTTTTGCAAATCTCCGGCTTGTGAAGCAATAGCAACTGTTCTTACGAGAGTGTTAGCCAATGTACCGCTAATACTTGCATAAATTCCAACAACTTTGTTGTGTGGGACAATTATATCGTGATATAAATGGAAATTGACCTTGTAACCATCAAAATCTTGAACAACATCAACGCCAAATTGTTTAACTGTTTGTAATTTAACAATTGCACTAGCACATAATTTATCAACAACCATAAAATTGATACGATAAGAACTAGTACCAGCACTATAACCATTATCACCTAAAACAACATTTGTAAAGAAACGGTCACTTGGTACTTCAATTATTTTTCTATTCGCATATTTTTGAACTGTGAAATCTAAACCATCGGCTGATTTATAATTTTCTTGAGTTAAGAATTTAGTAAGTTCAGTTGTGTTGCGTATCAATTCCATAATTGTAGGATTGATATAAATTATTTGGTCTTGCTCTGGAACGCCATGTTCAAATAACCAAGTAAATGAACTATTAAACTTTGCAACAATAGTGTTTGCAGCAATAGTTTCATTTTCAACACGGTTGCCAAGAGAAATGTTAGTATTATCTGTTAAAATTGAGAAACGAGTAGCATCAACTTCAGGAATTAATTCACGATCAAGAAAAGTCTTTTCAAGTTTTCCAAGTTGAATACCAGCGGCTTCTTCATTATCAATATAATCAATCTTAAATTGGGTTGCACGGTCATATCTTAATCTATACAAAGTCCAAGTTAAACTTGAAGAATTAATAGGATAACCATCTCTTAATCCTGTTCCATTATTTCCATTGTAATCTGCATAATTACTAGAATTTGCACCAGCGACTTCTTGGTGATTTGCTCTTAAATACCAGCCTAATCCACCAAGTAAGATTTCAGCAACCTTAACCCAGCCTTTCATCACAAAATCATCACTAACGAACATTCCAGCATTAACTAAATCTTGTGTTTTGCTTTCGTGAACCATTACTTCATCGACTAAATTGGTCATGTATGTACCAATATTTTCAATACTATTTGCCATATTTTTTTACTCCTTTTAAATGCTAATAATTAGCACCAATTTTCTTTTTCCACATATCATATGTACTTTTGTCGTCTTCAGCCTTTTCAGGCTCTTTAGGCTCTTCTTTAGTCTCATCATCGGTTTTTTCACCATTTTCGCCATTCATTTCTATTTCTAAATCGTTAATAAATGATTTTTGTAATTCTTCATCATTTACACCATATTTAATTAAAATAGACTTGATGGCTTCAATTAATTTATCTTCCATTTTTTTGGCTCCTTTAATTAATTAAAATTAAATTTATTTACCCATAACTTTGTTGCGCCAAGTTTCATAATTATCTTTTTTAGCAGTTTCATTTGCTTGAACCCCTAAATTTGTAATTTGATTGTGCTTAACCCATTGTTTTGCTACGGTAGTATTATTTTTAATCATTTTTTCTAAACTTTCACTATTGAGTTCAGTTTTAGCACCCTTAAAGTAATTTTTAACAATGTCATAACTTGCTGGGTCGATACTGTTCTTGATTAAAGCGTTTTCTTCTCTTAAATTAATAAGTTCAGTATGTTCG
>JALOBO010000029.1 GCA_023228225.1 Clostridia bacterium
TGTTGCTGGTAATATTACTGTTGATGGAACTGTAGATGGCAGAGATGTTTCAGTAGATGGTGCGAAATTAGATACGTTAAAGAAAGATACATATATTAACATTATAGATGGAGTAGCTGCAGGTTCTCAAACAATTATACCAGCAGGCACTGGATATAGAGGTATTTCAGATATAATTATTAAATGTACTTCAAGTGTTAACGTAACATACCCAACTTCAATAGATGTTAAATATTATGATTACACAAATACTCTAAGAACTATTAGTTGCCCTATTACAGCGGTACCTGGTATTATCCAAAGAGTTACTTCGATATTTGGTATCAGTCCATTACCACAAGCAGATTTAAGCTACGGACCAATAACAGTTGAATGGGCTAAATCAGGAGGAACACCAACTGAACATAAGTATGAAATAATTTGCAAAATTGATTAAATATGATAAAGAAGTTTTTAAAATCAATGTTTAGTTCCGATAATGATATATCCTGTAAAAGAGTTATCGGAACTATTATACTTATTTCTATTTTATTAAGTACACTAGTATTAGAATTTAATGAACTAGATATAAAGCAAAATACATTTACATTAATGTTAACACTTATTATATAGGAGGTTCTTTAATTATAACAGAAAATGCAAAAGTCAAAAACATTAGATGACCAGTTTAAAAAAGGTAATTTTAATGCGATAATGAATGTTGATACAACAACACTAGACAATCCTTATAGTTTAATAAATTGGATGAATCACTTAATTCCAAATGAGACAATTACTATTTAATAGATTTATAACATGGAATTGCTAAAAGAATCCTAGAACTACCTTAGTGTATCTATCTTTCTATATTACCCTTTCCGTAAATTGAGTAATTATTATATTCACATTTTAGAAATAGTTTCAAATTTTGAAAATTATTTTTAAACAACTGAATACTATTGTATTTCTAATGATTTTAGAATATCTATAGATGAACTTTAATAAACTTTATATTGACAACTACAGTAAAATAAAAAGTTCATTTAATGTTAAAAATAATTAGCATTTTAGTTGCTATTGCTTATTAAATAGTTTATATTTGTTTCAAATTAAAAATTCACATTATGAAAACAGTAGGAATACTTGGAGGTTCATTTGACCCAATAACACGTGGACATATTTTTATTGCAAATCATGTTCTTAAAGAAACCCATGTCGATGAAATTTGGGTTATTCCATGCAATACGCATAAGCAAGGCAAAAATCTTACAGCTTATGAAAATAGAATCGAAATGATTCAAGCTGCATTGAACGATGAAGATCCTCGAATCATAGTTAATGATATTGAATTAAGAATGCAGCTGTCAGGTTATACACGAGATTTATTTGCAGCGTTAAAATCTGAATATCCTGATATTGATTTTTACTTTATCATGGGACAAGATGTTGCAAATAATTTCGATACATTTTACCAAAGCGCATATCTAAAAGAACATGCAAAATTTATTGTGATATCGCGAACAGGAATTCAGCCTGTTATTGATAAACAATGGTATGTAAAGTCTCCTAACATATATTTAGGTAAAGCAAACGTAATTGAAGAAACTTCTTCAACAAAAGCACGCGACTTCTTCAAATTGAAAAAATATCAAGATGTACTTTCGCAAGTGCCATTACCAGTTCTGTCATACATGCTAGATAAAGAACTTTATAAATAATTGAAACTATTTAAAACTTGTGTATATTAAAATTGTTTTTAATTACTGAAACATAAAAAATAAAACTTTTCAAATAATTTTAAAACAAATGAAACTATTTAAAACTTGTGTATATAATTTTTAAATAATTCAAATTTTTACTTTGATATATAAAATAAAATAAAACATTTAAACAAACAGTCATGAGAACATTTTTCGGAAATATTAATGTGGAATTTAATTCCAATTTTATTGAGGATTGGAAACAATCTTTTCAACCGAAACTCTTATGTGTATAAATGAATAATTCTTTTTCACAATAATGAATCCGGTTGATGCAAATCTTCCGGATTTTTTTATTTTATATGGCTAAAATATTTTGAAAATAAATGACAAAACTATTGCTATTACATTAAAAAGTTGTATATTTGATTTTAATTAATTGTTCATTTACATATTGAAATAAAAAAATAAATGCAAATAAAATACAAAATAAATTCATAAAAATTTGCTATTTCTTATTAAATGGTTTATATTTGTATATACATATTTGATAAAACAAATATTAAAAACGAGTTCTTTAAAATATTGGAAAAATAAAAATGATTTTGGTGATAAATCCGGGCTTAATCGCTAAGGCATAAATCAAAATCAAAAAATTACTGAAGCATAATTATAATGCTTTGATTAATTGAGATAATTTGACTAAAATTGATTGTTTGAAAGGCGCAAATGGGATCATACCCCATATACCATACTCATGAAAACGTGGTATAAACATTTGTGGATGATGTAACTGATTAAAACAAAAGATTGAATTTGGGTTCGAGCCCCAAAGTACAATTGAAGTACAAGTATTGTGGATGATACTAAACAAGTTAAAGGATGTAAATTAATACGGGAAATGAATAAAGGTTTATTTGAGGGAGCAAATTGTTTAGGAGTCATGACCAAAGACAAATTGAGTAATGCAGAGTCAATCTCGATTTTTAACACCGGTTAAAATCTAATTCATTGAAACGCTAATCGACGCGTGGAATCCAATTAACCATCATTGGACAGTAATTTTTAAAAATATATTTGAGTTATCGGTAGGCAAGTCTCAATAAAAACAAAATGTTGCCTTTCTAACCACCCATTCGTCTAACGGTTAGGACAACAGACCTTCAATCTGTAAATACGAGTTCGATTCTCGTATGGGTGACAAATTATAAATCGGTGCCAGTAATGGTTAAATGCTCGGAGGATAGCTCCAGCCGATTTATTTAAATGTTCTTTGACAAATTGGAATAACTAAAAATTAAATGTTCTTTGAGATTTGGACGCCGGCATAATGCCCCGGCTGAAATGTTCGATGAATATTATAGAGTGCATCTCTATACATTTACCACCGTAGGGGAGCGGCCGTCCCTGTCGCCCTGTCACGGCGAAGATCGCGGGTTCAAATCCCGTCGGTACCGCAAATAATAAGGTCATATGGAGTAGGGGTTATCCTCCGGCACTGTCTATGCTGGGACACGAGTTCGAATCTCGTTATGACCGAAGTAAAAAATGTACCTCAACTTTGATATATAAAATAAAACTAATTTTATATGCCAAGGAAACAGTACACGATTCATTACATTTATAAGATAACAAATCTTATAAATGAAAAATACTATATAGGCATGCATTCTACATTTAACTTAGATGATGGATATATGGGTTCAGGAAAATATTTATGGAATGCAATTCGCAAACATGGCATTGAAAATTTTAAAAAGGAAATTTTAGAGTTTCTTCCTGATAGATGTTCATTGAAGATTAGAGAAAAGGAATTAATTTCATCATTATGGCAAACCGATTGTATGTGTATGAATTTACGACCTGACGGCGAAGGCGGATTTATTTCTGTTGAAAATCAACGAATACGTTCAATTGCCGGTGGATTGGTTCATAAACGTAAAATGGAAACTGATACCGAATATATGAAAGAATGTTCTAATAGAATGCGTAATACTATAGTAAAATTACATAACGAAGGAAAAATAAAAGTACCAGATAAAACTGGAACTAAACATAGTGAAGAAACAAAAGAAAAAATGAGATTATCTGCGTGTGGGAAACACGCAGGTGAAAAAAATTCGCAATTTGGTTTTATGTGGATTCATAACATTTCTTTAAAACAAAACAAAAAAATAAAGAAAGATGAATCAATTCCGGAAGGATGGAATAAAGGAAGAAAAATGAAATTTGAATAAATTGAATAAATTGAATAAAAATTAGTGACCGAATGCTGCCATCAGGACATTCATTAAACAAGGTTCCTGCTGAATTTATTGAATGGGTGTGCGCGGTCCGGTTATTATAGGAGATTAGCTCAGCGGTACAGAGCGGCTGATTTACATTCAGCGGGTCGGGGGGTTCGAATCCCTCATCTCCTACTAAATTAAATGTTAAAATAATATAAAGTTATGGAAACAACAATTACAACAGACGAAATTGAGATTTACGAAGAAATCATGGAAAATTTTCCACGAACATAATACACGGCCCGTTCGTCTATCGGTTAGGACATCAGGTTTTCAACCTGGAAAGGCGAGTTCGATTCTCGCACGGGCTACATTGCATTTAATTGAAGAATTCTGTATTGGACTGTTTCCTTTAACGAGGGTCTTCAATTGATAAAATATAAAAGGTTGAGTTCAGCAAACAATAAAAACTCAAATTTTCATTTTGACAAAAGTTCAACCTGTAATTTGCGGATGTAGCAAAGATGGTCATTGCATGTGCCTGAAGAGCACACCATATCGGTTCGAGTCCGGTCATCCGCACAATTTGGTAGTGCGTTAGTGCTTTTATATATTTTTTGGTAATGCATTGAATATATAAATAAAAACAAATGATAAAAGAAACAAAAATATGTCCCCATTGTGGTAAAGAATTTCCATATAAAGGAATTGCTACACATATATGGCGAATGCATGGTGATGGTCAAAATCATAATCCTAATATAGGTTATGCTAATGGTTCCAGAGAAATTTGGAATAAAGGTTTATCAAAAGAAACAAGCGATGCTGTTGCACAAATGGGTAAAACGTTATCAGCAAAAATTGCAAATGGCGAAATAACGCCATCATTTTTAGGTAAAACTCACACTGCTGAACAACGTAAAAAAACGTCAGAACGAATGAGTTTGCATAATCCTGGTGGGAAATGCAAATGGTTCGAATATGAAAAAGCGAATGGTGATAAAGTAAAGGTACAAGGAACATGGGAACTTCGATTTGCAAAGGTTCTCGATTTAATTGACAATGAATGGATAAAAATAGGTGTAGGAAATTCGACGCATTCATATGAATGGGAAGATGAAAGCGGTATAACACATATGTACACACCAGATTTTTATAGCCCAAAATTAAATAAGTATTTCGAAGTAAAAGGATATTGGTGGGGTGATGATAAAAATAAAATGATTAAAGTTCAGGAACAACATAACCTGAATATTGAAATAATACAAAAAAAGGAATTAGCAATATACGAAAAGCTAATAACATAAATTGGGAAGTTAGCGCAGATGGTCAGTTCGCGCAGGACTGAAAAGCCTGAGATGTGGGTTCAAATCCGTCTCGTTCCACAAGTTTGCAATTGCAAACAAAAATCTCGGAAAGTATTGGTTCGAATCCAATCTGGGCGTAATGGCCTGGTAGTGTAACGGTGAGCACGTCTGACTTGGTCCTGAAGTTTCCAGGGAAATACCGGCAGAGGCCGGTGATGAAAGGTTCGACTCCTTTTAGGACCGCAAATTTTATTGTCGTGTATATCAGTTGGTTAGATTACGAACCTGATAAGTTCGGGGTCACTGGTTCAAGTCCAGTCACGACAACATATAGGCTGTTAGCTCAATTGGTTAGAGCACTTGACTGATACTCAAGAGGTTCTGGGTTCAACTCCCAGGCAGCCTACAAAACGGAAAGATGTTCAGCAACGTTATTCCCGTTCAAGTTTAAACGTTGCAATATTCTCTTATGGTGAAATGGTTATCACGTGGGACTGTTAATCCCTTGTTTCTGGTTCGAGTCCAGGTGAGAGAGCAAATTTGGTAAAGCATATGAATATATAAATTATAAAATAAAAATCATATGCACAACCAAAAAATTAAATGTCCGCATTGTAATAAAGAATATTCAAAACATGGTATAGGAACGCATATTTGGCGCGTTCACGGCGATGGAAAAGAATTTGACCCCAATGAAGGATTTAAAAAAGGAACTAGAAAACAATGGAACAATGGAAAGACAAAAGAAACCGATGAACGAGTTGCGAATAATGGAAATTCATATTCTATTGCACATAAAGAAGGCAGAATAAAAACATGGTGCGAAGGATTAACAAAAGAAACTGACGAACGTATCGCAGCAATATCAAAAGTTGTTGCTGAATCAGTTTTAACTAAAGTAAAAAATGGAACTTGGCATTTATCATTTGCACATTCTAGAATTATTGAATATAATGGAATTAAGTTTCATGGGTCTTGGGAAGTTGCGTACGCAAAATATCTTGACGCAAACAACATTAAATGGCGTAGACCTACTGAACGATTTGAATATTACTTTGAAAATAAGAAACGTCATTATACACCAGATTTTTATTTAATAGATGAAAAAAAGTATATTGAAATAAAAGGATATCCTACTGATAAAGATAGAGCAAAATGGCAAAATTTTCCATTAGATTTACAAATTATATTAGGTAAAGAATTATTTGAAATGAAACTTATTGAACATTATAAAGAAATAAAATAACGGCAATCCTTGGCGTAGGTTCAAGTCCTTCTGGGAGAGCTAGTTACATGGTGTAATGGCAACATGCTTAAAAATTGAATCTGCATAAAGATTCTATTCAGCAACCAATATTTCCCTGTCACGGAAGAGTTTCAGGTTCGATTCCTGATGTAACTACAAATAAAAAATGTGCGCCGCATACGCTCTATTTTCAATATCGAGCGGTGTTCCCATGAGTTTCATTCTATATGAAACTATTGTTGAATCAAATCATGCGCAGGAACGTAACGAAATCTAATAAATTTCGCAATACACGTCTGTGGCCCAATTGGTGGGGCAGCGGTCTCCAAAACCGAAGGTTCCAGGTTCGAGTCCTGGCAGGCGTGCAAAAGGAATGTCAACCTTTTTGAAAAAATGATGTAGGGGGCGCGGCCTGAAAAACGCGCGATATAGGGAGTTAGTTTAAAATGAGGCAAGACGACAGATGCTGAAAGGCTGAAACATTGTTTCTAGCGTAAAACAACAGGCGGCCAAGCCTGTAGATGGTAAAGATTTTGTACATCGTATGGAATTGGGTTCGAATCCCTCACACCCTGCTAAAATATTTAATTATGTCAAATTGGAAATGTAATTTATTAGGACATGATTGGAACACTGAAAATAAATGTAAACATCACTGCAATAGAAAAGGATGTTTAAATGAAAGAGTTCTAATGTATAAAAGATATGGGAAGATTGATGAACCCGCATGTATGTGGGTTGAAATTGATTGGAATAGAATTTTAAGTCCTGGATATTTTATTTAATAAAATTGAAACTATTAAAAAGTTCTGTATATAAATAACAATTAAATTAAAAACAATGACACTCAAGGAAACAATTGCAACTGACCGTATGACGGCAATGAAACAAGGAAATTCTGTTCAAAAAAATGTTTTATCGACATTACTTTCTGAAGTTGATAAAAAATCAAAAGAACCAAAACGTGAATCACCAATTGTTTCAGATACAGAAGTGCAAGTTATTATCAAAAAGTTAATATCATCAAATATTGAATGTAATGTAACTGATGAAAATATATATCTTGAATGTTATTTGCCGAAAATGTTAAACGAATCAGAATTACAAAAAATTATCGAAAAACAAATTAAAGATAATTCATATAGTTCAATGAAAGACATGGGTAAAATAATGTCGTATTTAACATCAAATTATACAGGTCAATACGACGGTAAAGTTGCAAGTGAACTAGTGAAAAAATCTTTTATTTAAAAGAATATATAATACTGATAATACAAAAAAAGTTAAACTAATAAAACATAACAATCTTCGAAAATGAAAACAATCATAACAATAAAACGTAGAACAATAAAACGTATGATGAGAAAGATGATAATCTTCTCAAACCAGGTATGATAATGTTTAAATAAGAATATTCTCAAGGTCCTGGTTTTTAATCAGGACCTTTTTTTGTCCGTTTATTAAAGAAAAAACATATTGCGAGGTAGCTCAGTTGGTAGAGCACGTATTCAAAAAACTGAAATCTGATTAAAGATTTCATACAGCAACAAATACGAAATAGACTCCTAATCTCGTGGTCGTCGGTTCGAGTCCGGCCCTCGCAACAAATTGAAATTGAAAACATATCGCGAGTTGGAGAAGTTAGGTCATCTCACCTGCCTCATAAGCACGGAGTCCCTTAATTAGGGTATACACAGGTTCGAATCCTGTACTCGCTACAAAAATAACATATCGTGGTGTAGGGTATTGGTCCCCTAGCGAGTCTCATAAACTTGCCAATATGCGTTCGATTCGCATCACCGCAACAAAACATAAATGGCGAGGTAGCTCAGTTGGCAGAGCGCGGGTGTCATAAACCTGAGGTCACCAGTTCGAACCTGGTCCTCGCTACATATAAATTATTAAAAAGTAAATAAAATGAAGAAGTACAAAAAACATAACTGATAAGTAACTTACGGATACGTGACAATCTACGAGTTGCTTTTAATAATAATTGCAATCGTAGCAAAGCGGCCATGCTCTGGGCCTTTAACCCGGCGAGGTGAGTTCGACTCTCACCGGTTGCACAACACGTATCTGTGGCCGAGTAGGAACGAGGCACCACACTTTTAATGTGGGATTCCAAAAGATGTACGTGGGTTCGAGTCCCACCGGATACACTTCGAACTATATGAACTTGATTAAAAACTTTTAATCATTTGAATATATAAAATAAAATGGTAAATAAAATTTGTGAAAATTGTGGAAAACCGAATAGCGGCGAATACGGTTCAGGAAGATTTTGTTCTGCAAAATGTTCAAGATCTTTTAGTACGAAAGATAAACGGAAAGAAATAAATGAAAAAGTAAAACAAACTTTTAAATTAACAAGACATGTACGAATAGATTTATGCGATTGTGGCAAAAACTGTGATAACGGCAAATGCATATGTTCGGATTGTTCTCCGTATCGAATGAATAAAGAATTATTCAATAAGTTAAATATTGATACAAAAGATTTAAAGATGGCTAATGATATTGCAATAAATAAGTTGAAAAAAATGTACTTTGATGATAATATGTCGTCATGCCAAATATATGAGAAATACAAAATTAAAGAAAACTCACTTTTTAATTTTTTTAAAAAGAACGGCATAAATTTAAGAGATAATAAAAAAGCAGGTGTACTTGCATTGTTACAAAATAGGCGAACGCTATTACCAAACAATTTTAAGTTTCATAGTGAATGGCATGAATCGTGGGATAATAAAAAAATGTTTTTAAGAAGTTCTTATGAAAAGAAATTTGCGGAACACTTGGATAAACTAAAAATAGTGTATGAAGTAGAATCAAAACGTGTATCATATGAATATGATAATACGATTCATGTTTACATTCCTGATTTTTATATACCATCATTGAATTTAATTGTTGAAACAAAATGTTCGTATTTTATGAACAAAGAATTAGAACAAAATACTGCTAAGTTAAAAGCGGTAGAAGATTTAGGATATAAAGTATTATTGCTTCTCGATGGCGAAATAAATTTTTAAAGATGGACAACAATAAATGCCTCCGTAGTTCAACGGATAGAACGAGAAACTTCTAATTTCTAAATTCAGGTTCGATTCCTGGTGGGGGTACAATAATTGCAAAATATGCACTATAGCTCAATGGATTAGAGCAGCGCACTTCTAATGCGCAGGTTGAATGTTCGACTCATTCTAGGTGTACAAGATATAGCACAAACGACTTGACAAAAGTTAAGATTTGAATTTGATATATAAAATAAACTATGTGGACATGCAGATTTTGCAATAAGGAATTTGATTTTGATACAAATGAACATGGAAAAAAAGGTGGACATGCAAAACATTGTTTATCTAATCCAAATTATGAAATAAATAAAGAAAAAATGAAACTTAGCGTAGAAGTTTCAAAGAAAACTAGAGAAATAAATAAAGCAAATGGTAAAGTGTATGGACATAATCATACAGAAGAACAGCGTAAACATTTATCAGAAAAAAGGAAAGAATACTTAAGAAATAACCCAGACGCACATGTATGGAAGCGAGCAACAAAATTTAAGTCGGGACCATGCGAATATTTGAAAAGTTATTTAAAAGAAAATAATATAGAATTTGAAGAAGAAGTGTCAATATCTCATGATAGATTTTTTTCAATTGATATTTTGATTCCATCTAAAAATTTAATATTAGAAGTAAATGGAAATCAACATTATAATTCAGATGGCAGTTTATCAGATTATTATAAAGAACGACATGAGTATTTATTAATGAAAGGATTTAATGTAATAGAGATTCATTATTCTAAAGTTTATAACAAAGAAGAAATATTTAGTATAATTCAAAATGTCAAGGAACAATCTATAATTTTGCCATTCCGTATGAAGGAAAAAATAATGCCAAAATATGGAACGAAAGAAAAATATCTAGATGCTAGGCGCGTATTAGCAGAAGAAAAAGAAATAGAAAATATAGAGAAAGTAAGAAACTCGGACATAGACTTTACAAAATATGGTTGGTCAACGCAAGTTGCATTGTTGATTAATAAAGGAAAAATAAGTAATTATATGAAAAAGTATCTTCCTGATATATATGAAATCGCATTTAAAAGAAAACATTAGAATTATGAAATTAAATAAAGCAGCACAAGAAAGAATAGAGCATTATCGAAAATTGCTAACAGATAATGGTTACACGCCATGTTTTGATATATCAAGCGTAACATTAAATCCAAATTTGAAAAACGATGAAAATCGAGAAGCAAAAATAATTGAAGATTTAATTTCATTGCAAGAAGCAATTAAAAATAATGATCCTAGTATAAAATTATATTATTCAACAAAAGGAAAATAAATAAACTGGCCCTTGGCGTAGTTGGTTAACGCAAGTTCCTCATAAGAACAAGATCGGGGGTTCGAATCCCTCAGGGCCAACTTAACAATTAAAATAAAGTAAAATTATGGATTCAGACCCCATCAAGAATTTCTTAGTAAATTCATCGGAAACAGGAAAGCATATCGTATTTTCGATACGCACAGGAAAAAAATATTATGTAGAGCCTATCGGTAATGGCCGTTCAGATTGGGGTGACATTGATGTTGCAACAAAAACTGTAACTGGCGATTATGGACAAAAATACACAGGTTCTGTATTAGCAAAAGATTCTGTTATCACTGAAGAAAATGGGTTTAAGAATATTCAATTTGTAGAATCTGGAAGTCCATATCATTTAATTGATGAGATTGATGCAAAATACCCATCATTAAAATGAAACTATTAAAAAATTCTGTATATAAAATAAAATTGAAAAATATTGACGTATACTTCGGTATAAGTACGAGGATTCCAGAGAGTCTAATAATTTTCAATTTTATTTTAATATTTTTGAAACTAATGAATGTTCTTGTATATAATATAAAATTAAAATTGACAAATTATGAAAATCATTGAACGGTACAAAAACTTGAGATTGAAAATAACAAATTTTAAAGTTCGTTATTTTTATCAGCCTTTTGCTGATATCATTTTGATTTATTTAGCAAATGCAAAATCTCAAAGAGAATTTGAAATTGGTTATAACATGGGTTTGGTTCTTGATACGTATTGTTCGTATTTGGGAATCGAATTACAATAAAATTCGTATTGCAGAATCAGATTAAGTTCTGGAGTGCCAAGATAAAGCCTTCAGTCGAAATTGTTGCTTGAGGATCCTAACCCGATCTGAGACTTTCTAGGCTGCGCTAATGTACCGGTGGGTGATTTTGCAATACAAAATATAAGAGAAACAGGGTGCTCTTTACCAGAAATCTGGTGATAAAATTGAGCCTTTCCGTTCTGGATAGATAATCTGTTTCTTTTAACTCTTTAACAAGGTACGGCAAATATCTTGTTAGAAACGTTGAAGTGAACTTTGCCGAGTTCAAACAAACGTTCGACGCATTAGTCTAGGGGTAAGGGCGCAATCGCTGACGGTTGAAACATAGGTTCGAATCCTATATGCGTTACAAATAAACGATGCCGAAGTTGTAGGCCTTTAGAAACAGTTATTGAATTGTGGATTATGTTTGAGTAGTCATCGTTTTTAAAAAATTAAATATAGGTCCAAGCTTTAACATTAGTGGACAACTAGACGGGTGTTATTTTATAACATGTAGTTCTTCGGAACGAGCTTACGCCAGACATCCTATATTTTTAAGATACATTGCGGGATAGAGCAGGGGTAGCTCGCCAGCCTCATAAGCTGGAGGCCGCAGGTTCGAATCCTGCTCCCGCAACAAAAAAGTTGCACGCGTGCAATAATTACATTAGAAGATTTGAACATTATTTATAACAGTTCAACTTAAAGAAGTTAATGTAATTTGAAAATACATTGCGAGATGTTAGCAGTTGGAAGCTAGCTGGGCTCATAACCCAGAGGTCGACGGTTCGAGTCCGTCTCTCGCTACAAGATATTGAAACTATTTAATGTTTCTGTATATAAAATAAAATTGATAATACAAGTTAATTGATTGATATGATCTTTAAAGAAATAAATCCAACGTCACAACACCTTATTCGGGTGTATTCGATTAGCGAAAATATCTCAACTAAAATTTCAAAATTATTCAGGAAAGAAAACTCAGATTCTTGTACCTGCACAAAAATCCTTCCAAATAAACGCGATTATTATTACGGTAAAACCGGCTGGTATCGTGTACCCAATTCGCATGACATGATATATAAATGTCCGTATTGCAATAAACAATACATTTTAATATCTGAAGAACAAACGTACGGAACAAATTCGTACGAATCATCTTTAATTAGTATTCGCGAAATTTCTGTTCAAGAAATTGGTTTGAAAATTAAAAATGCTCACAATAGTTATTTATCGCATTGTCGTGATTATGACCCAAATCGTTATTTTGAATTAACAGGCAGTAATCAACGATATACAGAAGAAGAGGAAACTGAACACATAAATCGAGTAACACAAACAATTATTAATATGAATTTATAATATGAATTTTACAAATTATCTTTCAACATGTTCCGGGTTTGAATATACATTAATTTTTATTGCTATATTCTCCGGTATTATTTTCTTGGCAATGTTTGTTGCAAATTTATTTGGAATCAATAGTGACCACGATACTGATGGTGATTCATTAGATCATAATTTTACTTGGTTTACATATACAAACCTTGTTAAGTTATTACTTGTCACATCGTTATCAACATTGCAATTTCATAATATAGGATTCTCACAAGGAATCTCATTATTATTAGGAACAATCTGTGGCGTACTAACAATTGTTGTATTGGTTTTAACAATGTATGGAATGCGAAAATTTCGACAAGATGGCACACCTGATATAAATACACTTATCGGTAGAGTGGGTACTGTGTATTTAAAAATACCAGAGAATAGCAAAGGAAAAATAAAAATTGATTTTGGCGGTTCTGTAAAAATTCTTGATGCAATATCAAATTGTGGTACAATTGAAACCGGACGGTCAGTAACAGTTTATGAAATCAATGATGGCAACATTATTGTAACTTATCAGTAATTTCTAATCTTAAATATATCTTTAATTTCTAACTTAATCTTAATTACTTATGGTGTACACTTTAATTCTAGTTTGCGTCGCCGCATTGTCGGTATTCGCATTAATCGCAGCAATGGTAAAACGTTATCAACGCTGTCCGTCAGATAAACTTTTGGTTGTTTATGGGAAGACGGGAAAATCTGCATCGGGCGAAACAACAACTGCTCATGTTACACACGGTGGCGGTCAATTTATATGGCCCGTTATTCAGGACTTTGCGTTTCTTGATTTGAAACCTATTGCTCTTGATGTAAATTTAAAAAATGCGTTATCAAAACAAAACATTCGTATTGATGTGCCTTCAACATTTACTGTTGCTATTTCTGCTGAAGACGGTGTTCGACAAAATGCAGCTGAACGATTACTTGGACTTGACCGTGCAACAATTGCATCACTTGCTCAAGATATCATCTTTGGTCAAATGCGTCTTGTTATTGCAACAATGGACATTGAGGAAATCAATTCAGACCGTGATAAATTTTTAACAGCAATTCAAACAAATCTTGAGGATGAGTTACAAAAAATTGGTTTGAAACTTATCAACGTTAACGTAACTGACATCAATGATGAATCGGGATATCTTAATGCTCTTGGTAAAGAAGCTGCTGCTCGTGTTATAAATGAAGCTGCTGTATCTGTTGCAAATAAACAACGTGAAGGAGCAATCGGTGTTGCAACTGCAGAAAAACAAAAACGTACTGAAGTTGCTGCTCTTGAAGCAGATACAGAAATCGGTGAAGCAAATGCTGACCAGGTTCGACGTAAATCAATTGCTGCTGCAACCGCTGCTGCTGAAGTAGGTGAAGCTGAAGCTGCACAATCGAAACGTGTACAAACTGCTGCTGCAAATGCAAAAGCAATTGAAGGAGAAAATACTGCAGCCATTGCAATTGCTAAAACATCTGCTGATAGACAAGTTGCTGAAGCTGAAGCAAACAAAAAGGCAATAACTGCTCAAAAGGTATCAACTGCTGAAGCTCTTAAAGATTCTTACGAAGCAGAACGTCTTGCTGAGGTAAAACGTGCAGAAAAAGATAAAGCAACACAATATGCAAATACTGTTGTTCCTGCTGAAATTGCAAAACAAAAACAAATCGTTGAAGCTGAAGCAACTGCTGATGCAACTCGTAAAATTGCTCAAGGTGAGGCTGATGCTGTATTCCTTAAAATGGAAGCTGAAGCGAAAGGACACCAAGAAATCTTAACAAAACAAGCGGAAGGTTTTGCTAAAATCGTTGCGGCTGCAGGTTCTGCTGAAAAGGCTGCACAATTGATGATTGCTGATAAATTACCTGAAATCATGAGAATTCAAGTGGACGCAATCAAAAATATCAAATTTGATAAAATCACTGTATGGGATTCTGGCAACGGCGGTTCTAACGGCGATTCTAACTCTACTGCAGGTTTCATGAAAAATCTGTTTGCAATGTTACCTCCTATGAAGGACGTATTCAATCAAGTAGGCGCTGAACTACCTGGTTTCATGCAAGGAGCAGGTGAAAAGGCAACAAACGAATCAGTTGCCGCTCATAAAGTGACAAAGGCAATTACTGATAATGCTAAAAAATCGGATAAAACTGATTTATCTGCATAATTGTAATAAATTAATAATCAAAACACTGGAATCGAAAGGTTCCAGTGTTTTTTAGTTTATAATACATTGAATCGAAAATGCCGTAGAATTAATTCTAAAGATAATACGGAAACTCAATAAACTTTATTGTAGTTGTTATTATCATTTATAAAAGTTCATTTAATGCAACATTATGAACTTAAACTATTTGTATGTTATGTATATAACAATAAATTAAATCAGATGGGAATATCATATCACGCATTCGTTATTGACGAAAAAGACAGAGCAAATAAACTTTGTAAACTTGTTGTTGACAATTGGGAACAAACACAAGCTTGGGAAACAATTGCGCATCACGTAACTGTTGGAATGGGTCCTACACCAAATAACTTATTGCCTGACCTTGGCAAGCAATTCGACATTACATTAACACATATAGGTTTGATAAACGGTAGAGTTCTTGCTGTAAAAGTTATTGTAAAAGGATTTGACCAATTTGCAAGTTCAATTGCATTTCCACATATAACGTTAGCAATAAATAGAGCAGACGGAGCAAAACCGTATGATTCAAATAAAATAACTGATTGGACTCAGTTAAAAGAAAAGATTCTTGTAAAAGGAACTTTATGTAATTTAGACAATAATAGTAAAATTGTAAAATAAATAATAAAACTATTGCTATTGCATAAAAAATAGTTTATATTTGTTTCAATTAATATAACTTAAAATAATCATATAAATGAAAGGCAAGGGTATCGTTTTCTAAGTAAATTAAAATAACTTAGAAAACATGAGCAGATCTTACAAAAAAACTCCAATATGCGGTCATGGCGGAGGAAGCGAAAAAAAGGACAAACGAATTAATAATCGAATGTTCAGAAAACAGTCTAAAGTTTCAATTCTTATTGACGACTTTGATTTAATGTTGTTACCAATAAATATGAATGAAGTTCGAAATTTATGGTGCATGCGCAAAGATGGCAAATCTTGGTTCGGATATATGAAATATGAGGATGAAGATATATCTTGGTACAAAAAATTAATGCGTAAATAGCAAACTAATTTAAAGTTCTGTATATAACAATAAATTAAAATTGACAATATGATTTACGACGATTTGGAATTTGATGGAACAAATGATATTCGTATCGACCCATGGAAAATTAGAGAATGTGAAATGCATTCCATACAACATGGCGAAACTATTAGACAGATATCATTATTCTGTAGCAAATACCCAGGTAATACTGATTTGTACGATAGAATAGATAGCATGTTTCAATTTGCTGGACTTTATCCGCATGTAATGAAACGTTTTGATATTTTACCGTATGATAAAGAAACTGCTGAAGCAATAACAGAATCTGGAAGAAAAATGATGGAGGACATTAATACAAAATTAGTATCTGAAAGATTATCGAAAAAATATGAAACAGCAGGCAATTGGATTATAACTGATGAACGTAAAGCGCAATTTCTTAATGAAATTGCAAATGTTGAATATGACGATACTAAAACGTTAAAAGAAATTGCATTAAAAATACTTAATGAAAATATTTCAAAAAATATTTAAAATAAATTGAAACTTTTAAATACTTGTGTATATAATTATTACAAATCAAAATTAACAATTAAAATTTATAAAAATGGCTGAAATTATTGACAACGTTGAAGTTGATGAAACTGTAAAATTCCAATCTGCACATTCTGGCAAATCGGAAACAGAAACTGTGGATAGCAAAGGCGACCACAAAAAAAGAAAGCACGACGATAACGCTGAATTCATGAAGGGATTTGCACGCGGAGATTACGGTCCTGACTACGAAAGACGCAAGGCTGAAATCCACAGAGAAATCAATTTGCGTGTTATCAAACCTGAGGATATGGTTACAGGCAAAACGTGGGAAAAAACTGCAGCAGAACGTGCTGAGGTGAAAATGGCAAAAGCAAAACATAATGCCTTGTTAAGATCATATGGCGTTGACCCAAAGAAACAAATTAATTTGCTTCCTGGTGATTCATTAAAACTTGAAGAATTCAAGGCAAAAGAAACAAAAAAACAAAAAGCTGCAAGAAAATAATTCTTGTAAAAAAAGAAAAATAAAAAGTAATATATAATAAAATTAATCATAAAAAA
>JALOBO010000175.1 GCA_023228225.1 Clostridia bacterium
GGAAGTGCCGCCGCACCATTTTTAGGACATCTAGAAGGTTCTAATTACACTATATCAAATTTGGTAATTAATATCGCGGCAGATAATATTGGTTTGTTTGGTGTTGCTGGTAGCGGGTCGTCATTTACAAATATTAAATTTGATTCTTGCTCAATAACTGGTAACAACAACGTTGCTTGTTTAGTTGGTTCGATAATAATGAGCGCGGGAACCCATGATTGGTGTGTTATTACAAATGTGGATGCAACAAATTGCTATGTCCACGCAAACACTAATCTTGCTGGAACAATCGTTGGTCAGACTATCACAAGTGCATATACACGAATAAGTTTTTGTGACGTTTCGCAGGGGACAGTCACCACTGGAAGCAACCACTGTGGCGGTCTGATGGGTTCCGGTGCCTACTCTGCGTCCGTGGTTGAAATGAATGACTGCACTGTGACGAACTGTGTTATCACCACTGGAAGCTACCACTGTGGCGGTCTGATGGGTTACGGTGCCACCTCTGCGTCCGACTGCACTGTCACTGCATGCACTGTGACGAACTGTGTTATCACCACTGGAAGCTACAACTGTGGCGGCCTGATGGGTTACGGTGCCTACTCTGCGTCCGACTGCACTGTCACCGCATGCACTGTGACGAACTGTGTTATCACCACTGGAAGCAACAGCTGTGGCGGTCTGATGGGTGCCGGTGCCAACTCTGCGTCCGTCACTGTCACTGAATGCACTGTCACTGAATGCACTGTATACGGAACATCTGGAACTGCTGGAGGATTGATTGGTTATGGTGAGGGAACGTCAACAACGCATGTTGATGGGTGTAATGTTGTGGATACCACAGTTTTAGGCAGTTCAACAGCAGGGTTAGTTCAAACGGTGTCAGGAACAACGACAATTACAAATTGTGATGTGTCCCATGTAAATGTGCAATCAGGTGTTGTATTCGCGCCAGCTGGCTCTTATACGGCGGCGTCATGCACATCAGACGGTATTACGAGTGTTGCAGGAAGATATATTTATGCGACTGTATTAACAACAGACGTATCGAGTTATTATCATGGACTTGTAACATATGCCGTTAATCAGCAAGGTAGTGCAGTGTTAGCCGCGGATGTAGGGTATGGCACAAAATCAGGGAAATATTGGACGTATGGCGATGGCGTTGTTGACTATAGTGATGATTTGACACATATGTTTACCACAAGCGGCACATATGTAAGCAGTTTAAAATTAGCTAATATGCGCGACACAACGGGTATTACACTCACCACGACATCTTTTAGTATTTTACTCGCATCACCTGTTGTCACAAACGCATCGGTCACGCCGACTTTAATTGTGTCTGGTGATAACGTCACTTTTACAGCAAATGTAACACTTGGTCAGGTTTTAAAATGGGAAGTTTTATCCGGGTCGACTTGGACAAGTATTGGTGACGCGACAACATTAGACACTGCGTTGTTAAATTATACAATTACTGAATTAAGTGGCGTTTATCAATATAGACTTAATGCTTCAAATAATCTGGGTGTTACTTATGGTGATACTGTAAATTTAACAGTTATTGGTGAAAATATCGCACCGATAATCACAGCGTCTGGAATAAGTACATCTGATACAGATGAATACACAATGCCAATTCGTATACAGTGGGCGTCTGACGTTGTTGAATCATTCACTATCAGCAGTGAATACGGTATTGTTATAACTAAAAACTCGTTACATTTTGTGCATATGACTGAAAATAATTTACTTCTTAATGACACAGTTTCAGATACAGTGTATTATGACGACAGGTTCATAACAGGTGCGGATTATTTAAGTGGTTATTTAATTTATACAACATCCGATAATAAAGCCTATTCAGTGCCTGTATTGACGACGACAAATGAATTTGGTGCAGAAGTTGAATTAATTGGTTTTAGCGGCATAATTAGCGATATCGATGTATCATTATTCCATTATTTAGTTGGATGTGAAGGAACCGGTGCGTATGTTTTTAGTTTAACTGGTGGAATATTAGAAGATACGATTGTTGATACGGTGAGCACTAATTTCGTATTATCTAAATCAACAACTGATGGTGGCTTACAATATGTTGTATTCTGTGTAAATGATAATAATAAATTACGCGCATACAAAACAAACGTTGCGTATGAGGAAGTAAGTATATCTCAAACCTTAATTAACGGAATAGCTACTGCTACTGACGCAACAACATTAATTGTTACGACAAACGCAAATACAGCTATTGTTCCGTATGTTTTATCGGCAACAACATTTGCTTTTGGAACGCCAATATATGCAAATGATGCGCGCGCATTAACATCAGTTGACACAATATCGTCCGGTTTAAGATTTGCTGGGGTAAATGAAAGTAATATTTTAATAACGTCGTCGACTGGCGCGTTAACAGGGCTATATCCAACTGCAAGTATATTAAATAATATTGAAATAGCAAAATCAACTGGTTTAATAGCAGTGGCAAGTAGTTCAAACGGTCAATTATTTATTATTAAAAGTTCGGGTACTGCGTGGAGTGGTTTACAATCATTCTTCATTCGCGGTGATGTTAGTTCGTTAGCTACATCAAATGAAGGATATTTAATAGCGACTTCTACTGGTGCATTTTCATATTTTGCTTTACACACTGGTGGTCAAAATGTTGATGATAATGTTTTAACGACAAAATATTATTTAAAAGTTACAGTTTATGATGCATATGGCGCTGTAATGCCCGATGCGCAGGTAACAATTACCTCTCCAAGCGCGGCAAACACATATGTGACTGATTACTTAGGTACTATTACTGTTGAAGTTGTGCCAACATATGCATATCTTATAGCATTACCCAATGATGCGGCTACAATAAATTATGTTGCTGATAATTATGCACTACAATATGTTGCGATATCATATCCGGCGTCTAATTTCTATTACGGAATTAATTACAATGCAAGTTTTAATACCAATCGCTATATCGATATGACATTCACAGATTCTCAATTAAGAGATTTTGATATAATATTTAATATTTATAATTCAGATAATGTGTTAATTCAGAATTATAATGCGACAGCCGCATCGTTAAGTCAAATTTACGATACAACATTAAATGTAAGTGAAGATTATATTGTTGTATTAAGCGCTGAATATAATGATGAAATAGTTACAAAATCATGGGTGTTTAGCGTTAAAAACTATTATGATACTACAAATCAAACGGGTTTGATTCTTGGCGATGTGCCATTAATTCCTATTGATTTAGACCAGAATTGGGTAAGTTTCTTTTTCTGTGGATTTATTATGATTATTGGTGGCATGTTTGGTTATGCACATGCGACAAAGGGATTCATCGCAATTGTTGTATCAGCCTCAGTTTTAACATATCTTGAAGTTTTACCCTTAAATCCAATATGGGTGGGTTGTATTGTGATACTCGGCATATTAGGCGTTTACAGTTATGTCTCTCAAACAGATGGAAACTGATAATAACTTTTTTAATTATTTTTTATATCCATACACAGCATCGTTAAAAACACTTCCATTAATGTTAGATTCAATCATATCGCTATGTGGATTGTTTATAAAATAATTGAGTGTGTATAATGTACGTTTTAAATCACATTTTCCAGTATTAATAGAGCCTGTTTTAATCCATCTGTTGTGAATTTGTTTAAATGATTCTTCACGAAGAGTTAAACTTCTATGTAAAAATTTCCAATTAAACGTGGCGATGTCTTTTGTGTCGGCGCTAATTGTAATTATTTTAAGTTTATTATATTTTAGAATATCTCGTTTTGTAACGGGCGAATCTAATCTAAATTCCATAGTATAATTATGGAACGCGGCACCTATTAAATGTTTCTATGAATCTATAAAGAAACGTTAATAAGCTATTACGACTAATAAATAAGTATGACAAACGAAACGACTGCAAAAGACAGCGTTATTGAAAA
>JALOBO010000176.1 GCA_023228225.1 Clostridia bacterium
TCTTCGTTTAGATAGCCTTCGCTGTTCATATTTTCCTCCTGTTAAACACCACCGTAACTTAGTTTCCTACTAATTTATATACTTCTAATGCCTATTAATTACTAAGGCAGAAGTAAAATTTAAAAGAGAGAAGAGGGATTAAGAAAACTCCCTCTGTTTAATCTTTCAGGCCTTTAAGGGCTCTGATTGCGATTGCAACTGCAGCGATTACGATAACTGCACCGAGGATTGCAACGCCAGAAGTCCAGACGTCAGCACCAGTAGTTGCGCTGGCAAAGTCGCCGCTTGCATTGATTGGAAGTGAGGTAGACATGCTGTCTCCAAGTCCAGGCCCAAGGTACAGGACCACAACGATTGTTAATAATCCCATGCAGAAGGCTGTAATCTCTTCTATAATAGATACCATACTTTAAAACTCCCGTATGTTTGTGTATATTATTTTACTGTTTTGTTTATTTGTTTAGGTAATAATACCCTACTACTATATACGCACTCTTTCTATTTAAAACTTTCTATACAGTTGTCAACAGGCTTAAAATTTGTATTTAGGCTGTGAAATACCACTAAAAAACAGAGTAAACAGATGAATTAAAACAAAATAAATAAAAAAAAATTGAGAGTCGCGGCACTCTCAGTATCTTCCCTTGTTTTTTAATGCAGAAATACCAAAGATTAACATCATAATGCCTATCATAGCAGCTATAGGCGTAAACAGACTAGATGTTGCACTCTGTACTGCTGCGTTACTTTTATATGACTGTTCATACGCTGTACCTATCACGTTAATATTTTCGTCATTCGCACTTAACACACCGTACATGTAACTTACACCTACCATTAGCACTGCCATGAGTGCCAGCATTGGTACTATCTTACTCATTGAGCTCATTCTTTTCACCTTTTCCTTTCTTTAGTTTCGCTGCTGCTTCTTTTAGATCTCTCTCAACATCAAGCAGGAATGCAGGATTTTCAGTTATTACTTTTATGTACGTGTGCTTACAGTAGCATATGCAATAAACAATAGCTGTAATATAAGCCAATATTTCCACTTCTGGTGAGAGCACGTCAGTCAGGGCAATTGCAGCTATAGCACCAAGCGAAATTAAAAAGCCCCAATCTAACGTGGTTGCAAATTTCTGTTTCATATTTCCTCCACTACCTTGCTCTCTTTTATGAACTGATATACTTGTAACAAAATTGTTATACTGATTACTATTCCTATCAGTTGGAATACCTGTGATACAGCACTATTCCGTATTACCTCTGTTGATATTATAACTTCATTAGTTGAGCTTAAAAATCTTTCTGTGGTTGTCAAAGTCCCGTCAAGGAACAGATTAGAAATTTTAAAGCTGATTATTGCAGGTATTAACGTTGTTCCTACTGATAATGCCGTAACTCCTCCAGATCCCCATGTAAACAAACCAATGGCAAAGAACACTATTCCCATTGCAAGGAGCATCCAAACAGTGTTTATGTCAGTTGTGGTGAGTTCTGCAGCAGCAGGAGAAATTAAGCAGAGCAGTCCTAATACTGTTAGTTCTGATTTCATTTTATCACCTACTATAGTAATAGGTGCTAAAAGTATTTAAAATGTACGTTAGTTTTATAAAGGTTGCGAGCGTATATAATAGTAGAAGAGGGTACTAACAATACAAAGGAGACCACACATATGACAAACTATTCATTTAAAGCACCAAATGGCGACAAGTACACAGCCGAAATATACTCTAAAAAAGCACTTATAGGGTATGTTGTAGTCGGAAACATGGGTATAACCAAGAAAAACGGTGTGTACAAGCACCTTTCAAACAGCATGAAATTTGTAAGATCAAAAGTTAAAGCAGACGGACTTATTGCAGCACACAAAAAGAAGTTTAACTCGTATAGGAAATAAAGGAGATAATAACTATGGCACTATATGAAGTATCATTTAACAGCGCAAGTGGAAAGAAACGTGTACGCACTAATCTAGAGTTTACTTCCAAAACACAGGCTACGGCATATGCAGATAATCTAAATAAACAGTTCAGCAATAAAAATGCTAGAGTAGTTAAAGGTGGCAAGAAATAAGTCAATAAATAGGAGGAAATAACAATGGCTAAAATAGACCTTAGAACTCTGCAAAAAGGTACAGGCTTATGGGAAGTTTCTGCAACAAAAAACTTTAGACGCATTAAAACAAACATGGGTTTTGATAAGCCGACTGCACAGTTAGTTGCAAAACAGCTTAACGAAGACTACCCAGGCGCAAACGCAAGAGTAGTTAAAGGTAGTAAGAAGAAATAAGGAGTAATAACTATGGCAGACAGAAAATTTAATGGTAAAACCTACAAAGAATATACATTTGCACCGACCAAAGCAAACGCAGAGTATTACAAGAAGAACCTTAAAGCAAGTGGATTTAATTCAAGAGTAGTTAAAGTTAAAAACGGCTATGTAGTATTTGCTAGAAAAGCCTAAGCTGAGTCAAAAACTCAGCACTTTTTTAATTATTTTTCTAATCATTACTTTTTTAATCATTTTTATCTTTAATTGCAAGGTAAATCATGTAAAATGCGCTCAGGACTTCCACAAGATAAACTAAACTATTAGGATTCTGAAAGAAAAGAGCGTGAATTGCTGTTCCTGTGCCATACAGCAGAAAGAATTTATCCACAAGTGTATATTTCACTTTATTTTCGTTATCAGTCTCATTGCAAGCCATTCTAAGCCTCACCATTCAATTTATTTTAAGTGGGTGGTGTGTTTGTACCTTGGAAATGTAAGAAAAAGAGTGTAATTTGGTACAAACACACTACAAATGATTTATGCGCTAAACTTCTTGGAAGATCCTTTCTTTTTCTGTGCATCAAGCACCTGTGTAATCTCTGCCAGGATAGTTGCAACACCTGCAAGATTATCCTCGTTAAGATCCATTTCTAATTTATCAGCATATTCCTTCATACCATCTATACCAGATGACCTGAGCTTTGCAATTGCACCACGGGCTATAATCTTTACAGTCTTGTCTGTTACTTTTGTTACTTTTCTACACATCATATATTATACCACCATTAAGTAGTTTACTTTCAATTAACTTACTACATAACTAAATGCTGTCAATGTATTTAACTATTTCCACAGTCCTTTAATTTTCATTCCGTCAGGAACATCCTTAAGGACTAATGCATGAGCTCCAATAACTACATTACTGCCTATTTTTACATTTCCCAACACAGATGCATTACAACCTATGAAAACGTTATTTCCAACTGTAATCTTTTCAGGCTTACCTTTAGGATTTATCTTTCCTAATGTTACGCCATGCCTAATGTCACAGTTTTGTCCTATCTCTGTGCCAGAGTTTATGCAAATACCAAAGGGGTGCCCGAAGAAAGTACCTCTAGGGATAGAGTCAATATCCACGTCACACAAAAACACTAGACGAAGTGGAAGCCTTTTGTTAAGGCACTTCGCTATGTCTGTAATATTTTTAATTCTTTTTCTGACTAAAGTTTTTATGACACTATACTTCACTTCCCCCACCTTCTAGTTTCTTAATATCCACTACAATATATTTACCATTAGTGAAGGCAAGCTGTACACTTACGTTATCACCTGTGTGTAATCCATCTATTTCTGTGTTTCTCCCAATCCATACATATGTACTACTATCATTTGCCTGATCAATATTCACAAATAAAGACGTGTGTCTATTGTTATACACACCTGTATTCTGCCAGTTCAGTGTACCTGTCTTGTAATAATCATCATGCACGCTCTGTGTTGCAGCATAGCCTGCTACAGACACACAAACAAGCCAAATTAATAGCATAAGTGTATACTTTACTTTCAAACTACTCACCTCATTTTACTATAAAATTGCTTTTCTTTTTCTGCAAACACTTGTAACCTGTTAGGATCATCAAGGATAAATTCTAAAACCCTCTCAATGTTCCAAGGCACTGCTTGAATAAA
>JALOBO010000030.1 GCA_023228225.1 Clostridia bacterium
AAACAGTATCGTTTGTATACGGAGGTGTTCCACTTTTTAATTTTTTATAAAAAACATTTTCTCGCTCGCTCGCAAAATTCCAAAATTCTTCATACAAGTTTTTAGTCTGCACTTTAATTTACCTCATATTATTTTATCAGAAAATTCAATATATTTCAATTGATATTTAATTTATGTAACTATTGAAAATTAATTAATAATATGATATAATTATATATTATTTTATAGGAGTTATAATATGAAAATAAATTATTCATTAAATCACAAATTATCTAATACAATTATTTTCATGGATTACAGTTCGCCATTTTTAAATCATACAAATTCTGGAAGTCTAGTAAATTATAACATTGAGGGTAAAATTAAACAAGAATATAGCACTATACTTTTGCCTGCTTTGCCTATTGCCCGTATTATTTGCATGAGTAATAAATTTGCTTTACTAGCCTTTACATACGCAAATTGGAATGGTTATGTACACACTAATGTAGAAGCGATTGAAATTGAAAAATTAATAAATTTTGTATTTTTAAGTGATTTAATAAATGACATGCAGAAATCCGGTGCAATTCTATTATCAGAAGAAGAGTTGTTTAGCACGGAAAAACGTAACGGGCATTTATTTATAAATACCGACTACGGATTAAAAGATGTCACCCCACAAAGCATTTTATTTACTAATTATAATATTGCTTTGGTAGCACCTGCATTAAACGGAAAAGCAAACCTTAATCAAATATATATTACAAAAAACAAAAAAATTAACGGGCATAGTCCTATTATCCTAGAACAAAGTAAATACACAGTAGAACAAGTAAATAATTTAACACTTGAAAATTGTTTAAATAATATTTTTGATAACACGCGGTTATTTAATAATAATTATATAAAGTCGTTGGTTAAAAAAGCCAGCGAATATAATTATAATAATGAAGAAAAAACCAAATTCCTATATATTGCTTATGAAAAACTCGCTAAGCAAAAACATGAGGAATCAATGATATTATAAATTGTAATCATATATAAATATAAACTCAATAAAAATAAAGGCCTAAGCCTTTATTTTTATTGTTTAATAATTATACTAACTCAATTATTACCATTTCGGCGCTGTCGCCCCGTCTTGCACCAAGTTTAATAATGCGGGTGTAACCGCCACCTTGTCCTGATACTTCGGTACGCTGTGCGTATTTAGGTGCATAAACATTAAATATTTTTTCTAATAGCGGATTTTTAATATCCTTAGTGCGTGCGATAAAATCTTTTTTAGGTTCCTTTGGCAAACGCTGTTCTTGTATATCATATAAGTGTGCCATAAGTTCACGGCGAACATTAAGTTTATTAATACCATCATTAACAACTTCTACGCTAGACTTTACGCCTTTACTATCAGTGACTTCTTTGGTTACTTTTACAGTATCCTGGTAAGACTTTATGGCAAGAGTAAGAAATTTTTCTGCCACGCTCTGTACAGATTCTGCACGAGCAGCGGTGGTTTCAATTTTGCCGAGCCAAAAAAGTTGAGTAACTTGATTGTAAATAACAGCCATACGATCTTTGTGAGACATGTTTAATTTTTTAATTTTTGGCATTTTAGTATTTCTCCTTTACTCTTCTTCATTCTTTAAACTTAATCCATAACTTTCAAGTTTTTTAACTACTTCGTCCAAAGATTTTAAGCCTAAGTTTCTAACTTTTAACATATCTTCGCGTAATTTTTTTGTAAGATCTTCAACTGTGTTAATATTAGCACGCTTTAAGCAGTTATAACTTCGCACTGAAAGATCCATATCTTCTATGCTCATTTCTAGTACTTTTTGTTGTTTGTCTTCTTCTCTGTTCACAAGAATGTCCATATTGCTCATTGAATCAACAAGTGATACAAATAAACCTATATGATCTTGAATAATTTTTGCAGATAAACTAATTGCTTCTCTACCCGAAAGCGAACCGTTTGTTTCTACTTCAATTGTAAGTTTGTCAAAATCAACGCTTTGTCCTACACGAGTACTTTCAACATTATAATTAACTTTTTTAACAGGCGTGTAGATAGAATCTACTGCAATAAATCCAATAGGATCATCTTCTGACTTATTTAAATCGGAAGGAACATATCCTCTACCTCTACCTACTAAAATTTCCATTTCAAGTTCTGCTCCATCGTCCATTGTACAAATATGAAGATCAGGATTTAAAATTTCAACTTGTTCATCATGTTCAATATCAGAAGCAAGTATCTCGCCTGCGCCTTTTTTGTTAATTCGCATTGTAGTTTTAAAAGTGGATTCCACACTAGTTGTTTTTAAAATAAGTGTCTTGATATTTAAAACAATATCTGTAACATCTTCGGTAACGCCTTTAATACTTGAAAATTCATGCTGAACGCCCTGAATTCTTAAAGCCTGTGCGGCCGCACCGGGTAAAGATGATAAAAGTACGCGTCTTAAACAGTTGCCAAGTGTAATACCAAAACCTCTTTCCAGCGGTTCTACAATAAACCTTGCAAAAGTATGGTTATCGTTTTCTTCACAAACAATTCTTGGCTTTTCTATTTCCATCATAAAATAAATATCCTCCTAAAAAATTGACATATTCAAAATTATTTTGAGTACAATTCTACAATTAAGTGTTCTTGTATGCTTAAATCAATATCATCACGACCAGGTAAGGCTAAGACTTTGCCTTCAAGTTTGTCAGTGTTAAATTCTAACCATTTTGGCATAATAATTTTAGCATCTTTTAATTGCTTAAACATTTCAAGTTCACGTTTATTTTCTTTAACTGCAATAACATCATTAAGTGCAACTCGATATGAAGGTATATTAACGTTTTTTCCGTTAACATTAATTTGACCATGGCTGACAATTTGACGGCTTTCGGCACGACTTGCGCCAATACCCATACGATATACTACATTATCAAGTCTTCGTTCTAATAGTGACAACATATGTTCGCCGGTAACGAATTTTGAATTTGCAGACTCATCATAGTATTTACGGAACGAAACTTCATTAACGCCGTATGCTCTTTTAACTTTTTGTTTTTCTCTAAGTTGGTTCCCGTATTCTGTAACTTTTTTACGCGATGTTCCATGTTGACCCGGAACAACCGCCGAACGCTCCATGGCGCATTTTTTTGTAAGGCATCTTTCACCTTTTAAAAATAATTTACAACCTTCACGCCTACATAAGCGACAATCAGGTCCTGTATAAGTTGACATATTTTTCTTCTCCTTATTTTATGTTCTTCTGCGTTTAGGTGGGCGACAACCATTATGTGGAATTGGTGATACATCTTCAATTAATGTAACATCAAGTTCTGCGGTTTGAAGTGCCCTAATTGCTGATTCTCTACCATTTCCAGGTCCTTTAACAAATACTTCAACGCTTTTTAAACCGTGCTCTTTTGCTGTTTTAGCGGCTTTTTCAGATGCTTGTTGGGCCGCAAACGGGGTGCTTTTTCTAGAACCCTTAAAACCTTGTGCTCCAGCACTTGACCACGCAATAGCATTGCCCGCTTCATCGGTAATTGTTATTAAAGTATTATTAAATGACGCATTGATATAGGCGCGACCTTTATCAATATTTTTTGTAACTCTCTTTTTAGAGGTCTTTTTAGTAACTGCCATTTAGTTTCTCCTTTTAATTACTTAGTTTCTTTTTTAGTTTTAGCAATAGTCATACGAGGTCCCTTACAGGTTCTAGCATTGCTACGAGTATTTTGACCATGCACAGGCAAACCTTTGCGATGGCGAATGCCACGGTAACTGCCTATTTCTATCAAATTCTTAATGTTTAGGCTAACTTCTTTTCTAAGATCGCCTTCAACAGTTAAATTCTTTTCAATATACTCACGAATTTTTGCAACATCGTTTTCATCGAGATCTTTTACACGAATATCTGGGCTGATATTAACGGCTTTTAAAATTTCTCTTGATTTAGTAAGCCCAACACCATAAATATAACATAGCCCAATTTCTATTCTTTTTTCTCTTGGTAAATCTACACCGGATATACGAGCCATTTTGATCCTCCAAATTATTTTTTATTTCTTTTGTTTTGTTTAAATTATATTTTGTTTAATTGTATAATTAATTGTATAGGTAAATGAATAATTCATTCAGCCGCCCCACACAAAGAACTTGCAAATAAATTAATTAAAGTGGAAAAACCTTAATTAAAGTCCTAGTTTTAGCCTTGGCGTTGTTTGTGTTTCTTGTATTTTGAACAAATAACCATGACAACACCATTTCTTTTAATCACTTTACAACTGTCACAAATAGGTTTTACAGATGGTCTAACTTTCATAATTCTAACTCCTGTTTTGTTTTAATTTTTATCTCGATATGTTATGCGTCCTTTTGTGAGGTCATAAGGAGACATTTCAATTTTTACTTTGTCGCCTACAATTACGCGAATATAGTTCATTCTTAGTTTTCCTGCAATATAACCGGTAATAATGTGTCCACTTGCCAACTTTATTTTAAAAGTTGCATTTGGAAGCACTTCGGTTATTACGCCTTCGGTTTCGATGACATCTTCCTTACTCACAAAATTTCCTCCGCTAAAATTGTTATATATTTTTATCCAAAGCTTCTGCACATTTTTTGATTGCGCTGTAAATTTCGGAATCAAATATCTTTTTTTTATTTGCAATTTTTTCTTTTATTGCACTTAATAATAGATTGGTTACTATTACATGTTTACTGTTTTTTATTTTTGGGTGATTAAGTTTTTTTGCTTGTCCGTTTACAAGTGTAATGTTTTCGCCTTGTATGGAATAAACCATATAAAGTTCACCGCAATCTCGTCCTGCTTTGGATATAACTAAATTTCCTATTTCTATTTTGTTCATACTCTCCACTCAAATTAAAGTGTTAATATATCGCAACCATTCTTAGTAACTATAACAGTATTTTCATAATGTGCTGATGGCTTATGGTCCTGAGATTCAATTGTCCAATTGTCGTCCCACATAAACACATAACGCTGACCTAAATTAATCATTGGTTCGATCGCTATGGCTTGATTTTCTTGTAAAGTAGCACCTGTGCCTGACTTGCCGTAATTTGGAATTGCTGGGTCTTCGTGTACTGAGGTGCCAATGCCGTGTCCTGTAAGTTCTCTAACAACTGAAAATCCGTGCTGTTCGGCGTAAACTTGAATTGCATTTGCTACATCGCCTATTTTCGCACCCGCCTTTAAAAATTTAATACCTTCAAAAAAGGATTGCTCTGTAACTTGTATAAGTTTTAATACTTCATCGCTTACTTTCCCTACCGGAAATGTTCTTGCTGCATCGCCATTATAACCTTTGTAACTGGCTCCTATATCAATGCTTATTATGTCACCATCTTTAAGCGCCACTTTACTGGGTATGCCATGTACTACTTGACTGTTAATTGAAGTGCAAATTGCTGCTGGATACCCATCATAACCTTTAAAACAAGGTTTGCAACCTTTCGAAACAATATATGCTTCCGCAATTTTGTTCAACTCGGCTGTTGTTATTCCAACGCGTACTTTGCCTTGTAAAAGTTTCAGCGTTTCGCCTACTACTTTACCTGCAAACCTCATGCACTGGTCTTCCTTTTCGGTTTTTATTATCATTACTTTTTACTGCTCCAATAATTTTTTGCACTTTTTTGTACACTGTATCGGGTTTTAAATTTGCATTAACAGTGTTTAGTTTATGTTGTACTGTGTAATACTGTTTTAATGGTTCGTTGTGATTTTTAAAAACCTCAATTCTGTGCTTAATGATATCGTAATTGTCGTCCGTTCGCTTTACTAATTCACCGCCACATAAGTTACATACTTTTATCTCGGCTGGCTCATCTGCTGGTTTAAGTTTACCGCAATCCTTGCAAACATACCTATTCATAAGTCTTGAAATTACGGTATTGTCGGTAACATTTAAAAATAACACCGTATCTACATCAAAAAATTTTTCTAAGTCAATTGCTTGCTCTATTGTTCGTGGAATACCATCTAAAATGTAGCCATTAGCAGGGTTGTTTTTTATATGCTCTTTAAGTAGAGTAAACACTAATTCATCGGATACTAAATCGCCATTAGACAAATCAATGTTGTGGGCTTTAAGTAGCGTGTCATTTTTTCTAAGTAAATTGCCTGTTGAAATATGCATTAATCCATATTCATTTTCAAGTTTTCCACCTACAAAACTTTTTCCGCTACCCGGACTGCCTAGTAAAACAATGTTCATAATCACTCCGAATTGCTGTATAAGCAAAATTTATTATACCACAGGGTGCTATTAAAAGCAAGTTTTATTTCAAAAATCCTCGGTAATTACGCATAAGCATTTGTGCTTCAAGTTGTTTGTCAAATTCTAGGGCTACACTAACGACAATCAGTATTCCAGTAGCACTAAACGCACTAACCAAAGTGTTTGATGAATCAATGCCCTTAAAAATTAATGCTGGAACAACAAATACGAATGCAAGAAATATTGCACCAAACAAAGTAACGCGGGAAGATATCTTTTTTAGATAATCCGTTGTTGGCTTGCCGGCTCTTATTCCGGGGATAAATCCACCATTTTGCTGAATGTTGCGACTCACTTCTTCGGGATTGAACGCCATTTGCGCATAGAAGTAACTGAAAAATACTATGAGTAATGCTACAACTATGTTATATATCCAAGAATCTGAACCTAAATTACTTGCGTACCAATAATAAAAATCACTGGTCGGCCAAAAGAAACTCATTAATAATTGTGGGAATAGCACGATTGATGTTGCAAAAATAATAGGCATAACACCAAGTCCCGATATTTTTAGTGGGATATTAGTGTTTTGTCCACCATACATTTTTCTACCTTTAATTTGTTTAGCATATTGTACGGGGATTTTACGTTCTGCAAGGTCCATAAATACTACCAAACCGAAAATTATAATAAGTGCGGTAATAAATATTAATATTGTCCAAATATTATCAATGTTTCCATCAGTACCAAATACCGAAGTTAAACTATTGAGTAATGCTGTACCAGCACTTGCAATAATACCTACAAAAATTAAAAGTGAAAGTCCGTTGCCAATTCCGACTTCGGTAATTCTTTCGCCAATCCAAATAGTTAACATCGCACCTGCTACCAGCATTGATACTACGGTAATATAAGCAAAAACTGTTGTTCCAGTACTGCCAAACAGTTCAGCATTAATTGCACCACTAGAACTGAAAGAAACTGTGATTGCTATTGCTTGTACCAAGGCTAAAATTAAGCCTGCAATACGAGTATAGCGTGATATTTTTTTTCTACCTTCATTACCTTCATGTGATAAGCGTTCTAGACGTGGTATAGCCATAGTCAAAAGTTGCATAATAATTGATGCATTAATATACGGAGATACACCAAGTGCAAAGAATGCACCATTTGCTAGTGCACCGCCCGAAATTGCACTAAGTAATTCCAAAAAGGATTGCCCGCTGACTTCGGCTGAGAATGCATCAAAGTTTATTCCTGGAACCGGTAGCCAGCAACCAAATCTATATACTGCAAGTAATAGCAGTGTAATAAATATTTTTGTTCTTATTTCTTTAACTTTAAAAGCGTTAATTATGGTTTTAAACATTATACCACCTCTGGATTTCCACCTGCATTTTTAATTTTTTCAGCGGCACTTTCCGTAAATTTGTTAGCCTTTACTGTCAGAGATTTAGAAAGTTCGCCATTTCCTAATACTTTTAAACCTGCATCGTGAATTTTTCCAATTATACGGTTTTCAAGTAAAAGTTCTTGTGTAACCATTGTACCATTTTCAAACACATTTAAATCTGAAACATTGACAGTGGCATATTCTTTACGAAATATGTTAGTAAAACCAAATTTGGGTAACCTACGCGCAAGTGTCATTTGACCACCTTCAAAACCTATTCGACGACCGGCACCACTACGAGAAGCCTGACCTTTCATACCGCGTCCACAAGTTTTGCCTTGTCCAGCGCTTGTTCCTCTGCCAACGCGTGTTTTTTTAGTTCTTGCTCCAACAGCCGGAGTTAATTCGTGTAATTTCATAAATATGTCTCCTTACTTAACATCTTCTACTTTTACTAAGTGCTTAATTTTAAAAATCATACCGCGAATTGCCGGAGTGTCATTTTGGATAACAAAACTTTGCGTTTTTTTAAGTCCAAGCGCCACAACAATTTTACGATGATTTGGAATAGCACCTATTACGCTTCTTACCAAAGTAATTTTAATTTTTTTAATTTCTGCCATATATGCTACTCCTTTAAATTTCTTCAAGTTTCTTGCCTCTTAGGGTGGCAACCTGTTCTTTGCTCTTTAAAAGTTTAAGTGCTTCAATAGTTGCTTTTACTGTATTAATTTTATTGCGTGAACCCATTGATTTTGTGATAACATCTTTGTACCCGGCTAATTCAATAACCGCACGCACAGAACTTCCCGCAATAACGCCAGCGCCTTCCGGAGCAGGTTTAATAAGAACTATACTTGTTCCAAAACGACCAACTGCTTCATGCGGAATTGTTGTATTAATCATAGGAACTGTAATAAGATATTTCTTAGCATTTGCGGTTGCTTTTTCTACTGCGTCAGGCACTTCGGCAGCCTTGCCAGAGGCAACGCCAACTCGTCCTGCTTTATTACCAACAACAACCAGTGCTGAAAAAGACATATTTCGTCCACCTTTAACAACTTTGGCTACGCGGTTTACTTGAACCAAACGATTTTCAAGTCCATCTTTATCTTCTGGTTTTCTGCTATCTCGTTCTCTTCTTTTATTTTTTCCATCGTGTCTATCATCAAGTCTAGTTGAACTACGCGGGTAAACTTTTTTATCGGCTTCAGATTGAGCCACTTCGGAATTAGATACTAATTTTACTTCATTTTCCATTTATAACATTCCTCCTGTTAAAACTCTAATCCGCCCTCACGAGCACCTTCAGCAAGGTTTTTTACACGACCAGTGTAAATGTAACCGCTACGGTCAAAAACGACTTTTTTAATACCATTTTTAATGGCTTTTTCGGCTAATATTTTTCCGGTAATAAATGCTGCCTCGCAATTTGTTTTACCACTTACAAGTTCTGCAATTTCTTTTTGAAGAGTATTTGAACTTACAAGTGTATGTGCATTTAAATCATCAACAATTTGTGCATAGATATTGCTTGCACTGCGATAAACATTTAAGCGGGGAACACTGGTAGTGCCTGAAATTTTTTCACGAACTCTTAAATGGCGTGCTATGCGGTCATTGTTCTTATCTAATTTCTTAATCATATTTTTAGTTCTCCTTATTTTTTACCCGCTGTCTTGCCTTCTTTCTTCACAACGACTTCATCAGAATACCTGATTCCATAGCCATGATAAGGCTCTACCGGTTTTAAATCTCTAATTTTTAAAGCAAATTGCCCAACTTCATTTTTATCTATACCTTTAACAACAATTTCAGTTGCACTTGGACAAGATAATGAAATCCCATCAATTTCTTCAACTTCTACTGAATGAGAGAAACCAATATTTAACACAACTTTTTTGCCCTGTTTAGAAACTTTATAGCCAACGCCCGATACAACAAGAGTTTTGCTATAACCCTCTGTTACACCGGTAACCATATTTGCTATTAAAGCCCTATAAAGACCGTGTTTAGACCTAATTTCTCTATCATCTGAATTTCTGCTTAATACTACATGATCGTTTTCTTGCACTGCGGTTATTTCCTTACTAATTGTAAGATGCAGTTCTCCGAGCGGACCTTTAACCGTAACATTTTCACCGTCCAATTTAACGGTAACATTTGCGGGAATGGTAATCGGATGTCTTCCTATTCTTGACATAATTTTTTCTCCTTCCTCTTACTACCAGATGAATGCCAAAACTTCGCCACCAGTGCCTAATGCACGAGCTGTCTTGTCTGTCATAACACCTTTACTTGTGGAAATAATAGCAATTCCTAAGCCATTTAAAACTTTTGGGAGTTTATCTGCTTCTGCATAAATTCTAAGACCTGGTTTAGAAATTCTTTTGATACCGCTAATAACTTTTTCATTATTTGAACCGTATTTTAAGGTGATTTTAATTGTGCTAGTAACACCACTGCCTACATATTCTGCACTTGTAATATACCCTTCACTAACTAAAATTTCTGCAATTGATTTTTTAATTCGGCTTGTGGGTACTTCTACTATATCGTGATGCGCAGTAATTGCATTGCGAAGACGGGTAAGCATATCACTAATTGGATCTGTTGTCATATTATCATATCTCCTTTACCAGCTTGACTTTGTAACGCCAGGGATTTCGCCTTTATAGGCCATATTCCTGAAACAAATTCTGCAAATGCCATATTTTCTGAGTACAGAATGTGGACGACCGCAGATTTTGCAACGCGTATATTCTCTGGTTGTAAACTTTTGCTTTTCAAGTTGTTTATTAATAAGTGCTTTTCTTGCCATATTATCCTCCTACTCTACTTGGTTCTAAACGGCATTCCGCAAGCGTCCAAAAGTTTTAAAGCTTCTGCGTCTGTTTTTGCCGTGGTTATAATGCATATATCAAAACCGCGTATTTTTTCGATCTTATCATATTTAATTTCGGGAAAAATAATTTGTTCTTTAATCCCAAGTGCATAGTTTCCTCTTCCATCAAAAGATTTTGGTGATACGCCTTTAAAATCACGAACACGCGGAAGTGCTATTGATAATAATTTATCAAAAAACTCATACATTCTTATACCGCGTAAAGTAACTTTTGCACCTACTTTAGCGCCTTCTCTAAGTTTAAAGTTTGCTATGGATTTTTTTGCGTTTGTAACAAGCGGTTTTTGCCCGCTTATAACTGCAAGTTCATCTACTGCCATTGTAAAACTTTTGCTGTTATCTTTTACATCACCAAGTCCCATATTAAGAACAATTTTATCTATCTTTGGAACTTCGTTTACGTTTTTGTAACCCTCAGATTTCATAAGTGAAGGAACAACAACTTCTTTATAATAAGTTTTTAATCTATTTTCGGCTTTTATTGTTTTTTTAGCCATTTTAGTTTCTGCCATTATTTGCTCCTCCTTATTTAATTTCTTCTGTGGTTTTTTTAGTTCTTGTGCGTTTTGGTTTTTCTGTTACCACTTGCTCTATTGCTTTTTCTTCTTTTATTGTTTCTTTGGCAACTTTTGCTTTTTTTGATTCAACTTTTGCTTTTGTAACTTTTGATTCTAAACTTGCACCGCAATGTTTACAAATTCTAACTTTGTTTTTGCCATCAATTCTGTATGCTACTCTTGTGGCTTTTTTACATGAAGAGCAAACTATCATAACATTGGAAATATCAATTGCACCTTCGGCTTTTTTAATTCCTGCATCTTGGTCCTTAGCAGAACGAGCCTTTTTGAAATGTGTCAACATATTCACACCTGCTACAATAACTTTGTGAGTGTTTGGTTGAGCAGAAGTTATTTTTGCTGTCTTACCTTTGTCTTTTCCTGCAATAACTAATACTGTGTCACCTTTTTTAATTTTTAATTTTGACATTATCTGCTTTCCTCCTTATAGCACTTCGGGCGCAAGCGAAATAATTTTCATATAATCTCTCTCGCGTAGTTCTCTTGCTACTGGTCCAAAAATACGGGTTCCTCTTGGTTGCTTTTGAGCATCTATAATTACTGCCGCATTATCATCAAATTTGATTCCGGAGCCATCAGCCCTACGAAGTCCTTTGCGTGTTCTAACAATAACCGCTTTAACAATTTCACCTTTTTTAACCATACCACCGGGTATAGCACTTTTAACGCTGGCAACTATTGTATCACCAATACCGCCAGTTCTTCTGAACGAACCACCCAAAACTCTAATGCACATAATTTCTTTTGCACCAGTGTTATCGGCAATTTTTAGATATGATTGTGGTTGTATCATAAATAGTACTCCTTTTAGACCTATTTGGCTTTTTCAACTATTCGGACCAAACGCCAACATTTATCACGACTTAATGGACGAGTTTCGGTAATTTCTACTTTATCGCCAATACCTGCATCGTTATTTTCATCGTGTGCTTTAAAATTTTTGGTCTGTTTTACGACTTTTTTGTAAAGGGGGTGTTTTACACTGCTTGTTACAGCAACTACAATAGTTTTTTGCATTTTATTGCTAACTACCATACCTGTTTTGACTTTACGAATATTTCTGGTTTCTTCTAAATTTACATTTTCCATACTTTCACCTACCTACGCCTTTGCCTTGTTAGGGGCTTTATTTAGTTCTTTTGCTACGCGTGCAATTTCAAGTTCTCTTTCTCTTAAAATCGTTTTAACCTTAGCGATGTCTTTTTTGTATGAGTTTAATATAAGAGGATTTGTAAGTTGACCAGTAGCATGTGAAAATCGTAAGTTAAAAAGTTCTACTTTTAATGCTTTTTGTTTTGCTAAAAGTTCATCAGTTGTCATATTATGAAGTTCTTGTGCTTTCATTAAACTTGTCCTCCTACAATTTTAGTTGTTTCGGTAGAGGCCTGTGCTGTTTCGGCTTTTTGGCAAGCGGGCAAAATCTTTGATAAAAGAACTTCTTCGCCCTTTCTTACAAATTTTGTTTTAACCGGAAGTTTGTGACTTGCTAGTCTTAGTGCTTCACGCGCTATTTCTTCCGAAATATCTGCAACTTGGAATAAAACTGTGCCGGGCTTAACAACCGCGACCCAAAATTCTACGGAACCTTTACCACTGCCCATACGGGTTTCAGCAGGTTTCTTTGTTACAGACTTTTGAGGGAAAATGCTTACCCAAACTTTACCGCCTCTTTTCATATAACGAGTCATAGCAACACGTGCCGCTTCAATTTGATTTGATTTTATCCAAGCCGGTTCCATTGCAACAAGTCCAAATTGTCCGTATCCGATTAAATTACCTCTGGTGGCTTTACCAGTCATTCTGCCACGGAAAACGCGTCTTCTTTTTACTCTTTTAGGAATTAACATTGTTATTTACCTCCTCTTCTTTTTTATGGGAAGTTTCCGAAGGTTTCGCTAGAATTTCGCCTTTATAAATCCACACTTTAATTCCAACAACGCCATATGTGGTGTGGGCTTCTGCTGTGCCATAATCAATATCCGCTCTTAAAGTTTGAAGTGGCAATAGTCCAACTTGATAATGTTCACTTCTTGCAATTTCAGCACCATCTAACCTGCCACTAATCATAATTTTTACGCCTTTGGAGCCAGATTTAACAGCCTTTGATATTCCTTGTTTCATAGCCCTTCTAAATGTAACACGCTTTTCAATTTGAGCAGCAATTCCTTCTGCAAGCAGAACAGAATCAAGGTCAGGTCTTTTAATTTCTCTAACATTTATAGTAATGTTTTTAACATCTGTTAATTTTGTAATTTCTTGCTTTAATATTTCAATTCCAGCGCCTTTTTGACCAATAAGAACACCTGGTCTTGCTGAAAAAATATTAACTACAAGTCTTGCTGCTGTGCGTTCAATTGTTATTGAAGAAATTGCACTAGAAAAATACTTATTTTTAATAAATGTCCTTATTTTGTAGTCTTCAACAAGGTTAACAGAAAATTCTTTTTTGCTTGCATACCACTGTGCGTTCCAGCCCTTTATGATGCCAACACGCAATCCGTGTGGATTAACTTTTTGTCCCATAGTATCCTCCCTTATTCTTTAATGGTATCCAGCACAACTGTAATGTGGCTGGTACGCAATAATAATCTGTTTGAACGACCGCGTGCTCTAATATCCATTCTTTTAAGTGTAGGTCCTGGATCTGCGTGACATTCTGCAACAAATAATTTATCTTTATTAAGACTTAAATTATTTTCCGCATTAGCCGCTGCCGAATCCATAACTTTTTTAATAAGTGGTGAAGCCGCCTTTGGAGTATTCTCTAAAATTGCACACGCTTCTCTATACGATTTACCACGAACGAGGTCCATAACAATACAAACCTTGCTAGAACTTATTCTTACGAATTTTGCAATAGCGCTAGGGCGGTTGTCTTTGTTTATTATGCGTTTTGCCGCTTTTTCTCTAATTCTTTTTGCCATAATCTAATAACTTCCTCCATTCTACTTTTTTGATGCGGATTTAAGTGTAGTTGTTTTTGCACCTGCGTGACCTTTAAATGTACGGGTTGGAGCAAACTCACCAAGTTTATGACCGACCATATCCGAAACAATATATACAGGTATATGTTTTTTACCGTTATGAACGGCTATTGTGTGTCCTACGAATTCTGGATAAATCGTAGAGGAGCGTGACCATGTTTTAATTGCTCGTTTTTCGCCAGATTCATTCATGGCCAATATTTTGTTTTTAAGCCTCTCTTCTACAAAAGGCAATTTTTTAATTGATATCACTTACTTCGCCTCCTAATTTACACGTTTAATAATGAATTTTGAAGTTGTTTTTTTCTTATCTCTTGTCTTATAACCTAGTGTAGGTTTACCCCAAGGAGTTTCAGGACTTGGCCTTCCAATCGGACTTTTGCCTTCACCGCCACCATGCGGGTGATCAACTGGATTCATCGCTGAACCACGAACCGTGGGTCTAACTCCCATGTGGCGTTTTCTTCCGGCTTTACCAAGTTTAATAATTTCGTTTTCCAAGTTGCCAACTTGTCCAATTGTAGCACGACAAGAAAGTTTAATTAAACGGGTTTCACCTGACGGCATACGAATTGTAGCATAATCGCCTTCCTTAGCCATAAGTCTTGCACTAATACCTGCTGAACGGGCAATTTGTCCGCCTTTGCCAGGACGCATTTCAATATTATGAATTACAACACCTTCTGGAATATCTTTAAGTGCTAATGAGTTACCGGTTTTAATATCGGCGCCTTCACCACTACACAGTATATCGCCTACATTAAGTCCAATGGGAGCAAGTATATAGCGTTTTTCACCATCAGCGTAATTTAAAAGTGCGATATATGCAGTACGGTTAGGATCATATTCAATTCCTACTACTGTTGCAGGTATACCATCTTTATTTCTTTTGAAGTCAATAATTCTGTATTTAACCCTGTTTCCGCCACCAATATGTCTTACACAAATTTTACCCTGATTGTTGCGACCGCCTGATTTTTGTTTTGTGGTCAAAAGGGATTTTTCGGGTTCAAATTTTGTAATTTCTGCAAAACTTGCCGAAGTTTTGTGTCTTTGGCCCGGAGTTAGAGGTCTGTATGTTTTTACTGCCATTTTATTCTTCCTCCTAAATTACTTTAAACTGTCAAAGAATTCAATTGGTTTTGAATCCGCTGTAAGTTGAACAAATGCTTTCTTCTGCTTTGCGGTATAACCTTGGGTTTTTCCTTGACGCTTTAATTTTCCACGCACATTAAGCGTGTTAACTTTTGCTACCGAAACCTTAAAAATTTCTTCTATCGCCAATTTAATTTCCGTTTTATTAGAATTTACATCTACAAAAAATGTATATTTTTTATTAGGAATGTCAGCATAACTTTTTTCGGTTAATAGTGGCTTTATTATAATATCATACGCTTTCATTATTCTGCATAAGCCTCCTCTAATTGTTCTATTGCTTCCTTTGTGAATATGCATTTTTGCGATGCAACAATATCATATACATTAAGTAAGTCAATGGTTGTAGTTTTTACATTTGCTAGATTGCTGGCCGCTCTCATAAGAATTTCATCATTAATAGGTGTCACAAATATAACAGATTTGTTGGCTTTGAATGCATCTAATATCGCCACAACTTCCTTAGTTTTTGCATCTATTAATTTAAATTGGTCTATAACGATGATTTCTTCATCAACAAGTTTTTGGCTTAATGCGCTTCTAAATGCTATGTCCTTTGCAACTTTGTTGACTTTTTTTGAATAATCACGAGGCTTTATAGCAAACGCCATTCCGCCACCTCTAAACTGAGGAGCAACAGTGTTAGCGTGTCTTGCCTGACCAGTATGCTTTTGTGCATATGGTTTTTTCTTTCCACCGCGTACTTCTGATTGTGAAAGTGTCGATTTTGTACCTTGACGCGCATTTGCGTTCATAGCGACTATAACTTGATGAATTAATGGTTCATTATAATCAAGCCCAAATATTTCATCGTTAAGGTTAAGTTCGCCAACAGGATTTGCCTGCATATCATATAATTTAACTTTTGCCATTTTAGTAATTCTCTCCTTTCTTAACGCTTAACTGCTTCATGCACATTTACTAATCCACCATTTGGTCCAGGTATTGCACCTTTAATCAAAAGCAGATTTTTATCTGTATCAATGCGGGCTACTTGTAAGTTTTGAATTGTAACTTGATCTACTCCATAATGTCCAGGCATTTTCTTTCCGGGAAACACTCTGGCTGGCCAAGTATTAGCACCCATCGAACCAACTTGTCTATGAACAGGTCCGACACCGTGCGTCATTTTTAATCTATGCGCATTCCAGCGTTGAATAGTTCCAGTATAACCATGACCTTTTGAAATACCGGTTACATCAACTATATCGCCAACATTAAATATATCGCAAGTAATTTTTGAACCGACTTGGTAATCACCTTCAAGATCAAGTTCGCGAAGATATTTTTTAGGTTCTAAATTTGCTTTTTTGAATATTCCACCCAAAGGCTTTGTAACCTTTGCGACTTTGACTACACCAAACGCAACTTGAACGGCGTGATACCCTTCTTTTTCTTCTGTTTTAATTTGTGTTATTTCACAAGGGCCAGCCTCTACTACCGTTACCGGTATAACTGTACCATCTTCGGCAAATATTTGAGACATTCCTAATTTTTTTCCAATAATTGCTTTTTTCATTTTTATTCCTCCGCCGCCTTACAGTTTGATTTTAATATCTACGCCAGCCGGCAAGTCAAGCTTCATAAGAGAATCAACTGCTTTTGGTGATGGACTGTAAATATCAATCAGTCTTTTATGTGTTCTCATTTCAAATTGTTCACGCGAGTCCTTGTATTTATGTGGAGAGCGTATAACAGTAACCACTTCCTTGTCTGTAGGTAGTGGAATCGGTCCCGAAATTTGAGAACCGGATTTTTTAGCAGTTTCCACAATTCGTGCAGCTGCTTGGTCAATTAAGTTTGCATCATAAGCTTTCAACTTAATTCTAATTCTTTGTGTTGCCATAAATTTCCTCCTAACACATTTGCCGCCTTAATTTTAATCTCTACTGGCTCGGTAAGTGCGTACACTGTGCCGTGTGTGCCATACTGTGAAACAAAAAAATA
>JALOBO010000177.1 GCA_023228225.1 Clostridia bacterium
TCCATCCCACAAAGCATAAAAATCCGATGCTTGCTTAGACCTTTTTATCTTCTCAATAACTTCGTCATCTGTAAGCACACTCTTTTTAAGTTCGCCATTGTTGTCAAAATCGTGGCGACCAACAACATAACTTGCCTTTTCCACAACTTTATCGGCAAGGTACTTCGTGTGTAGCGATTCAATAATATTTGTTGCTTCATTGATGACAAATGGGGTATTAGGGTAAGCGTTGCCTGTCATTGCAAAATATCTTCCAGTTTCGTACATTTCAATATTATTTTTACGGCGATTCCCTTTTGGTAAACTGCCACGACATATAATATGGATTCCTTTACCGCTTTGTGATACCTCGGTATATGAGTTAAGTTTAGTGATAAACTCGTCGCGTATAGTCTTATCAGCGTCACTTTCAATATCGTCTAAATCAATACCAAAATAACCATTACCAAGTTCAAAACCTAGTCCACCGATAGTTTCAGTGTGTTTTTGGTAGTACATAAGTGCGTTATAAAAGGTGTCCCAAGTCGCACTATCATTTGCTTTTGCATTAAGCCCATTAATGCTTGATATAGGTATTTTTGTTCCTTTTTTAAAACATACCCATTGTTTAACTGCTTTTAACTCTTGTGGTACTTTATTGTAATCAAACATAATTGACCTTTCGTTTTAAGTTATAAAAATAGTTCTTTTCCCACATCTAATAGGGGTGTGGTGCGTTTTTTTAGGAGGTCATGCAAAGGGAGCTATTAAGAACTTTGCGACGAGCGATAGTTTCTAGTTAGAAAGGCAGATCATCATCAGTTACAGCAGATTCCATTGAATCATTAGTTTTTTCACTAACTACTGGTTGATCCGTTTTATTCTCGCCTACCTTTTTAGGTGCGAAACTAGTTTTGAAAAAATACTTACATACATTTTTTGTTGGGTACTGGTCGCTTTCTTCGACATCGACACGAACACGCATATTTGCACCAGTTAAAAAGTTAATTACATCTTCAATTGTGTTAAATAATTTTTCCTTGCCTTCATATTCTTGTGTGTTTACAAGATTTGAGATATCAACTGGATTATATCTTGTGCTATCTTCTTTAAGCGACCATATCGCCTTAAAAAGAACACGATTTTTATATTCCTTGTTACTTTCGACATCGTCACGAACTCTTAATTCGACATTAATGTATTTTCTATCAGTTTTAGTTGCTTTGAAAACCATTTTTTCAACACGACACTCTAACTCCGTCCCAGCTGGTATTAAGTCAAAACCACTACTTTTTTCAATTTGATAACTCATTAATCTTTTACCTCCCATTTTTCTAAAAAGATTTGATACAAATTTCTTAATTTTAAGTCGTGCAAAAATGCACTAATTAGACTACTTGCGGGTACTATATCTTCACGATTGTATTGTTCTTCGTGGGTTTCCCCGTTTAAGTCATTAAATAAATAAATCATTTTTCTTGCTTGTGCGAAAAGTTCTAGATATACACTTTGTTGGGCTGTGTGGTAATATTTTTTTGCCACATATTTACTCGACATCGATTTCTTAATATCATAAATCGTATCGCCCTTAATGACATCTAATCGCCCATAAAGTAAGATGTTTAAATTATCGACCTCAATTAATTTTCTCGCACTCATTTGGTAAGTGCCACCATTAATTATTTCAATAATTGCTTGCGTATCGGAAGTTATTTCCCCCGCATAACACTTATTTTCAAAATCAATTCCCGCTTGTTGTGCTTCGGTAGTTGGGGTATGCACTCTATTTAGGGCGTTTAAGAACTCGCTTTTTGCGTTTTCTTCTTGACCCTCATAACAGTGATACATATATAGCCAACTATTGAGCAAACTAGGGGTTATTTCGTATGTTTTAAGATTTGACATAAGTTTTAGTTCCTTTGTCGAACTTAAAACCTAAATCTTTGGCTTTGGCGTTAAGCCTAGCCCCTAATTCTTCCTTGCTAGAATAAATATGCGTTGCCCCTAAAATATCGCCTAGAACCGTATTTAAATCACTGTCAGTTTTACAAGCAATAATCTTGTTCGTAACACTGGTCATTAAATCATTATAGTTTTTATTTTCCACAACTTCGTTTTGGAGTTCTTCACGATAGGTTTTGAAAAGTTCGGCAACTGCATTATTATTTTCGTGCTTTTCAAGCGTCTTAACCTCGTAGACACCCGCAATTCCATGGTTGCCTTTGGCGCTAAATCTATCAGTAGGCGAAAAATTAACCGTTCTTTTGTTGCCTATTGTTTCCATAAAGCAAGCAAGGTCAATATCGTTAAAGATGTCGTCTTTCATTGACCCGCCAATGTCGGGAACATAAATTGTTGTTTCGCCATCTTTATCGGCTTTACAATGCGTGATAATGATTAAGTCTTTTTTCTTATCGCGGCATATTTGGATTAAACTCTTTAACTCAACCTTAACTGCCCCCCAGCCCTTTTGGCTTAATTGATTACTCGTATCTTGTTTAAACTTTGGGTTTTGGTTAATTAAATATGGTGTCATTAAGTCAATAGCACTACCTAAGGTATCTAAAATTAAGGTATCGTAAGCACTTAAATCGCTTGTTTCTAAGTCATTTAATAATTGCTTATAACTATCACATACAAGTGTATCTTTTCGATAATAGGCGTCTACTCGGTCTACACCACTTTCAATATCAATTAATAATGGTCTTTTGCTACTTAGTGCAAGAGTAGTTTTACCCACACCATGTTTGCCTTGAATTAAAAGAACAATATTCTTATTTGAAAAATTCATCTCATCTGGTTTTACTATACTCATTTATTGTTTTCCCCCTAAATTATGTATTAGTTTTATTTCTTCTCGACATTTGTTTGACTATCGTCTAAATAGTCAAGCAACAAGTTTTCATCTTCACCACATACTCTTGCGATTTGTATAAGTGTATGTGAGTGTGGGTGTTTAATACGCCCAGCCTCAATATCGCATAAGGTCTTGCTAGAAATACCACTTAATTTAGTAAAATCTTTTGTGGTCTTTTTAGCTCTTACGGCTCTTAAATATCTAACCGCACCACTTAATGGTAAGTTTTTTCCGTTGACATTAATCACTATATTTTTGCTCCTTTCATACTATTATATCTTTTTCTACTTATATTTGCTAGATAGATTTAGAAATTAATAGTTTTTTAGTGTAAGACTAATCATTTCTAGTGGTAATTCTTTCGCCTCCTTTATCTCATATAATCTTAAATCGGTAAATAACCCATTATTATTTTTTAAGTAATAGAAGCACCCCCGCATATTTGTCGAAGTGAAAACAATTAATCTATTAGTTTTTGTGTGGGCTTCAATAACATATTTGGCATTACACATTTAATTTTCCTTTACCACATATTTTATAAATTTCGCGTCGTCTAATACTTTTCTAACTTGTTCTAATTCTTCCTTTGTGTTGCAGTGAATACTAATATCAAACGAACCTTGTTTTAACTTAACTTCTTTATTTAGTTCCTTGATTTCATATTTCTTTGCTTCGGTATCGAACTCGACCGATTTGCTTTCAATTAACTCGCATAGTTCTTTGCATTGATTAGTCAAGTTTTGTGTGGTGTCTTTAACATATTTAATCTTTGTATCGTTAATTAATTTTGAAAGTTTGTTTAATTCAGCTCGTGTGCCTTTTGCTTGCTTGTAATCATCGGCATTTTGGCAAATAAACACCGCATATTCTCCTAATTTTGTAATCACAACTTGTTTTAAATCATCATAATTTTCAATAAACAAATAGCCGTTTGTATCCTTACTTACGACCATTGGTAATCCGTTATTTTCTTCCATTTTTTATGGCTCCTTTATTTTAAGTCTATATCTTCAAACTCAAGAATAGTCCAACCAACTTTTTTAACTCTATCAAAGGCACTCAAACAATTATTATTTATATAGCAAGTTTTTTTTCCATACCATTCATAACA
>JALOBO010000178.1 GCA_023228225.1 Clostridia bacterium
ATGGAAAGACGTGCAACGACGCTCTACGTGAGAATGCACAGAAAGCGCAAACAGAAAAGGTTTTATGAAATAGACGGAAATAAAAACATAATTTGCGTAAATAACGAGGAAAAGGAAATAACGGAAAATTCGGTAAAAACCATGACGCCCCCGCCCGCTTCTAAAATCATATTACACAAAAACGCCGCTTTGAACAAAAAAAACCGGCTCGGCAACGCCAAAGTCGGTTAAGAGGTAATCCATGAAAATAATATTATATATAATGTACTGTATTATTGCCCGTCAGTCAACAAAAATCGCACCTGCCATAAAGCCCCGTAAATGCGCATATGCAACGCAATGTGTCAGTGTGGTATGATTTCATTACTTATACTGTTTGCGTTGATTATATGGCTTATTTTAGCGGTTTACGGGCACATTTAGTCTTCCATGCCTTCTACAAACCATGTCATAAGTTCCTTGTAAGAAACGAAGCAATAAATGTCCGTAATTATACCAGTCATATCCGTTGCATCTTTCCATTTTTGCAAAGTGTCTTTGATATTGCTTCCGTCATAATCTCTGCCACCGCATGCACGGTTACAGGCGTATGGTGCATCATTACATATGATATGATGGGCATCTCCGATATAAAGCACTGCACCTCTTGCACCGTCACTTAATACAACTCCTACCCACCTTGACAGCTCGTTTGTTGTTTCTACGTCCTCTTTTTCTACGTATCTCTTCATCTCTTACACTCCTTGTAAATTAATTACTATGTATTTATATATATATCTATAGTCAAACACAAATACCTATGAGGCGGAATATCCAACATAAGCTAAGTTTACCATATTTACAGTTTCATTAATCATTGTTATATCTCCTTGTCGATATTATATCTATAATTCAAATCCTGAATTTACTTCTTTTCCGTGTGCTTTGTAATAACTTATCATTTTCTCTATTGTCCAATTGTTTCTAAAAGTCTTGTTTGCAAGGTTGTTTGAAAGTTCTCCGTTAGAAGTGCTTTCATTTAAGAAACACAACAATGCGCAAAAGTCATCCTGCATAAAAGCAGATAATCTTTTCTGTTTATAAGTTTTCATTATTTTATCTCCTTATAGTAATATAATACTATAGATTTATGTCTTTGTCAATATCTGTCTAGAAAATATTTCTGGTTCCTTTTACGGTCAGCTTGACTTCAAGATAGGCATTGTTTGTTTTTCCCTCGGTATCTCCGCATATATTTACAGGGTGTACGCAATTGCTTATCTCTACGTTGCAATCTTTCATGTTCGTATCTCCTTAATAGTTACATAGTACCACTGGCTGATTATTTTGTCAAGTATAAACTGCTAATTAAGTTCGGAAAGTTTGTAATTTCCGTTACTTATTTTTCGTGCAATCCTTGCCGATTCTTCGCAGAGAAATATATTCCGGTATTTTCTTACTGTTATGTTAGAGTCATAACGTTCCCTGTCCAGATAGACAACTCCTTCTTTTATCATGACGATAACCTCAAGAAAATACACTAAATATTCAACATTTTCAGTTTTTACTATCATAACGTTTTTGTTATATTTCCCTGATTCTGATTCTATATATCGTATATCCAGTTTCTTCATTTTCGCCTCAATATTCATCTTTCATTCTGCATATTTTGTATGCAAATACACAGAACACAAGCCCCGCAATGACAATCGCAACGTGGTTGCCAAACATAAGCGCCGCAAAAACTGCTATCGAACTTAAACAAAATCCTTTTTCTGTTTTATTCATTTTCCCCCTCCTTTTTCAGGGTATTAAGCAATTTAGAAAAATCATCATATAAAAATCCTAAAAGTTTTTTATCAGTGTCGTTAATATTCTCATTTTCTTTCAGTCTTATTAATAACGGTAAATAGTGATAATTACTATAAGATACAGCCTGATCTATAAATTCTCTTGTGTCGCTCATTTTGTCAGCTCCTTGATAAAACTTAGTCTAATATTTTAAAGCTTAGTGCACTTTCCAAAAGAGACGCAAGCTCCGACGTGTGCATTACATTAATTCCTTTGTGTTCTCCAACATAAAAATGGGTAAAATCTATAGCAGAAATGTGGAAAGATCTATACACATATTTCGTTTTTTCTAAGTCATAAACAGATTTAGAAAATTTTAATTTCACGGTTACTTCATCGGGTATATCAATAACATGATGCCCGGTTGTCATATTCGTTATTTCATGTATCATTTTTCTTCCTCTCCCAGTTCTTCAGATAATTTACTAATGCTCATGTTACTATGCATAATGGCATTGTATGCGCCGTTAGCATACTCTTTCTGTCTGTCCGTCTTTTCGTCCCAATTGTCGTAAAGAGACGAAACTATCTTATCAAGTAATGTAATCATATAAACTCCTTATTTTGCAAAATCGTATATATTTATGTCTGTTTTGCTAACTTCACCGTTACGTTCCATTTGTGCAACTATGTACAAACAATTATATTCAAACATGTAATGATTCTTATATGATCCACTGAATGTGAATACAACCGGATGATCAATATTCTGCGGATCAAGTGCCATAACGATATCATTCAGTTCAGGGAAATCAAGATACTGTGCATTAATATACTCTTTTCTTTCTATTTCCGGTATGATCTTTGTATAATCAGTCCTACCGACTGTAGTATTAAGCAGATCGTAACACTCATATTTTGAGATATCCGGTATTATCTTGTTGTATGGCGGAAACTGATAATCCGTGTTCTGCGATACACTGTCTGCAACGTACCTTCCTGTTTTTTTATCAAATATAACGTATTGGTATTTGTGATTATTCACCACTTTTGTTATTTTATCCCAGCTATTTTCTAACTCTTCAGATACCATTGCATTGCACTGTACTATGGCAAGCTCTCGCCCGTCTGTTGCAATAAAACCAACATCCTGTACATATACAACATGTGACATAAAAGGTCTTGTTTCATCCGCTCCTACCCTGCTGTTCAGAAAATGAACAATGTCTTGTCTTTTTTCTTCTTTCATATTTTCTCCCCTTTATCTATTATATAGACCTGAAATCTTCCCCGTTTATGTTCAATTACATATTCCGGAAAATATTTACCCATATTACCGTTGTAAATACACAGTTTGTCATCTTTTACTACTACAGTATAGCTGTTGCTGTAAAAATGCTTATTAAACATTCTTGCTATACCGTCTAAGTTACAAGCGCTGACAACGATTTTCTTAGTCATTTCAATACCTCCTTATAGTAATATCCAGCATTAATTAAGTCTTCGTGTCGTTATTCCCTGTAATCATTATATATTTCAAGATACATTTCGTCCGGTTCTTCAGAAGTATTGCCCGGTAAACAATTAATGATTATATGTCCGAATTTGCTTGTGAAATTTTTCAGTTCTGCCATTGTGTTTATTTCTACACAGGCACGCGTCCCGTCTTTGTTTATTATATCTCCGTTTGAATCTTCAGAAATATGCAATTCGTCGATTTCTCTTTCCGATAAATCACCATAGTTTGTTACATCCAGTATAAATTTCATCTTATTATCTCCTTATTATTTGGTCATATTCTTTAACATCCCACCGCTTAGATAAGTCTTTGCAGAAAGACCATCTTTCTTCATATGTTGAAAAAATGTAATCTGTGCTTTCTCCCGTATCTTTGTACGTTACCGTTACACCATAAAACGTCTTCTTTACAGGTTGTTTTTTCTTAAAAGCCCCGCAGATTTTAACAAAGAGAGAAGTAAACGCCTTACTCAGTGCTTTACAAAACGCTTTTTTGCAATTAAAAATGTTCATCTTTATACCTCCTTAGCTAGTTTTTCAGCTTCTTCTTCAGAATCAGCTATATAAGTATAAGTTTCCTCTAATACGCCTGTTACACGTACGTTATAAATTCCCATAATTTACCCCTTAATTGAAAGACATTCCGGATTTAT
>JALOBO010000179.1 GCA_023228225.1 Clostridia bacterium
CTCTACTCTTCCCTCTCTGCAATGCACTATACGCAACACTTCTCCTTTCTCCGAGTAATACCATCCTTTCTTCATCTCATACCCTCCATACATATATCTTCTTCATACTATATATCTACACACCCTCTTCTCCACCCTCTCTCCTCTATACACCTCTACACACCCTACTATCCTCATCATATCTAATCTACACTCTCTCTATCTTCAATCTCCTTCTTAGCATATTGCACATAGCATATCCTCTTCTTCATTCATACTGTACTTCAGATATCCTTCCGACTAAGACAATATCTTCTACATTCTCTTTCATCTAATCCTGAACATTATCTACATCATCGCCCTTATAGCCAAACCTACAGTCAAGACAACATCTCCCACACAGAGAGAGAAGTATCACTAGTATAGAGAAGTAGAGAGAAGTATCTCCACTCTACATTTTTTTAAAAAATCAGAGAACAGGTTTCGATAGAGTGGATGTACTCATCTCAGATGGATATGCTGAAACCTCCTCCCTTTGTCGAATGTCTTTTCGCACCAATCCCATTTCTCTTCCAATCTCTTCTTAGAGACCTCATATTCCGCATTGAGCTTATCCAACTTGTTATCGCACCATGATTGCAACAGAGTATGTGCGCTCTGCTCCGAGATGGGGATTGCACTTTCAAATTGACATATCCCTATCCCTGAAGGCAACATGGTCATGCAGGATAATTCATCCGTAGTCACGGTATACCACGCCTCGTATGGATTCCCTTCATCCATGACGAACAATATGTATTCATTCTCCTTATCGCTGTAATAGTAGAATCCTGTATTCATCTCTCCCCCTCTATACATATATCTTCTTCATACTATATATCCCCATCCTCTATACACCTCCTCTCCTCTACATACATTACAATCCCTATACAGTATCTTCTCCACACAGTATCCTCTACACACTATCTAGTATCATCTAGAATGTAGAAGTAGAAGTAGAAGTAGCATATGACGGAATACCCCCCTGATATTGTTTGAGAAGACCAGGTGCGGATAAGTATCCTCCATTCATACCCCATAGTAGTTTTCATATCCTATACTGATTTTCATATCCTATACCATATCTCATAATACATACTGTATTTCACATCTCATATACGATAAATCCCGATAGCGCAGAATGACAGAAGAATGACGGAATAGACCCCTCGAAGTTGTTGAAGCAGATGCACAGCGGTAGGGTCCCATTTCGACATCCCCCCTGGAATCTGTTCTCGCAATTTTGCACTATATCCCTGTCCGGATTCAATCCCCCCATCCCTATGCATTCCAGCCCGATAGAGACCATACTATACTTACCCTACTCTTACTATGTCTAGACCCGCCTCGTGCGTTCTAGGTACCATTCTGATGGCTGGAATCGAACGCATAGGGTTTACGTATATGATGTGATATAGTGTTGAGGGTAAGCTGCTAGAGTGTACATTTATGTACATTGAAACAGATAGTTCCGTGTACATTTATGTGCATCGATGTACATTGCTACAACGCCGGATATTGCTAGGGAATAGAACGTACATATATGATATAGGATGTACACAAATGAACAATAGTGTACTACAATTACAGCATAGTATTATATACCCCCCACGTCCATAGAGATAGTAGTTAAGTCGGAGAGAACCGACGGGAACAGCAGCACTGACCTAAAGGGATGCCCTGAGGGTCTGGTGTGCATACGAAAACCGACAGGGGGATGAGTTCCTACATCCCACGTTACGGATAGCAGGATAATGGTTAATCCGAGCAGGGTAAAGGTGATTATCATTAATTACAAGAAATAAGCTGGAAAACAAGTTAAACCTTTTAATTGAAACTCTTTAAACAATGGGGGATTAAGTAATGAATTACGACGATATTATTAAGCTGAGGAATTCGGAATACGGAAAAAAACTGACTGAGGAGCTGAAAAGCTCGGTTGATTATTACGCTGAAAAGGCGGAAAAAAAGAGAAGACAACAGGCGTTGGATGAAGTAAACGAGCAAGAAAAGAAAGAATTCGAGGCTTTTAATAAAAAAATGGACGCCTTGGAAAATATTAAAAAAAGAATAATCGCGGGAAAAAATACGAGGGATTAAGATGGATAAATCCTATGCAATGCAACTGAGAACAACCTATGTTTACCACAGTTCAACAAATGATGTTGTTGTTCGTGTGGATAACACATTTGTGTGTTTAATATTCAATGTTGAAATAGTTAAAGACCCAATGTACGAGGACGTGTACGACTTTGTATCTCTCGGAGAGGGTAAGCGGATATTGACTAACATAGACGCCGATGTGTTGTATTCACGCGCTGGACCGTACATAATAAACTATAAGACAGGAAAACCCTTAGAGGTGGATTAAAATGAGGACATACGAGATTTTAGTTATATATGATAGTGGATTAACAGAAAAGATAGAGTGCGAGGACTATTCGGAGTTCTTTACTAAAACTGATAAGCTCTTTAACGATGGGTATAAGGTAACAAGGCTTTATCTCCCAAATTCGCAGATAGCAATGTGCGTATCAAAACACGCGAACGCATGGACCATGACCTCGGAGGACTGATTAAGATGATTACGGTAACTAAGAATACGTGCTTAAGTGTCGGATTTAATGATGACGATGACATAATCATAACGGACAGAGAATTAGCTATGTTGGGGGATAATCTGGTACAACAGAACGGTGTAATCGCTGTAAGGCGCGGTGATATTCACGTAGGGATAATAGCCCCTAATGACGATATAATGTGGGTTGATGCATTGAATCATACGAGCGTAGAATCAATAAGAATCCCTGAGGGATGGCTGGAATAAACCTTTTTTCAAACTTTTTTCTTCAAACTTTTTTAAGAAAAAAGGACTGATTTAAAATGGATGAAAAATATGTAAATAAAATTTATATGTGTATGTCGTGTGATAAAAAACTCTATCTGATGGAAATTAATGACATCTCGGTATACGGTGATAGATTAAAGCTAGGTGTGGAATCGCTGGATTTATACAATCATGGTTGTTTTATTATGAGTATTAAAAATCGCCCGATGATAACCTGGTATGACGCATATAATGACATAGAAATAGTATCTAATCAGGTACCGTATGGATGGATTGGAATAGGAGAGTAATTAAAATGTACAGAACGTGTACGTGTGAGGATTACCCATGCTGTGGGCACGGAGTAATAGATACTATGACCGAAAATTATCAATCGTTCGAGGGAGGCAGCGATATGACCGAGAGAGCGAGAGAGTTCTTAAGCGAATGTCAGGGTAAAAAGGACTCTGTTTTTATTGTAAATTCGGCAGGTTGTTTTGATAGTTATGCAGACATGACGGAGTTTATTACAGAATGTGATAAGCAAGGGGCAAGTGAACATATTATCGATGTTCTGAACGACGCACTTGAAGAAACTGATTGGTCTGTTGATTCATTCGACTACTGATAAACTTTTTTCTTAAAAAAAGGACTGATACAAATGAGCGAAGAGGACAGATATTTCGATAGGATTGAACGCGAATGGGAACAGCAGGAACGCAGAGAGAACAAAGCGATAGATAACGAGATTGAAGAGAGACAGTACGAAGTGCACATATGGGATGATTAAGATGACATGGTATAAAGTCGAAATAGAGGCTGAGCTGGTATTATTCATCGATGCGCCTGACAGTGAAACAAAAGAGACGGGAGTAACCAAGTACGTGTTAGGGTATGAGTCTGTATGGGATGTGTACGAGGTAGACACGGACAGCATGGATAAAGCGACAGACAGAGCAACAGACAGATTCAAGAAAGAATACACTGATGAATACAGAGAGATAATGGACGACAGCTTGAAGATTGAAGTAGCAGAGATAAAGGTTGATTGAATAAACATCAGGGGGATATTTCCCTACCGTCGGGAT
>JALOBO010000180.1 GCA_023228225.1 Clostridia bacterium
ATTGTACGATGTAATGGACTTGATGAATACACCCCATATGTTGAACGTCCTCTGGTATCAGTGACAAATATGGGCGTATCTTTATACTTAATATGTATGAACTTATCTTTGGGTAATATCTTTTGCCCTGTCATGCCCTCATATAACACCAGAAAATTACACTTTGTAATTATATTATCTGCAAATGTAGTTCCTGCTGAATTAATCAATCTATCTCTACTATCCACTAATGTTACATACTTATTTGGTAGTATTTCGAAACTCATATCATCCTTTATCTCAAGGTACAGATTCCCATGCATTTCTAATATCTCAGCGAATATTTCAAAATAATGCCGTATATCTACTTCATCAGATATCTTTATTGCATCCTTAATCATCTTCTCTTCGATATCATCCATGGTTTCTCCAACATCCTTGACATATGGATATTTATAAGATTCTCCTACCATGGTGGACATTCTATCTATGGCCCCACCAATCTCAGGTTCCCATATATACAATTGTTCATATATCTCATCTTCATCTAAGTTACTAAAATCACTAAGACCTAATAGATAGCCTAATAGATCATTCGTTATAGTCTTGGATGCTGTAACTTTGTCCGTTGGGGTTGATGCCCGTGAACCAATGGTTGCAAAGAACTTTTGCTTTATAAAACTTTTTATTCCCATGATTACTCAATCCTTAAATTACTCAATCCTTAAAAACTCCTAATATACAATACATCTGGTATTAATACTGGCATTTCATATGTTGTTAGATACCAAATACAATTAGCCACACAATCTGACATATCTTTGGATCCTGTGAATGGGTGATCTGTCTTTGGTAATTGTGAGGCTGTAGATTTAACTATCAATGAATTCGCCTCAAACTTCAAATCTTCATTATACACCACACTTAACGTCATCTCACCGGGGTTTTCCTGTAATGCCCTCCATCTATCATAGTCTTCTTTCCGTACAATATGTTTCTCTGCGGTTATACCGAACTTATTACTCACATCTTCTATAAGATTCGGGAACATCCATGTATCATAGACAAAATAATTTACATTTAATCGTGGTATTGCAGTATATATATAACTCTCTACATCACTTGGAAGGATATATGAGTTACCTTCCTTCTTTTCGAACTTATAAACACCATCTATAACTATGTTATTGAACTCCCGATAGCCTACTGCAACCCCAAAACTGTCATTTCTAACAGCCGGATCTATTGCCATGACTCTAATCTTCGGTGTTTTGTCCTTATATGCCAAATTTTCCAGTACATTTGTCATTTGAGTTAGATAGACGCCTTCCGGGAACTGCATACCACCTGCTGCTTCTGGTTGACAGGCGAAATCTCTCCAAAATGCAGCCATATTATACTTATGTTCGTCCATTAACTGCTTTCTTGTTAAATGTGGGTTCATTTCCCATGTTGGGGCCATAAATCCAAGGGTATTTGGCATCCTTTCTGAATCTCTATACAACTGCATCATTATACCAGAGGCAGTTTTTGGTGATGATATGGCTATTTTGTGTCCATCAAGCCCAAATGTTGCTGTACTATTGCCCAATCGCGTCCATAATTCCCATGATCCACGCTTACCAGCAGTATCTTCAAACAAATCCATCTCATCAAAGACTACTAAATAATTTGATCTCCCTACGGCTGTAGTAACCCATGAGCCTAATACCTGTGCTATGACATGTTTTTCTGCACATTCTATTCTTCCACCAGTAATTTTTATGGTAAAATACTTGTGAAACCACGGTGTATTGTTAATATAATTCACCATATTAGTAAATACACCATCTTCAGCAAGCTTCTCTGATGTTGCAACCACGGTTATGAAGATGGGCTGGTCTTTTAACAGTCCATAATGCTCTGAAGGATTGTCAATTGTTATTAAATCAAAGAATTCATATACAGCCATAATAGAGGCCAGTGCAGTTTTTCCACTTCTCATGCCCGCTAATACAATTAATGTCTTTATTTGCTCCTGACTTGGATCATATCGACTCTTATAAAACTCCCTCATTATCTCTTCTTGCTTGGGGAACAGTTCAACTCCCATTATATTATTGACAAACCATATTGGATCAGACTTACCTTTAAGCACTGTCCTCATGTAATCAAAGTAGTCTTCGGTTCCTCTATCTGGTCCATTAGATTTATTACCTTTAACTGGCATTCGGGGCATAACTCCTGGGTTATAAAATTAGTAATCTGCATATATTTCATATTTATCAATTCAATATTAACATTAACATCCTTATCTTTGCTGTTTCCATGAAACTCACTTAATAATTTCAATATCTCCCTTGTCTCTTTAGATAACTTTAGCCCTAATTCCATATCGCGTGAATCTAGTTTTTCTGATTGTAATACTAAGTTCACCCAATCTTTCATTAGATTAAATAAGGTTAATAACTCATTCATGTAGAAATCAGGTGATTCATAGTCACCGGATGCCCTATCTAACACAATTTCATGATTATTAATATGATCCAGTACATCATCCTGTGTACAGTCAAAGAATATGGATGCTTCCAATATAGTCTTCCTACCTAGTAATAAATCTTTTGACCATGATCTACCTATTGTACCGGCATCACATATCCTACATTTACCTGTCATTGTTAAATAGTATAGGGAGTATGTTATATATATTACTTACTATATAAATACAGTCATCCATATATCCCATGAATCACTTCTAAATCTTCCTCACTCCAATATGATGAATATACATTTGCATATTTATATATGGATGAGGTAACGTGATTGGAATGATAGGCTAGCCCCAATGCATGACCTAATTCATGTCGTATAACATTCTCACGACAGTAGGGCCATGATTGCCGTATATCTATATGAGCGAATGTGATTACTTCATTGTTATCATCCACTGTCTTTATCCATGTTCCACCCGCCCATGATACATCATCATCAAACATTTCAAAGTTAATGATAATATCGGCCTCTTTATTTGGATCAATAATCAATATTGGTACATTACCCAATGTATTCCATTCATTGAATATCTCATTACATGCAATCATATCTTCTTCAGAAGGACACCCTGTTATTTCTACATTGATAAACTCTGTATTCCAATAAGGTAATGGATCCAAGAATATCTCTTCAAAGTAATCACCCTCATCGACAAACCCAAATGCATAGTATACGGGTATACCAGGATTACTATTACAAAATGTTGCGATGGGCGCAATGATGCCGAATATTGCTATTAATGTAGCTAATATAAGGCAGGCTACACCAACAATCATGTCAATTTTATTCATGAAACCACTCAAAAATATTAGGGAGTGAAAGTGAATCTGGAAGTATAATTAAATACTCCATTGATTCTGTTAGACTCCCTGTAGTTGTAATTAGAAAGACCAATACATGTATTGTCATCTATTACATCTGCCATGGATATTGCATTACCATATTGTGATAATGAACCGATACCAAGTGCGTCTACATCATATACAACTAAATCTGTATTTGTGAGACCGCTGGAACGTATCGAGCCTGCGCCACGTAACGTAATTGAGGATCCAGCATTCACATTTGCATATGTAGTAGGTTCAACCACACAAGTTTGGCCTGTACAAGTCTCGCCACCCTGATGCCACATTAATGCAACTACACCGGATGATGCTTGTATAGTACCTGCATTAGATACTAAAGATGTACCAGTTGTATATGCATTTATGGTTGAGGTATATGAGATATCTGCACGACCATTAATTCCATTGGTTATAGCCAATATAGATTCAGTAGATGTATCAACCATAGCCGATGATGTTTGTACTGTGCCAGTTGCATCAAAAGATACAGAAGAGGCCACTGTTGCAGCCCCCACACCAACAAGTAACGCACATGTACCAACTACGATTATAGTTACAAATGCTA
>JALOBO010000181.1 GCA_023228225.1 Clostridia bacterium
TAAAATTTGGTCGGCTATCGCAAAACTTGATAAATTATTAATTATGCCGTTTTGTTCTCCTACTGGAATTGTATCATAAATATAATAAGAATAATTAATAATACTTGCTCCATAAGTTGCTGAATTTATACCAACTAAACTACCGACCTTAGATGTTCCACTTATAATACCTATATTATAACAATTGTTTATTATACTACTTTGTTGATTTATTCCAACAATACCACCAATATTAGATGTTCCACTTATTATACCTATATTATAACAATTATTTATTACGACACTTAATTCGCTTATTCCAACAATACCACCGATATTAGATGTTCCACTTATTATACTTTCATTATAACAATTGTTTATTGTGCTTTCATTACTTGCTCCAACAATACCGCCAGTATATAAATTAGTGCCAATTATAATATTTTTACTATAACAATTATTTATTACAGTATTGTTTAAAATATAACCAGCAATAGAACCTGTGTTATATCCACCTTTAATATAAGAGTTTGTTATTAATATATTTCGAAGCATTGCTCCTGTTGTTTCGCCAAAAAGCCCACTATTGTTTTGTGTTCCGTTTATATAAAGTCCACTTATTATATAATTATTTCCGTCAAAAGAACCGTAAAACAATGATGTAGATATGCCTATTGTTGTCCATACATTTGCTGGTGCTATCGTTTCCCAAGTTTTATATAATTCTGCATTTTTGTTTAAATATATATTATTTATAAGTTTAAAAAATTTACCATCAGTATTTATATAACTAATGTTTGCAATTTGTGCTAAATATGCCAATTCAGCACCATTGCTAATCAAATATGGGTCTTCTTCCGTTCCCGTTCCACCAGCAAAACTTGTCGCAATACTGCCGTCCCAAACAACACCATCTTCTTCAATATTGTCTTCCAAATTTTGTAAATGTTGTGTTATCGTTTCAGTGCTTTCAACACCATTAATTTCAATTGTTGCATTTATATCTGCACCATCTAACACAACTGTGCCTTTTTTACCATTAACACTAGCAACTAAATCCGTGTTATCTGTCTTGTCAATCATACTTGTTGTAATAGGAAAATCATTCACATCTGTATTAAATGTTATGTAATCTCCTGCTAAATATTCAACACCATCAATCGTGCAACCTGTACCAACGCACTCAAATCTCCAACCTTTTTTAATAGGTACAAATGCATTTAATTGTGAATAATTGGTTTGCCCAGAAGTAACCCACACTCCTTTATATTGTATTACACCATTAATCAATTCATAAATAGTATCTAATACAAGTTTTGCGCTTGGATATTTTTCGTGTGTTGTTGGAATAATACCATACGAAGTTAATAAATTTGCTTTTGTTTGATAAGTTTCTACTATATCGTTTCCCAAAGCATCGTTTTTAGCATTTGTTGCACTTTTTGCAGTTATCCCATTGCTTTCAAAAATATCAGTAATGTTTATATCGTTAATTGTTTCGCTTACATTGGCACAACTATCAATCGGGTATGTTCCCTCTATTAACCCCGTCAAAATCAATCTAATATCATTATGTGCGGTTTCACTTATATTATGTGCTTGAATTAAATCTGCAACCTCTTGTTCCGTTGCAAAAGGTATTTCTTCCCAACTATCAGTGTCAATTAAAGGATTGCCTACATTGTCTGGTATTTTGCTTTTGTAAAAAGTATTATTAGAATATAAGACCGTATTAAGCGAATAAGTAAAAGTTTCATCATATGGCAAATTTCCTTTGCTTTCCAACCAACCATTAACAATGTCTGCTTGTGTGCTTGCAAGAGCAGTTAAAATCTGCTCATAAATCGATTGAGATGGCGTAGGTGGCAAAATTGGTGCAACTCCTCGTAAAACCGTAAAATTAAACCCAAAACTCGCAACAACCGTACCGCTATTTGTTGTAGCCCTAACTTGAAAATCTACATTTCCATATTTTTCGGTAATTGCTTCGTCAAGGTTTATATACCAACCGCTTAAATCATATTCGCTTGGCACATCTTCATAAGGCGTCATCAATGCAGGTTCCGTTAAAACACCATCAGGCAACCTATAAGCAATTGTCAATTGACTTGAACTCGCAAATGGTGCCAAAACCACTATGCTATTTGCATTGTTCGACCCTTGATAAATGTTTTCAGAAATATTTTTTACCACATCTCCATTTGCATTTGTTATTATAACCATTTTATTCTCCTTTTATAACTCTCCATATATATGTGTAAATGTCATTGTCGGCATATCTATTGTATCATTTTCTTCAATCACAATGTTTTGCCCGAATAACAATTGATTGTTTTCGCTATTTACAACCGCCCAACTTAATCCATCAACTGTTGAAATCTCGTCTGTAAATGCTATATTTTGACCCGTTTGGACTATGCTTGTTGTATCGTTTTCATAACTTTTAATCAATGTCGCCCCAGTTAAATCCACTGTTTTGATAAATTTGTTTAACTTGTTTGGTAATACATATAATTTTGCATAATTTGTTCCCCCCGAAACCAATCCGTTATTTAATGCCAACCCACTTCCTATTATAAAATTATTTCTATTGCTTATGAAATGTAATTGATAACTAAAATTTATGTTCTCCCTGCTATCTTTCTTTAATATTATAGGCGAAGTTGATGTAGAAATCAAGGAATTTGTAATAATTGTCTCATTAAATATTGGCAAATTGTTTCCGATGTCTTGTTGCGTTGTGTAATTTGTAATAATATCTCCAAAATTTACATACATATTTAATTTTAAGTATTCTATTCTTCCCCAAAAGTCGCCGTATGGCACAAAGTTTTGCACTCTATAATAATCAACTCCCGTGCTTGCAGTTCCCAAAGAACTTGTGTTGCCCGCAGAATAATTATCAGCATATCGAAAGCCAAACCACAATGAATTTCCAATCCCCAAATTTACAATTGGCAATGCTATTGACGCAAGTTCATTTTCATCAGTGTCAAGTCCAATCGCATTAACAACACTAATTGGCGTTTTGGCATTGATTCCAGTAAAATCATTTACAATTAAGGCAAGTGCGTTATCAGTAAGCAACCCTCTATCGCTTGTTGCAAGACTATTTCCAATAATACAAAAATCTTCATAAATCACATATCGTTCAACTGACTGCTTTTCGCTAACTTCGTACATTCTTAAATTGTTTTTAATACCAATAAATTTATTAAGTCTATTAAAATCTTTTGAAAGTGCAATAGTGCATTTTACAAAATCGGGTAAGTTTTCAGTTGAAATACTAGAAATATAATAATCTTCATCAACCAACATTCCTATTTGTGGCAAGTCTGCTAATTTAGGTATAATATAAGTTTTTACTTTTTCCACATTTCCCAATCTTGCAACTGCACCTTTTAGGTTTTCGCCATATGCAGTACTGTCAACCTTGTTTGCGGATTGATTATAAATATTTGTAATTTCTTCGGGAAATTCGCCTAACAATATATTTGACTTATATTGTTTTATTCGCGTGTTTACAACGGGAAAATAAGTTATTCTAAAAGCAAGCCCTACAAATTCTTGCACATTAAATAGGTTTTGTATGTTTGGATTGTTAGTTTTTCGCTCAATTATGTTTATAATTGCGGGGTCGCTAAATACAGAACTAATTGGATTTGGCAACTTAAAATTCAAACCTTGCAAATTCTTTTCGCCTTGTGTGTAATATATTGCATACGCTTTTGAATACGGGAAAGCCCCAATTGTTCCACTTAATGCTTGATATTCTGCATTTTCGTAAATATATGGTGTTATATCGCCAACCAAAGTTCCATCACTTAAATAACCGACTTCAACTTTTAATATTTTTTCAATAGGGTATTCCGTTTCAATTATAGCACTATCATCCGTTATTCTAACCCCCGTTGTTTCGGTTCTAACA
>JALOBO010000182.1 GCA_023228225.1 Clostridia bacterium
TACAACTCCAATGTTAATCCATATCGTATATTTCCTTCCTTAATATACCCCATCTTTGCATCGTCAGTAATGGTATCCACCCACCAATCAGAACCTACTTCCAATGTCCTATTATATGTTGGATACCCAAATTCCTTAATGGTCAAATAATCATTCGTATACACATCTTCCCACGGCTCAATATCATCTACTGAGCATGTTAGTGTGACCATCGGGCCTTGCATACCAGTGGGGAGGTAGTAAGACTTCTGATTACCATATGGTGTATATGTTTTGACTGCTTGCTTATTAATCACAATTTGATGTATGCCCAATATAGGTAAATCACCCAATACACTCCCTTCACCTATATTAAACTCATTCCCTATCATCATACTCTCTATTCTGTGGTGGGTAAATAATATACCCGAACATACCATCAAAGTGAAACACCCCGGCCAAACAGCTCTTTCTTTATCTTCCTAATCATATCATCAGTAACAGTCTTATCTGCATTACCATTAATCGTAATATTAATAGTCACATCATTACCCATTGATGATACAGATGTGGGGGAACCAGTTATACTATCAGTGACGGGTGAACGCCCACCCATACTCATCTTTGGTATTCCACTAGACACTATCCCTGATATTAAATCAGTTATCTTCTCGAATGGTGCAATAACTTCACCACTATGAGCACCAATTAATCCTGTCTTACTAATCATCCCACCTACTTTTGCTTGTGGGATAGATGCTTGGTCTGCCTCTCTCCACTTCACCCGTGTACCATTTGGATATATCTTATACACATCACCAGTTTCAGGATCAGTTTCAAATGTACCAGATTCTTGATTTTGCTGTAACCAATCCTGTGATGATAGATTCATAAGGTCTGATGCTTTTTGTTTAGACTCATATGCTTCCTTGAATTGTTGCTGTGATTTCTTTCCATATATACTCCTATCTCCATCCTGAGCATATACATCAATTAGCATATTATCTACCGTGGCAGTTTGCTTACGTGATCCTGGGGCTATTTTCTCTGCATCTGATTCTCCCATTGACCACGGATCTGTCCATGCATTATAATTAATACCTCCTGCATTCGCAGATGTTATTGCACCCTGTTCTGCTGCCAATTGCCGGACTTGATCATCCGTCATATTAGCATTAGCACCATTAACCTTTATCTTTCTACCCGTGAAATCTGTATACCACACACCCTGATCCGTTTTTGTTACTTTATTATTACCTGTTCCACCTGCGTTATATGGATTCCCATTGCCACCATAGTCACCTACACTTGGTTGACCACCAGTTGCACCAGCACCACCTGGGCCACCCGTTGGTTTAGGTACTTCATACCCTTCCCATCCTGTGCCCTCTGGTCCCCACTTATCTGATAAGTCTTCAAATGTACCAGATACTGGCTTGTGGAATGGCATAGGACCACCACCTCCACCAGTTCCAGATCCACCAGATCCAGATGGTCCCCCACTACCAGATGGTTTGCCCATAACAAGATTACCTATTGCATTTTCGAGATTGCCCATCAACTTGCCTGATTTCATTAAATCGTTAATGGATGCAAGATATGAGTTAGACGCGGTAATTTGTCCTGTTTGTTCTTTTGCATCTTCGTGGGCTTCCCGCTTTGATTCTGAAAGATTTGCAGCATAATCTTTCATTTTACCTGATTCTAAATCTTGCCATGCACCAGATTTATTTGCACGTACAGGTCCAGTAGATGGTTTAGATACTGTATCATATAACCATTTGCCAGCTATGCCTCCCGGTCTTCTCATCTCTTCTTCTATGTGGCTTTCACCCATAAGTGGCTTAGAAGATAGATATTCTTTCCCTGCGGCTTTTGATAATTCATCAAATGCAGGTATCATCTCAGGAGTAAACAATAATCCCGGTGTGGATTTTGCTGCAATATTTTTAGATGATGCTTTCCCCGTTATTGTTGACCATATTTCAGGTGATATTCCTTCGTCTAATATATTAGGTGATATTGCACGACCTGTAAATACACTTCTAGCGGATCCACTTTTTAATCCAGACTTCTTTACTACTGGAGATCCTACTAATTTGCGTAGTTCTTTAATTGCTGTTTTTGATCCCGTTTTTAATCCAGTTCCAATACCACGTATCTTACTACCAATATTACTTATTCCACCGCTAATACCAACACCAGAACCAGATGACAGACCAGCACCACTTGTACCACCACTACCTAATAATAATGATGCTCCCGTCATTCCTAATGCCCCACCTGCGGCTAATTGCTTACCCAATAAGTTTTGATCATTTTCTATATCCGGTATAATAGGTGCATCTGATCCATCACCCATTTCATAATTATTTCTTGCTGCCCAACCAGTGGTACGACTTGTAGTTGCGGGTAATACAGATGTTCTTCCACCCTGCTTTATTATGAATGCCCGCTTCTTATTCATGTCAGCGGGGGTAGGTCCACCATTACTTGCAACAGCATTTAATCCATCAGATACAAATCCTGTTCCACTTGGTACACCATAACCACTTCCACTTCCACCAATATTCTTTAGATCGGGTATTACATTGGTAAATACATCCTTTAACTCATTACTAGCTCGTGTATTTGCTTCTGTTGCTTTTGTATTATCAGTAAGATCTTTCCCGGCTGTTAGACTAGCACCAGTACCATTCGCAAGGAATCTGACATTATGATTAGGTATTACATCTACGGGACCACGCGGTATAATAACTTCTGGTCCTCTCTCACCAACTACTGCAATCTGACCGGCCTGTAGTGGTCCACCATCTGCTCTGAATGTAGGTTTACCTGTTATGGCAGCAGGAATATCCCAAATTGGATGTTCTTCTTCTTCTAATATAGTACGTGGTTTATTCTGTAAGAAGTTACCAACATCTGAACCTGCCTGTCGTGCTGTCTTAAGTACGTCCAACTGATCCAGTATCATTACACCTACAAGACCAAGTCCAACTCCTGCGGCTACAGCAAATGCAGTACCAAATATAGTACCAGATGCTGTACCACCTATTAATGCATGTGATTGGGTTGTAGCCATTGCTTCACTGAAACCAGTAACTGTTTCTACTGCAAATGCGGCTTTAAGATACTTACCTGCATTAATAGCAAGTCCTATCATTCCACCTATTAACTTTGCTACATTTGCTACAGCAGATGCGAATGATGCTATTGGCATGACAATTAAAGATGCAGCCCAAGCAGTTGCGAAATATTTTGTATTGGGTAATAGATAATCCTTAATTAATGTCATTAACCATGTAACACCATCAATTATGGCAGGCATATTCTTATCAAGTTCTGCGAATACACTCTTAACTAATGTAAATACTTCTTCATCTGTTAATACATCTTGGATTTGTTGAACAATATTAAGTATATGCCCCCAGGTTTCGGGATCCATCATCACCTTAGCACCGAAAGCACCAAACATGAAGGACAATGCACCCTGAACACCCTGTAGACGCATTGAGCCTTCTACAACCTCATCCATGGACATACCTAAGTTTTGTAGGTATTGATCCATATTTAGTGTTCCTTCCCCTGTCCTACTGAATTGGGCCATTGCCATAGCATAATTCTGGACTAGTCCTTGTGTATTGGCAAGAGGATTAAATATAGCAGACAATCCTCTCTGTATCATATTTACTATGCCAAGTAAGCTGAAGTAGACACCAAGAGAACTCATAGCAAGACTTGTGAATTGCCAACCAATCTTACCTAATGCACCAGACTTGTTGGTAAGGTTATCCATTGTCTTACCCATATCACCGCCCATCTCTTTGATGGCTTTCATAAAGCCTTTATCCTTCCAATTTTGACGGAATGAAGGCTTAACTACATCTAATTTTTGCAGCGAATCAACATTGGTACGACT
>JALOBO010000183.1 GCA_023228225.1 Clostridia bacterium
TGACTACTTTAATTGGACTAGTAAACAAGCAAGTGAATTCATAAGCGAAAATATTGATGATTACAATTTAAGCAAAAGGAGAAGTTATTAAAATGAAATGCGAAAATTGTCCATTTATGTATAACGAGGGTGGTTATGAAACGCCTTGTTATATGTGCAACTTCTTTGATTGTTATGTAGATGGAGATATTTGCACAGAAGAAGGTTGTAAACCGAAGTTTACTGAACTGCTAAAATTAGAGCGTTTAAGGAATATATATGATAGTGGAGAAGGTGGAAAAGATTATGATGAATATCGTGAAAGGTTAATAAAGAAATATGATAAATAAAGAGAGAGTAAATATGACACCAAGAGAAGCATTAAAAATCTTTTATGAAGATGTTAAAAACTATAATGATGATATGAGAAATTATCCTGCTTATTACTTTAATAAAGTCAAGTATGAACCCGAATTAGAGAAGTGGAGTAAACAACAAGATGAGATGTATAAAGTGCTATCAAACGCACTAGATGAATTAGATAAATTGAAGGAGCAAAACAATGACTGATAAGCAAAGAAACTTTATAGAAAATATCGCCGAACAATTAGATATTGACTTACCAAATGACTACTTTAATTGGACTAGTAAACAAGCAAGTGAATTCATAAGCGAAAATATTGATGATTACAATTTAAGCAAAAGGAGAAGTTATTAAAATGAAATTATTTGACATCATAGAATTACAAAATCATAAATACTTTATTAGTGAAATTAATGGGAAAGATATTACATTAACTATGCCAAAAACAGGTATTGAGATACATACGACCAAACAAGGTCTTAAAGATTTATTAAAAGAAGCAATAAAATGAAATCCATAGTAATTAGTATTCGACCTAAATGGGTTGCAAAGATACTTAATGGCGAAAAGAGTATTGAAATTAGAAAGTCAAAACCAAAAGAGCAAGTTGAATGGGTTTATATTTACTGCACGAAACCAGACATAAGGTCAAAATATAGAATAGGGTGTTTAGGGTTTAGTAATGATGAAGTATATAGACTTCCAAATGGTTTAATTAAGTATGGTGATAGTGTTGAACTTATGGCGTATGACCACAACGACTATAATAACTTCTTTAATGGTAAGGTTGTCGCTAGATTTAAAATAGGTAATATAGATAAAATTCAAACTGCACTTGCTTATAATGAAAACATTGATGAAATTGAAAAGAATAGTAATTTGACATTAGCCGATATAATGCGATATGCAGAAGGCAAAAATGTTTATGGGTGGCATATACAAAAATTAGAAATCTTTGATAAGCTAAAAGAATTAAGTGAGTTTGGACTTAAAAAAGCACCACAAAGTTGGTGTTATGTAAAAGGAGAAACAAAATGAAAACAAAACAAGAGATTAAAAAATGGTTGTTAGAAAATTGTCTTAACGACAATGGTGATTTAGTAATTTGTGATATCGATTTGAGTGATTTTAAAGGAAATGTCATATTAAATGGTTGGAAAATTGGTAGGACTGGGTATGTGGACTTATCTTCTTGGGACGTAAAAGGAAATTTATACCAAAATGGTCAAAAAGTTAATGGAAATTTGTACCAAGATTATCAAACAGCAAAAAATATATACCAAAGTTGCCAAAAAGTTAATGGAAATCTAGACCAAAGTTTTCAAAGAGTTAATGGGAATCTAAACCAAAGTTTTCAAATAGTGGGCTATAAATTAAAGGAGAAAAATTAAATTATGGAATTCTTAAAAAATGTAAAACTTAACCACGATGAGAGAAGAGATATTGACTATGTTCAAGATGTTGAAATTGTAGACAGACTTCCAAAAATAGAAGAAGAGTTTGAAGGTTGTGTTGTTGGTTCCATTGATTTAACTCGTGTTGATATTGAAGAAACTAGACAATCTGATTATGACTTTTATGATATATGTTTATTTGACGCTAATAATTATATGAACGATGTGATTTTTTATGACGGCAAAGGGATTAATAAAGATGATTATTTAAGCGAGATAATTATCGCTATTAAAAAGGAGAAACAAAATGAAGAAATTTAAAGATTGTAGTAAAGAAGAAGTAGTAAACTATTGTACGAATTCAAGATGTGCTACTTGTGAGTTAAGTGGTGCTGATGAACATATGTGTCTTAAATATTTTGTTACGCACAAAGATTTATTGAGTGATAAAGCACTTAACATTGAATTACCTATTAATAACGAGATTTTAAATGACACTGAAAAAGAATTTTTAACACAAATTGTGGAGGTTTTTAATAAGATGCACTGCAAGGCAGTTAGTTTTGTTAAACACAGTTATTCTGACTCTTATTATATTTCATTTAGGTATATTAGTATAAATGAAGGTTCTATCAGTAGTGCTTTGCCTGTTTTTAAGAGTAAAGAAATGTATAAGGGTATGGAACTTGATAAAAAATATACTCTTGAAGAGTTAGGCATTGAAGTCCCTAAACGCAAGATGACCATTGAAGAATTCTTCGCTTCAAAAGAAAAGTTAGTCGTTCATCCCGGTAGTGAAGCCAATGCCAAGGCATTATGTAACGCTTTTGATAAGAAGGGGCAGACGTGGTGTAACGGTGAGAGATACATTAAAGATAACAAGTATGATGATTATGGTGATAAAACTTGCTATAACAATAATGGTGAGTATGGTGATATTAGTTATTATAAAAGTCATAGTTATAAGATTATTGAGTTTGATGATGTTGATTTAAGTTAAAGGAGATTTGTATGAAAGATTTAACCAAGACATATAAAGTAATTAAAGTTTTAGAAAAGTTAAAAAAGAAAGGAGTTATTAGTATGGCTGAAGAAATTAAAAAAGTTGAAGCAAAAGATAGATTAATTAATGTTGCTCTTAATGTTAATTTAAGTGTTGATGACATTAAAGAACTCGCTGATAAGGGTTTAGAACTTGTTAAAAAGTATAACGAAGTAAAAGATAAGTAAAACAATAATTTTATTATATGTCTTGTCTAAATATATTGGAAAAAAGTAAGGAGAAAAACAAAATGGAATTAAAAGATACTGCTGAATTAATGACTAGCATTAAGTATAAAGAAAGATTTAAGGCTGAATATTATCAATTAGCAATTAGAACTGAAAAATTAGAAAGTGTAATTAAGAATTATGATAAAAATAAGTTTACTTGTTCTAAACATTTACTTAAAAAACAATTACGAATTATGAAGCAATATTTGAAACTTTTGGTAAAAAGAGCCCACATTGAAGTTGTGCCTATTGAAGAAAAATAATTAAAGGAGAAAAATTATGAGTAACAATATTAATCTATCAATAGAAGAGAAAGCAAAAAAATTTGATGAGGCGATTAGTTCCAAGGAAGGACTAAGTAAGTTTTTAGAAGAAAACTATTTGGTTGCTGATTGGGGAGGAACAGTAGATATTAGTGGATTAACTTTTAGTCATAATGTAAATATATCACGCATGACTATAACCAAAGAGGATGGGATTCTTGATCAAGATTGTCAAGTGGCTGATACGATAATGCAATCTCATCAAACAGCAAAATTGATAATACAAGATCACCAAAAGGCTAATATAATATTTCAAGGTTGGCAAAATGCAAAACAGATAGAACAAAATAATCAAATTGCTAAATTTTTAGACCAAAGTTCTCAAACTGTTTCAGATGATTTTATTGATTATAAATTAAAAAAGGGTGAAAAGTGGGAAGACTGTGGTGATTGGACATTTTGTGTTAGACTTGTTAGTAAAAAAAGAAAGATAAATAAAAGTAAAATAGAGGAGAATAATTATGAAAAAGTTTAAAGATTGTAGTGAAGAAGAAGTAGAAAACTATTGTAA
>JALOBO010000184.1 GCA_023228225.1 Clostridia bacterium
TCCAACTAGCGAACCGTGGGTATATTCCATCACGGCTCCATGAGTTTTTATGTACAGCAATTCAAAATTTTATGGAAAAACCGAACCCAGCATCATCATTCGATGTCCTATTATTATCGTTACCACCACAGCATGGTAAGTCACTAACTGTTACGGAGTCCCTACCATCGTGGTATGCTGGATTACACCCCGACAAAGATGTCATTATCATTTCGTATTCCGACGATACCGCTAGTCGGTTCGGACGGAGTAACCGCGCTAAATTAGAAGAGTTTTCGCAACCACCGTTTGATGTCGTTGCGCCCCTCTTTAATAATTATCGAATGGGTGATGTGTGGAACAATACCGATATTTGTAATCAATTTAGTAAATATATTAGAAGTCGTGGTATTATGTCGGGTATCACATCAAACCCTGCTGACCTTATTATTATTGATGACCCGCTCAAGACAATGCAAGAGGCTCGAAGTGACACCACCAAAGAAGTTATTTGGCGTGAATATTTATCATCTATTCGGACTCGTATTAAACCGCATGGTAAACTTATTGTTATTGCCACTCGTTGGGTCGAAGATGACCTCATCGGGCGTCTTTTATCAAGTATTTCTAACCGCCGTCTTACTACTATTTTTTTACCGTGCGAATGTGTGGAAGAAGAAGGCGACCCCCTCGGTCGGAAAAAGGGCGAAGCATTGTGCCCTGAAATTGGTAGAGGTGATGATTGGTTAGCCGAGTTCAAGGCCGAATATACTGATGCCGAAGGACTTTATACGTGGTCAGCCTTGTATCAATGCGACCCCACTCCGATTGCTGGCGCAATTGTTGACCCCGCATGGTGGAAGTTTTATGATTATGAAGAGGACCTACCCTTTTCTAGCACTTACCTAAGTGTCGATTGTTCGTTCAAAGGCAACGATAAAAACGACTGGGTTGTTATTCAAACATGGTCGATGGTTGACGATAAGTATTACCTTCGTACCCAAGACCGTGACCACTATACCTTCACAGAAATGCTTGATGCTATTCGTGAAATGATAGAACGATTCCCTGATTATATTGGTATTCTTATAGAGGATAAGGCAAACGGGAGTGCCGCTATTGATACTCTAAGTAAAGAATACAATGGTATAATTCCCGTGACACCTGCGGGAGGAAAAGAAAGCCGTATGCACGCGGCTTCAAAACCGATACGCCAAGGGCGTGTCTATATTCCAAGAGGTGCGTTATGGACGCAGTCATACATTCGTGAGTTCACATCCTTTCCCAATGGAAAACACGATGACCAAGTCGATACCACGTCACAGGTGCTAAATTATATGTTATATGCTAAAGGTGATGAAAAAAGTAGCGCAGACATAGTGAAAAGTGCTACAATAAAGATAAGGGAGTGGACTAGTGATATCTATGAAGATTATTATAGAGCCAACCCCACCGATAGAGAACGTATTGTTAAACAATATGGATATCCCAAATATGGATTTTATGAGGAGGATAACTAATGTCCGCAACCTTTGATAAATACTACGACTTATATCTTGAAGCCGTAGCAGCATGTGCCGACCGTGATATAAAAATAGTCCGTCGTTATGAACTTTATTATGGTACAGCGAGTGCGCTTGATTTTAGCAACCCTACTAACAAATATTTAACAAAAAAACAACTTGCCTTGCGTAAAATGTGCTTTGAACTTATTGAAGCCCAAGTTGATACATCTATTCCCTTAGCCAAAATTACACCCCGCTATGCCGAAGATGCCTTACGGGCTGCCGACCTCGAAGAATATCTCAATCTTGAAGCCGACCGTTTGAATAGTGAGGATATAAATGATGTTGCTGAACGGGAAACCCGTATCCAAGGCACGGGTATTTATCATATTGGCTGGGATGAATTAGCCGGAAATCGCCGTAGAAAGGGCGACTTATATCTTGAATTTATTAAATTAGGTGATTTTTACCCCCAGCCATATATTGAAAGCCCAGATGAACTCGAGTATGTGTTTGTTCATAAAACGACAACCGTTCAAAAAATTAAACAAGTCTATGGTAAAACGGTGGCCCCCGATGGTGGCACTAAAACATCCGTTGATATTGTGATTTGTTGGTATTTAAACGATGATGGTGATGTGTCAAAACTAGTTTGGACGAGACAATTGAATGAAATTTTACTTGATATCCCCAATTATTTTGCCAGAAAAGTAAAAGTTTGTTCAAAATGTGGTGAACCATGGGCACCCAAGCAAGAAAAATGCCCGATTTGTGGTAATACTACTTCTAAACGCATTGATTTAGAAGCCACTGAATTATCTGAAGACCTAATGATTAGTGAAACGGGTAATCCCCCAACTCCACCTAGATTATATTTAGCCCAAGGAACCCCCATTGAGATTTATCGTATTAGAAAGTTACCGTTTGTCATTCGCCATAATATTGCCCAAGCGGGTGGTAGTTTATATGGGGTGAGCGATGTTGACTTACTTGAAGAAGCCCAAGACGCAGGCAATAAAATTTTATTAAAAATGGCGGAAAACGTGATGATGGGTGGAACCATTGTTACATTACCGGCAAACACTACTATTGATAACGCGGCGGGGAGTTTGAAAAAAGTTCGCCTACAAGACCCACGACAAAAGAACTTAATTGGTGTTTATGGTATGCAAAGCACCGTCCAACAGGATGATATTATGCAAGACCGCACCTACCAAATTGGTCGTCAATCTGTTGGTGTCACTGATGCCTACCAAGGTAAGCGTGACCCCACTGCTGAAAGTGGTAAAGCCAAAGAAATCTCGGCAATGCAAACAGCAGGACGTTTAGAAAGCAAATATGTTGATAAAACTAGTGCCTATTCTAAACTTTATCAAAAAATGTTTGAATTTTTACTCGCCTTCTCGGATGAAAAACGGCGCATCGTTAAACCCTATGTTGGTTTAGAAAACGTTACCGAAGCCACATTTAGTAAATATAATTTTGTTGTGGCTACTAATGCTAATTCCGGTTATTTTACTGATGATTTTATTTTTTCAACCAATGGCTCTTACACTCTTTCCAACAAGAAAGAATCACTATGGCAAGCCACCACCCAATCATTTATGGCGGGTGCGTTTGGTAATCCTCAAGACCCACGTGTGGTGTTTATCTATTGGAACATTATGAATCGCTACCAATATCCGTTAGCATCAAAAGTTCTCCAATTCCTCGAGGCAAACATTAATCGTTTGCCACCTGAATTAGAACAGGCCTTATTGGCTAACCCTGAACTTATCCAACAACTCATGGCACTAATTCAAGCAAAACAAAATATTGCTAAAAATAAGTTCGATAGTGAAACACAGAAGAATCAAGAAATTCTTGACCCGACGGCGCAACCACTTATTGATAGCAAGACGACTGATGACCTAAAAGGCACAAAGCCAGCCGAAAGTAAGCAGGGAGGTAAAGCATGAGAGTAATAGGTTTTAATATTGAAATAATTAGAGGTGAAAGTGCTAACGTTGTATTTAACCTTGTGACCCCTAACGGGGAGCCGTTTCGACTCATGCCCACTGACACCTTCTCAATACTTCAAGCCCGTTTTCGTGTTAAATCGGGAGCATATCGTAAATCGCTTGTTTCTGAGGAATATCTCATTGATAAAATCTTTTTACTCGATGATACTCTTCTTAAACGCTTTAGGGACACCGAAATTATTGATTTATCTGAATACCGACTTGGTGAGTTCTATGACCCATTGAGATTTGATGATACCGACGCGCCACTAGACGAAAACGATGATGTTATTTCGGATAGATTGTTTTATCACCCCTTGTTAAAAGAATATCGTTATTATGAGTCAGACGATGGTG
>JALOBO010000185.1 GCA_023228225.1 Clostridia bacterium
TATATTTGCGAGAAAACGTACAGAAAGTGGTAGTTTAACAAGTTTGATTGAATTGGATAAACTTAAACAACGTATCGCAAACCAGAAAGCTAAATCTCTTCTCTAATCAATATTTTTATTGTAATAACATTTAAATATACAGAGTGCCTATTATTATCTATGGCAAAACAAACATTACCAAGTAATACATTGATTGCTCTGTTAAGTTCAAAAAATGGAATCAGAACAGGAGGTAGAGCAATTGAAGAGTTAAACTCTGCTCTTGCTAGTTACAATAAAAGAATAAGTGAATTATCTAATTTTGTAAATAAAAACCCGACTATAAAAAACAAAGCCTTTTTAACAAAACACGAAAAGAAACAAACTACTTTCAAACGAGATGCTCGTTATATAATCGAAAAATTTGCTTCTGCTATGTCTTTTAAGATGTATCCTTTTGCGGCAATACAGTATGAAGGCATCAATCTTTTAATAGAAAAAATTGAATTCGCTTTATACGATATTATGGACTTTGGGCATAGATATGCAAAATAATATTTATTTCTTTTTTCATAAGCAATGATTTATATAGTTATATATCAAACATATTTAATTATACCTAAATTTTTAATAACTTTATTTTTAATAAGAAATTATAAATACTATTACAGCCAATTATTATTTATACAAATGGAGTTGATATAATTGACAAACCAAATGGATGATGCTGAATTTGACAAAATTATTGAAAACCATCAGAAATGGTTAGATAACAAAATCGAAGGAGTGCGAGCTGATTTTACAGGGCAAGATTTATCTTACGTTAAATTTAAAGATTTAAATCTGCGGCGTGCTATTTTCGATCGTGCAAATCTGGAGTCTTCGCTTTTTGAAAATTGTGATTTAACGGAAGCTAATTTTATACAAGCGAATCTTACTACTGCAACATTTAGTAAAAGCAATTGCACAGAGGTTGCTTTTATTCAAGCTAATCTGGTAGAGTTATTTTGTAAAGATACGATTTTTACTGACGCAATTTTTAATCTGGTAGATGCAACTGGCAGTACTTTTTATGATTCGAAATTTGAAAAAACAAGTTTTACATTTTCTATTTTTAGTAATGCTAGTTTTGAAGATTCCGTGTTTTGGCAAACTGATTTCAGTGGTTCTGATGTGAGTGAGACGTCATTTACGAGAGGTAATATTTCTCAATTGATTTTGACAAATGCCATAACGCAACATACCCATTCGATGAAGATTATAACTGAAACTGAGTGATGCCGGTAATATGATGTAAAAAGTTAAGAATTTATTATATTTTTCTAAATTTTTGAAAAGAAAAAGACATGCTAGATTAAAAATATATTATTGGTATTAAGAAAATGAAACTGGAAGATATTGTATACATGAAAACGTGTATATTAGGGCTTAGCGAAATGGAAAAGAATTGTAACGTTCCGGATAAATCTGCATTGATTCGAAATGAAATTGAATTTAGATTATCATATGCATCTCAAATTTTATCCGATGATGAGTTTAAACAATTCTGTAATGAAGTGCATGAAAATATAAAGTCTTAGGTGAGTGAAATGACGAAAGCAAATTATAACGGGTATGAAACAAAATTAAATACATTATTTGAATCTACGGATGAATACTCTGCTGATAAAAACAAGAATCAATTACATGTAGGGAAGTAACTAATGCTACAAAATGATGATAATATGATTACTATTTCACGATATGATTTCGAAGACATTTTTATCTATGCTGAACGTTATGATTTAGATTTAAATAAGTCTAATTTATTTTCAATTTTAAATCTACTTCCGATTTATAGTAACCGGTTAAGTATGAAAGCGACCCATGTCATGATTTCGGATATGAAAGAGAGAAGCCATGATAAATATCGTGTTAATATACAACCGATTTTACTTTGTGATAAGATATTACCGATTTTAGTAAACTCAGAAAATCAAGTTGATTTGCCTGAATCGGTTACTGTTTCAAAAATTGACTTTGAAACAATTCTTATTTGTGCTGAAAGATATGCTATTGGAAGAATGACATATGCGCCACATACGGTATGTGAACTAATCAATCATCATATCAAATCATTATCTATTGACATGATAGAAGGATTAATTAACGATATTGAATTTAATAAAGATAACGATTGCCTTGGCAGTTCTACAATAGATGCACCGGTGTGGATAAAAACATTAATCAATCTGAAACAAGAATTACAAAAACGTGAAATCTGAACTGTAGTGAATAAATATATATACATAGAAGTATAATATAGGTATGTAGTGAAATTACAGAGATAAAACAAAACGAGGAATTAAAAGTGGAATATTATAACCCGGAATTTGAATCATATCATGTAACAGACGAAACGCCTTGTGATGATGAGTATATTGGAGGTAAAGATGGCTGGTATTATACCTGAGAAATTGATAGATATATACTGCAATACTAATTGTAATTGTGGTTATTGTGTTGGATGCAAAGTAACTGAATTTGTAGAGTGGTTGAACGAACAAAACGAAATTGAGACTTTCTGTCCTGTAATTCTTCCAGAAAATGAACACGTAATGCGAGACGTTTCATTAGAAATTGATAATTTAAAGGAGTAATATATGAAAAAAATGGAAACTGACAAACCAAAGTCTGTGTATTGGATTCGGCAGGATATTTATTATCATACTTGCGCTAAGTGTCCATATGTAATCTATGAAAAAGTAATAATGAACAATAGTTGCGCTATACCTACCATGCTAATAGGATGTTCCCGCAGAGTATGTAATCGTCAATGATGAATATTATTTGGACAGTTTTATGATGGAATATGAAATTATTGTAAATGATATTCATATATATGAAATGCTATGTAATAATCCTTCTATGTTGGAAGATATTGGTTTAGCGACACGGCATATATATTTTATGTTTAAAAATATTAGTGAAATAGAATTATGTATTGATTATTTAGGAAACAATACTATTGCATATGTGATACTTATTGTTCGATTATTTACATATGAGAATGAAAATATTATGAATAGATTAGACCTTATTTCGATTGAGCTAGATAAACTTCACAAAGATTGTGACGGGCAGTTGATATTAACAACCGATTTCAAATTAATTGAGCGTGAAACATGAAAACAAAAGAACAAATTGTAATTGAATATATACAAGTCATGACTCCAGTTAAAACAGCGAATTCGGTCAAGGAAAGTTATATTAACGTTGGTCGCGCGTGTGCGTTATTATGGGTATTAGAAAATAAAGTTGATTATGAAGATATAGAACAAATTACAGAGAAACTTCCGAGGAATCTAAATGACACAACAACTTATTGATTCATTAGTCGGTGTTGAATTAATTTTTGCCGAAAAAATAGATATCCAAAATTTAGCTCGATGTTTTTCATGTGGAGAAAAATATAATTTATGGATGATTGAAGTAGAATCAGAACCCGATTTTAAACGATTTAGAGGAGTTGATATGTATACTTGGGATTTGGTCTATCTTGATTTAGCATCGGACTATGCTTATTTATCAATTCCTACAAATAATATTCCTGATATGACTGAAGAAACTCTCAGCCAGATGTATTGTGATATTGGCAAACGACTCGGCGCAATGGATATTTTATTTAATGGAAAGAGCATTCTTAATATTGAGGATATAAAATAATAATATCTATTTATGAAAATATATAGTTGCAATAGAAATTATATTTCAACTATATATTTTATATTTGGTTAAAATATAGTTTTTTTATTTTTATTATAAGTTAAAATTAGATTAATTACAAATCGGTAATTATATATATTATTGAAACTAATTAC
>JALOBO010000186.1 GCA_023228225.1 Clostridia bacterium
GAAGCTGTTAAAAATGCCTTGGAAAGAACTGCAAGAGGTTTTGAGTTTGAATACAAAGATATTGATAATAATTCTGAAATTGATTTAACAAACAAGAAAATCACAATTAAAGATGGTCTCAGTATAGATGAAGTGATAAACACTTTAATTGATAGTGTTACAACGGTTTTACTCACTACAAGACGTGCCGAAGGTTTGGAAAATCTTGAAGATTTTGAACAAAATGCAGTTATCTATGCTGTTAAATCTAAACTTGGACTTGATGTTCCCGACTTTACTCTTGATACAAACTCACTAAATGAAAATGGATTAGTTGAGCTTAAAAACAACTTACAGAAAATCCGTTCTGTTACAAAGCAAATGCTTTCTAACATAGAGAGTTCTATTGAATATGCTGTCCGACAACTTATCAAAGAAGAAAAAGAAAAGACAGGACAAGTTGAAGAAAACAAAGAACAAATTAAACATACAACAAAACCCAAAACTGAAATGGCAAAGGTAAACACAAAGAAAACAGAAAGTGAGGTGCAATAATGTTGAACATTGGTGGTGAACTCGCTTTTATTTTAAAAGACATTGATTATTCATCAAAAAAAGAACTTTTAGAAAAATTGCGAAAGATGAGAGATGATTTACAAAGTTATCCCAAAGAAGAACGCACTAAATTGCGCCCTATTCTTTCTGTTTCTTTGCAACAAGCTTTTTATACAAGCGAATGGGAATTAAACAACTACAAAAATTTTTGTAAATATAGGAGTAATTATGGAAAACAAAAAAATGTTGAAAGTATTGGTTAAGGAACCATATAGACAACCTTATGTAAAAGAAATTGAAGATACACTTGATGACAAGCAATTGATTGTTGGTGGGCTAATAGAATGTGTTGGTATGCCAGATGTAAAGCATGTTGATTTATATGTTAATGAAGAAGGAAAACTCGACAGATTACCCGGAAACTTTTGGCTACCAGAGTATGAAGATTGTGTGGTTGGCACTTGTTTTATGATTGGATACGATGAAAATACTGGCGAAAATGTTAGTTTGACAGATAATCAAATAAAACAATGTGAGAAATATATTTCCGCTTATCAGATACCAATTGGACTTGATTTGTATTTAGATTTTAAGGCGCTTGAATGCTATATGAAAATCAAACAAAAAGAATATGAGAAGAAAAAACAAGAGGAAATGTAAAGATGGAAGTAAGAAAGAATGGCTTAACTTTAAGAGTTGATAAAGATATTTCATTTAACCTTAATCCAAGAGAAAATTTTAGCAACATTGGCACGATGTTTTGTTTTCATAGAAGTTACCGTTTAGGAGATGAAACTGACATAAAAGACACAGAAAAATTTAACGATTGGCTACAAGAAAACAAAGACAATATTATTTTAAAATTGCCACTTTTTCTTTATGACCATAGTGGAATCTGTATATCAACAAGTGATTTTAATGACCCTTGGGATAGCGGTAAAGTTGGACATATTGTATGCACAAAAGAAAACTTGGAAAAAATCGGCTTAAAGAATTTAAGTGTTGGAAAAATTAAAGAACAATTAGAAAAAGAAGTTAAAGAATATAGCGATTATCTTGAAGGAAATAAAACTTATTATTATTTTTCAATCTTTGATAAAAAGCATAATTTAATTGATAGTTGTAGTGGTTATAAGTATGAGAACTTAAAAGACATGCTTCATGAAATGTCAAAGTATGATGAAGAATATATTTTTCTATTCAATGCTCTACTTAAAAAAGAAAATCAAAATTATTTATAAAGTCCGCCTTTATAGACAAAAAAATAAGGAGAAATTATGGACGAAAACAAATCAAAAGGAAAAGGTTTGTCTATTGCAATGATATTACTTGCAATAGTTATAGGGTTTGGCTTTGTGATTGGCTTAACACAAACATCAGGCGCTCAAAATCTTAATAACACGAAAACCGAAATATCAAATTACACATTTGATGAAAATGGAAATTTACTATCCTATGGAGGCGAAATGACTGATATTGTAATTCCAACAACCTATTCATTGGCCGGCACAAGTGAAGAAAGAAAAATAACATCTTCTTCTCTTTATAATGTTGTTGACCAAGCAAGAAATCTTGGACTTACAGACTTTAATGTAAAAAATGAAAGTGGTAATCGCACAGATGACTTTGGTAATAGCTATTATGAAGAAAAATATTCTGTCACTTACACCGTAAAGAAAACCATTGAAGGAAATGATTACTCAGTTCAATACATAAGTTCAAGAGCTTTCCAAAATAATAGCAAAGTTAAAACAGTAGTTATTCCAGAGAATGTTAAAGTAATTGGAGATTATGCTTTTTATAATTGTGCCAATCTTGAAAGTGTAACTTTGCCAGAAGGATTACAAACTATTAATAATTCCGCATTTTATAATTGCAGAAAATTATCTACAATCAATTTGCCTAATAGTATAAGTCTGCTTAGCTCAAACACTTTCCAAAACTGTGACAGTATAACAAACATTACGTTACCAAATAGCATTACTGAAATACATTCAAGTTTATTCTATGAATGTGATGGACTAACAACAATCACCATTCCAGAATCTGTTAGATTTATTTATGGACAAGCATTTCAATATTGTAGAAACCTTGAAACAGTAACGTTTAGCAGTAATCTAATTTATATAGATAGTTATGCTTTTAATGGCTGTTCAAAACTAACAACAGTAGATATTTTAGCAAGCTTGGATAATATCGGATATAGAGCATTTTACAGTTGCCCAATGCTACAAACTATTATTTTGAGAGGAAGCAATGTTATAAATATTGATACCTATGCTTTTCCAACTACTGTTTCAAAAATATATGTAGCAGATGAATATTTTGACTATTACATGAGCAATGGAATGTGGTCAAATTATTGGACTAAGTTGTATAGACTTTCAGAATTAGTTTAGTGAGGTGAAAAATGTCAACAAGAAGTTTGATTTGTATGCAAATAGATGACGACAAATACGAAGCAATTTATTGCCATTCTGATGGATACTTAACATATAATGGTGCAATGCTTTTAGACCATTATAGTGATAAAGAAAAATTACAAAAGCTATTGGAGTTAGGCAATATTTCTTGCCTACAACAAAATATTGAACCAGACCCAACAAAACCACACTCTTTTGATTATTCTCAAAGACAAGATGATGTGGTCGTTGCTTATGGCAGAGATAGAGGCGAAGAAAATCAAGAGAAATCAATTAATACTTTACAAGAACTTAAAGATTGGGATTGGATTGAATTCATTTATATCTTTGATAAAGAAAATAAGTGGAAATATCTTGAATATCCATTTGAAAAAATGATTGATTTGAAAGAAGGTATTGCAAAAATATATAAGAAACTAGAAATAAAACAACCAAAAGGTTTTTATGGATTTTGGACTTTTGAAAGCATAAAACAAGAAAAGAAAAGACAACAGCAAGGAGAAATGTAATAAAACAGGTGTGATTATGGAAGAATATGAAATTGAAGATTTGAAAAGCAATTTAAGAGATTACTTGGAAAGTCATAGTATTAACACAAACAAAATGTTTAGATGTATCAATCCATATCATACAGATAGCAATGCGTCAATGAAATATTTTGATGATAATAAGGTCTATTGCTTTGGTTGTGGTCAAACATATAACTTGTTTGATGTTATCTCTTTGGTTGAAAATGTTAGTAAGAAAGAAGCATTTAAAAGAGCTATCAATTACTATTATAGAAATCAGCAAAAGCCAATGGAATCTCTTAAATTAAAACCAAAGGAAAAT
>JALOBO010000187.1 GCA_023228225.1 Clostridia bacterium
ACCTAATATGTCACTCGCTTCAGCCATGAGCTTTTCAACGAGGAACTTGTCCTTTTTGTCTTCCTCAAATGTCATGTTGAATGGGATAATTCTTATCCGTCGCCAGATTCCGTTGTCAGTCCCACGAACAATTGGTTTGTAGTTTGTGGCCATTGATATTTTGAAAACTGGCCTGAATTGAAACTCGTTGCCGTATAAGAAACGAGCTACAATATCCTCAATACCAGAGGTTAGTGACTTAATAAGTGCCTCGTTCAATTTTGCTCCTGGATTTGTTTCGCTCGCAACAACAAGACGTATCTTATTCAGTCGTGCGATGTCCGATAGATTACCAGACGCTTTGTTGCGCTGTTCCAGAAGCATGTCAGTGTTGGCTGTCATGGCATACGATCCCATGATGTCACAAATGATTTTTAAGAAAACGTTTTTGCCATTTGAGCCGTCTCCGAGGAGCATAAACATACACTGCTCGATCGTGAGACCAGTTAGCGAGTAGCCGACGTATTTATGAGCATAATGTATTAAGTCTTTATCGCCATTAAATATTTCATCGAGGAACTTGAACCACCGTTTAGGCTCACCATACGTCACCTCGTATGGACATATTTTTGAACACATGTCCATACGGTTGTGAGGTGTGATTTCTTTTGTTTTAAGATTTACAAGTCCAGACTTTGTGTTTACAGCCCATGGATCGTTGTCAAAATCGTTGTTTGTGACTGGGACATCTTGTAAATGCTGTGTTTCTTTTAGCATTGATTCTTTTCCGCTCGATGACAATATTCGGTTAGCGTTCTTTAATTGATCCTTGCGGTCGGTTTCGGTTAGCGCGATAAACGCTTCTTGTTTCATGTGATCAGCGAGTATCTCGGCATAATTCTTTACCATTAAAGTCGAGTCATGTTGCCAATGCTCGCCGTTATACACCATCCACGCCTTATTGTCGATATTGTATTTAATGCGGTCGCCGAACATTTCAACATAGCGATGTGCGTTTCCAGTGTCGGTGAGGTCATTGCTAATTGTCACTTGCATGGATGTGAGTGCAGTTGTGATGGTCGAGTCCACATAGTCTTGACGTGTGAGCCATTTGTCTTTATGCTTGGCGTCTTTACTGGCAAAGTACGGAGACGATATGAACGCACGATTTATAAGGTCTTTATCGTTTTTCAAATAATATGCGAGTTTGGAACACAGTGCCAAGTCGAGTTCGCTTTCGTTTTTTCCACTCCCTGGGGCTGTACCGTTCCATAATGAAGCGAACTTCTTGTCTTTTTCAATTGCCGTTTCAATTGGGCTTTTAGTCGCACGTCGCATATATTTGTCGAGTATGTACGTTAGGTCGACGCTTGCAATCTCACCACCGTTGATCGCGTTTCCTGTGATGGTCACGAAGCGGTTTGTTTGGTCGCTGATATATATCTCGAGACCGAGTTTGCTGTTTTTTATGTAATACGTTTGCTTGTCAAGCTGTGTCGTGGTCTTAAAGACAATCCGAATTCCTTTACCACTTGGCGATTTTTCGGTGTATGTTGCCGAGTAATCAATTATGTCACGAGCCATGTCGCTGATTTGCCCGTTGTCGTCAATGCAATGGTCGATGTCGATGGCAGAGTATCCGTTGAAAAGTCCAAGCCCAAGTCCACCAAGTTGCTTCCCATTCGTATCGAATGCATAGTAATCTTTGATGGATGCCATCACGCGGTCGTATGGGCAAAACGTCGCCTTGTCATTTGATTTTGCGAGTTTTCCAGTGACCGCGTCATATGGGACTTTCCCGTTAGGAGTCAACCGCCACACACACCACAACCCATTCATTTTTAGTTCTTGTGGTATGTTATCAAAAAGCATACGCAAGACCTAAAATGGCAAATCTTTGTCTGTTATTTCTGGGATAATATAGTCATTTTTCATTGTTGGAGGTGTTTGTTTTTCTGATTGTAATTTTTTAATTCCTGGCAATTTTACTTTCCCGTCTTTCCAGCTTGGAATGGATCTGATTTCTTGAAGCTTAACTGATACTCGCAATTCGCCGTCTTTTTCGTATTCTTCTTCGTCAAATACACCCACTACTTTTTTGCCGATGAGTGTTGCTTCGTTCCAACCCCATGTATAGCCAGGATTAGACTTTTCAACCGCAACCGTAAATGATTTGAAAAATCCGAGTGCCGTTGGCTTATATGACCGACGAGCAATAAATGAATTTGGAAATTCGCCGAACTTTTCTTCAGCATCTTTTGCATGCCCTTTGAACTCACCATCGGCAATGTCAACCTTGATTTCAAGATATTCTTTTTCTTGTTTGTCAACCACATCAACAACCACAATTAGATAAATACCTTTAGGTAGCGAACTACCAGATTCTTTTACATTCTCAAAATCTTCAATTTTACGCATACTAATTTTCCTCCTTATAGTAATTATTTATTGCGTTCTCAACTAATAACAAATCATTATCAATTTCTTCTTGCTCGAACATTCCGATCGGTGTTTTCACAATATCAAATCCATCGGTGATGGTGCGGAATACGTGTCGTTTGTCGTTCTTAACGGCTCGCAATACGATGGTAAATAGCCCTTCAACACACACTTTTTCATCAAGCATACGACCGATTGTTTTCGGCTTTACATCGCCAATATCGTTTTTGTCTTCGTGCATGAAGAAGTAAACGTTCTTCTTGATGTCGGGCGATTTTACAAACATAATCAAATCCCAAAAATGCTCTGCAAGTTCGGTAAACTTATCGTACCCTTTTTCTTTAGCTCGTCTCATAAACTCATTAGTCATCAAATAATTTGCATCGTCAATAACAATTGTATTAACCTTTGCACCTAAAATCGCTTGTTTGATCGTTTGATAATTGTCACTTACGATTGATCTTTGATTTGACTTGAATGGCAAGTCTTTATCAATAACCTTAATCAGCCCATAATCTTTTAAATTGCGAAGCGACGCTGATTTGCCTACTCCACTCTTTCCGATAATTAAAATTGGTCTTCCCATGTATTATATTGCTCCTTTCTTGTAATTACAATACATTCTTCTTTCACAATATTCGTCGCATCGTCTATCACGACCGACACGTTCTTCAATTTCGTACTCAATGCCATACGCCAATGCTTCTTCTTTGGTATCACACACTCTAACGGCAGTCTTGCGCCCTTTTTTCATAACTGCATATTTAGTTTGTGTCGACCAGCGTTCCTCGGGCGTACACAGTGGCAACTGGTCGTCTGGTACGTTCTCACACGCCGTCAGCGTTGCAAGGCGGTTGCGGATAAACGTTTCAATTTCAATCATATCGCTCGCTGTGATGTCATGCTCATAAACGTATATCTTGCTTGTTGGGTAATTCTCGTCGTACTTTGCCTTGCTTGATTGCCAGTCTTTCAAAAACGCGATGAATTGCAATTTCCCAGTGTACAGTCCTTGGCGTCTTAATAACCACGCATACATGAGACCTTGTAAACGCCATTCCGAGAAATCTTGCATGACAACTTTATAGACCGATGTTGTCTTGTAGTCGATCACTGTGTAGTCGGCATATTTGTCGATAATTCCAACGAGCGTGCAACCGTCAATTTCGATTTCGAGTTTATACTCGGCAAATTCGCTTTTGTCGTGTTGCTTGATATAGTCATGGAACGCATTACCAAATAATATGTCTACTTTTTCACTTGCGTCTTCGTCAACCTCATGTCGGCGCTTCAGCATGAT
>JALOBO010000188.1 GCA_023228225.1 Clostridia bacterium
TTTTTATTTTTTTTTTTTTTTTTTTTTTTTTTATTTATTTACCCAAGGGGGGTATGTATTTTTCCGGCTACTCATAATTGAGTAGCCAACTCAAAACTGAGTTACTCAAAACTGAGTAAGGCAACTCAAAACTGGGTTACCATTTTTTTGGTTGACGGTTTAATTTTGGGTTGACGATGGTGATTTTTGTGACCGTCATTTCGCGCTCCAAACATGAGACAATATGAGGGTATGCTATTTTTTGGGTAAAAAATATAAATGGAGGTTAAATGGCTCAGATTTTGATTTAGAGGCTAAATTTGCCGAATTTTTTGGGTAAACATCACGGGTAAACATTAAAAATGGGTAATAAATTCAATTCTAACTCCGTTCGTCAAACTGAGCATTTTACGGTCTCCGTTTTGCCGTTTTTTTCGATTTTTCTTGGGTAAAAAATACCCTTTTTTCGACCTACCGCACGTGTTAACATGTAGCACGGAGAGGGTGTTTTTTTACCGTGTGCCATACAAAATTATATAAGTTTAGATGACACATGCATACTTATGCAAGTCGAGAAAATAATAAAAGATATGAATAATCGGGTGCTTTGCCGATATTCTGAACGAGAAAATGTCTTTAAATTGAGAGATTTCCCAGATTTGCATGGAATCATGGCTGATTTAGCAATTTCATATATGCGAAATTCATATCGCCCACATCCGATATCTGCTTTTGTTTGTGCATTGATGTTTGGGGCTGTCATTTGTTCACGAAATTTTAGATTTGAAGGCTCTTTATCTAATTTGTTTACCATTATTTCTGGTGATTCGGGTTCTGGAAAAAACGATTTGGCATTGACGACAAGAAGTTGGAATTCACAAATCCTATGTAAAGGACTCGTAATTGAAGGTTCTTCGTTTACATCTTCAACTGCTTTGCATCGCGCAGTTGCGGCACAGCCTCAGACGTTAATGCCATGGGACGAATTTGGTAGACTTATTTTATCTTTATCTAAAAGCGAACTCGGAGAATCTGTATCTAGTGAATTAACTATGCTGTTTACTTCAAATAATTCAATTTCTGCCCCAAAAGCATATGCGTCTCCTAGTCAAAAAAAGAAAGGGTCCGATGATAGTGATGCTGGAAATGAAGATTTAAGAATGGCAATTATCAAGAGACCTGCTCTTTCGTTATTGGGTTTTGGAACATATTCACAGATGAATGAATTAATGACAGAAGAAAATTTTGAAAGTGGTGATTTAACTAGATTTTTGTATTTTTTCATTCCGCGAAATATGATTGTTGAATATGAATTAGCTAATAAACAGCTTCCAAAATGGTGTGTTGATGGCATTCGAGATATTTTAGTTCGAACTGGAGCGACTACACTAGATGGTTCGACATCCGTACAAGTAACGGATACATTAAACGATACTGTTGATTTTCAGTGGAAATTAGAAACACGTAGATATAATAATCCAATTGACCCTATTGAATGTTATTACGAAGAAGGTCGGGATAAATTACAACAATATGATTTGCAATATCAAGAATTAACAATAAAAGAAACCAACTTAATTAAAAAAGGGTTACTGACAAGACATCTTGATAAGATTAAACGTATTGCTATCATTTTTTCATTATTGAATCATCCTTATACTGAGGATTTGGATTATGATGACTGGAAAACAACAGGACATTTGATTTCTAAATTGGATTTTGAAAATGCAAAACTTGTTGTTGATAAGGATACTAAGGTCATGGATGAATATCAAGATACCAAAATGACATTCAAGCAACATATTATTGATAAAGGAAATGCCATTATTGAATTATTGAAAGTTCGAGCCGATGTGATTAGAAAAGATATTGCCGATGCAGGAATTAAGATTTTTCCAAAAGATTGGATTGAAATACAACTATATTTGGAACAAAAAGGTGTAGCTTCCGAAAAATATAAAACAAGTATGCTATCTAATGCTGGAACATCACCTTTGCATTATCATTTCATTGACCAATCTCCGACTAAAGTCGAGTCTAAACAAAATCAATTAGAATCTAAATCAATATTAGATTTTCATATTACTGAATTTAAACCAAGAACCGATGTTGGAGAAGCCATTTTAAAACTTGGAAAACAGGGCATATCTCCTTTACCATTCAAATATAAAATTATTTATCCTGATACTGATAAAAAGAATGATGAGTCTGATAGATATTTATATACAGATGAGTTACATTCGGAAGAACTTTTGGAAATTCCATTAGTGGAAAAGATATTTGAACTTGTAAAAACAATAAAGGAGTGATTAGTATGACAGAAAAAGTATTACCTACCAATTTTCCATTTGATGAAACATCATTTACGTGCACCCATGTTGATAAAAACAGACAGAATTGTAAAAATCAGTATAATAAATTCGGAGAACCTGCATATGGTGACTCTCGGAAAAATCTTGACCATTTGATGACATATAAAATGGCACTTCAAACTTGTGAAAAATTTGAATATTTGACACATATTGGATATGTTCCTCGGTCGAATTTATTTATTTTAGATTTTGATTTAAGTGAACAAGACATTGCAGATAAATCAAAAAAATACAAATATGTAATGAATTTAGTTGATGTTTTGTCGGAATATACCTATATTGAGCATAGCGCTTCTGGTAGAGGTTACCATGCATTTTTTATTAAAAAAGATGGGAAGTTGCCGATTGAAGGTAAGAAAACCTTTGCTGGATTTGAATATTTTGGAAAATGTAAAAATCATTTGATTTTAACATTTAATAAAATTGATAATTGTAAATCCGAAGTAGGCGAGGTTCCTGATTTTATTATTAGTGAATTGAAAAAATTATTGGATAAATCATTTGAAACGAGTAATGGAGCTGGTAAATTTGCAAAAGACATTTCACCAATGTCAAAGAAAATAAAAGAAGCATTTGGAATAACTGACCCGAATGATAATAGAATTTTAGATATTTTATCGCAGTGGTATCTTCAAGCGTATCAATCTAAAACGGATTTACAAACACGTAGTTGTTTCATGGGTGGAAAAGTTAGTTTTGTACAAAATAGTGGCAAATGGAAAGCGTGGAGAACAGGAATTACAGGTGATGCGGTAACAGCCATTGCCTATTGGCTGGGAGCTTATGATAAAGATACATTTGAAATCGATTATAGTCAAGTATACGAGTATTTGGAACAAACGTTTCAAATAACATTCAAAAATTAATTTTTATTAGAAAGATTTAAATAGTATCGTGACGTATATATAATCATGGAAAAAACAATCTATACTTGTGAAAAAGGAAAATGGGTTATCGCTCCGTGTTCAGATTTATTTATGAAATTCGATGAAATTATTGATTCGGATTGTGAAAAATGTGAATATAGAAATAATTTTGCTTGTGAACTTAAACGGCTTAACCCTGCATACGTATCTAAATGTAAACACAATCGTCGTGGTATGATTAATGATGTTTCTAGGTCTTGGGATAATGAAAAGTCATGGTCATATGAAAAGGAGAACGATGCTTATATTCAGAGACTTGACAATCTGAATTCACTTCGTTGGTCAGATAAAGAAATCAATGTAATTGCTTATTGTCGCACTCCAAAAGAGGCATGGACTAAATACAATGCTAAATTTGGTGATTGCAGGTCAAGAAAAGCAGTTGCAAATAAATTCAAAAGAATTTAACTTTTTTTTTTAATTTTAGATAAAAGT
>JALOBO010000189.1 GCA_023228225.1 Clostridia bacterium
GAAATCTATTATAAATATAGAGATGCTGAAGTTAGTATTAAGAAAGAGCTGAGTGCTGAAGCATTAGAAATTAGAGATCTTCGTAAGACTCTTAGTAAACAGGAATGGAAAGACTTAGGCATCTCCTGGATTAATGATCAGAGAAAGGGCAAAGCAATTCTTAAAAAGATGGGAATTACTGAGATTCCTGAGATGGGTGAAAAGCAGATGGCAGCTAGAAGAATTCTTGATGCTAAGTTTAAGACTTTGTTTAATCGTCTTAATGGGATGAGACTTAATATAGGTAAGCGTCCTATGAATGAGGTTGATAATTACTTAACCTTTTTCAGGGAAGATAATCTACTTAATAAATTAGGAATTAAGACTAACCTTGCAAATGAAAAGCTCCATGTAATAACTGGACGTAATCCTCAGGCAACACAAACTGGTTTTCGTTTTGCTAAAGCACGAGATAAGTTTACGAAAGATCCTATTTTCCTTGATCCTCTTTATATTTATCAGAATTATTCTAAGAGAGGAATTAGACATATTCATATCTCACCTATTGTAGCAAAGATTGCTGAGTTACGTAGACCGATTAAGGATCCTAAGAAAGGTAAGTATGGAACACTCAAGAGTTTTAATCAGCCAGCTGATGAGTTCTTAAGGACATGGTCTAATCGTATTGCAGGACTTCAGGAATCTAAGTTAGGACCTACAGCAGACTTTTTAGTTAGTAAGATTTCTGAGAGTTTGGCTTTCTCCATATTAGGTGGTAACCTTCATACTATCATGGTACAGCCTGCAGTAATAAGAAATGTTTTTGTTAATAGTACAATTACTGATACTGCCAGAGGAATAGGAAAGTTAATTACTGGCCAGTCAAAAGCTATGGAAAAATCAAAGTACTTAAGTGCAAGGGAAATGGATATATCATTTACTGACGCTCTTAGTGGAATTGCTTCAGGTAATTTAGGTGAGATTAGACAGACTGTCGGTCGGTGGGCTTTAAGGCCAATGAGTGTTATTGATATGTTTTCTGCTCAAGCATCATGGGAAACAGGTTATAGTTTTGCAAGACATAAACTAAAACTTAAAGGTGATGAGGCAGTCCGTTATGCTGATGATTTTGTAGTTAAGACAAATGCTTCAGGTTTAATAGGAGATGTTGCACCTATTCAGGGTGAAGCTGTTGGCCGAGCACTGACATTATTTCAGACTTACGTCATTAATGATTGGAACTTCTTAACGCAAGATGTGCTTGGGATTAAAGAACTTAAGATTCCTAAAAATACTAAATTAACTAAAGCTCAATATATAACTAAACTACTTAAACACTCAACTAATCAAGAGAGAATGACGAAGGTTTTTAAACTCGTTCTTGCTACTACATTATTAAACATGCTTTACGAAGATGGATTTGATACAAGTTCACCATATCCTACACCATTTAAAGAGTTTTATAAACTTAAAGGTGAAGATAAGACTTCAGGTGAGATTGCTCTAGGTGTCGGTAAGGAGTTTCTTGAGCCTATTCCTATCTTAGGTGGCATGAAGTATGGTTCAACAGTACTTGGCCCAGTGGCTGAGTTTGCCAATGATATTAGTAAGGTGCTAACTAATGATCCGTTCAAGAAAGATTTAATGGAGTTGGGTTTGACTGCTGCTGGCGTCCCTGGAGTTGCTCAAGTTGGGAAAAGTATGAGAGCGCACAAGCGAGGTGAGGACTTCTGGGGATCGTTGATGGGTAGTTATCATTCTAAGAAGAAAACTTCTCGCTCAAGACAAGAACGAGGTCGCAGGTCAAGAGCGAGAAGAAGTAGAGATTAAAGCAGTCGTTCGAGTAATCTGATTAACGAATCTTTATGTGGAGTTAGTACTCTCAATGAAGCAGTTGCGTGTACTAACTCTTTTAACTTCTTCATTCCCTCATCAGGAGTCTTAGCATCAAGCGCGTCCATTACGTTATTAGTCACAGTCAACCACTTCTGGTGAGATGGTTTAACTTCGGAATCTACCACTGATTTTTCCAAGTAGTAATAACACTTGCTAATGTCACGACTCAGCAGCTCCTTCATATCTGTTGCATGAGGTTCATCGCACAGCATTAGGTGTACATAGTCTACGAGTCTCTTAACCATCAAACTTCCTCCCATTATATGTTAGTATAGCCTGCCCGTTGATGTTATCACTTGAACAAAAGCCCTGTCGTTTTAGTATTAAAATCATATCATCAAACATTCGTGAGTTTCCAATGTCATAATAATGTCGCTGAAGTAACTCTGCAGTTGTCACAGTCCCGTGTGAACCTATATCAACCATTAAGTTGTTAAGTACCTTAGCCATTGGAGAGTCACCCATACTGCCAAAGGTGTAAGGCATTTTAATCTCAGCTTGCTCAAGAATCTTAATCGCCCTACTCAGATCATCAGCAGTGATTATCATCTCATTACTTCGACTCGCACTTACCACCATACAAAGTTTCATAATATGAGTTCCGCGCCGAGTACAGTAACGTGCCAGACGCTTGTCACAGAATGGTGGGTTAACTGTTTGATCCATATACCATGAAGTCCAGAGTTCGATAAAATCAGGTTGGACTTTAAACTCGCCCTGAAGCAAGTGGATTTGTTCAAGGTCATGATACAATTCAGCTTTTAAATCTTTTTGGTGCTCACTTAAAAATGGCTGAGGACATATCTTCTCCTGTCGTTGCTCGTAGATGAAGATGATTCGCGAGCTAAGTCCAGAGCCAATTATGTCAGGAATCTTACCAATTAGATCAGGAGTAGTCGCGCCAAGTAAGTTAACCCAAATACCACTGACGCGATCCTCTCCTTGGTGTTTAGTGGAATATTCCCAAATCCCATCAGAACCCTTACCACAGTCAAACCAGTCCGTTAGCCAACTTATCATTTGAGGATCACCACCTCCGAGGAGTGAAGTTAGTTCAGGACTTACAATGGTGTAGGAGGAGTGGAAATTGATGGTTCCATCTTCTTGAATGTCACTATTGGCTGACTCGCCGATCTTCCTGATCAGTGCCTCCTTAGTCGTTGAGTCAGCACACATATTAATTCCAGTCTTCATGAGGAAGTCAATGCCAAAACCTATCGCCGTACCCTTCCGGGCCTGACCAGGAGGACTAACGAGTACGATGTATAAGTTAGGGTAAAAGCGAATAGGTCCCCATTGGATCAGACATTTCCGTTGCAGCATGGCGGCGATACAGTTGATGCCAGTCCACAAGCGGAAAGTTGTTGGTGGCTCACTTTCAGACGTGTAGTCCAGGAAGCCATTGAGCCAGTCAGATACTAAGCGTTCAGTCATAAGATTATTCCTGAGGTTTATCTAAATGTCTCATAATATGTAAACTTGCATTCCATCCCATTAAGGCAAACCCCCTTCTTACCCAATACTCATCCTGCTCAGATTCAACATCTTCAAAATTAGTATCTGCACCATAACAGTTGATGAACCAAGATAAGAATTCTGGAGATTCTTTTTCTTTATGATATTTGTCATACCAGTATTTTGACATAAGTTCTCCTTATAATTTAATTGCTACATTCATTTTTTGAAGGTAGCATTATTTTAATCTAATTTTATGCCCCAGAAAAAAGTCAGTTCCTTCACAAATCTTAAGTTTACTTATTTGTCCTCCCATATCACTATCAGATTCTATCCATTCTGAGCATACAAAATACTGTTCATTAGCACAAGGGAAAAAA